>NZ_NHRI01000011.1:0-170834 GCF_003129585.1 Shewanella sp. BC20 | reverse complement strand
CGATATCTAAACCGATTGTAGTAATCTTCATAGGTGGACCCGTCCTCTTTCTGATGAGTTTTAGCGACTACATCGTGGCCCATTGCGAGGCCGATTTAAAGTGGATGGGTCCATTCCATTATCCATGATGCAGATCCTTGCGACTGGCTTGATGGTTAAGTTGTTTCAACAACAAAATTTTGCCATCGGTGCCGGGCTTGCCAAGAGTGAGGCCATTGTCGCCGCGATATTAGGCACCTTCTTTTTTGGCACCCATTTATCGTTACTCGGTTGGATTGGGGTGATTTTAGGTGGCGTTGCCGTGTTTTTATTGAGTGCCAAGCAAGGGCTTAGGCAGTTATCCCTAAGCACTGTGCTGCTCGGCATTGCTAGCGGCAGCGCCTTTGCACTGACCTCTTTATGGGTGAGGGAAGCAAGCCTAAGGTTAAATGTCGGCTTTCCCCATAGCGCCGCTTGGGTATTGTTATGCGTGATCTGTTTGCAAACCTTAGTGTTAGTCAGTTATTTAGTCCTAAAGGATAAGGAAACGTTAATCGCCTTAATCCAACGGCCTAGGTTAACCTTGCTGACGAGTACCGCCAGCTGCTTTGGCTCTATTGGTTGGTTTAGTGCCATGTCTTTGCAGGCCGTACCCTACGTGAAAACCCTAGGCCAAGTAGAAATCTTCTTTATGATGTTGATTTCGGCATTCTGGCTCAAAGAGAAAGTGAAAATTAAAGAGTTGCTCGGCCTTATCTTAATCGCCTTGGCGGCGATATTAGTGATGTGGGAATAATGCGGCAATTGATGGCAAAGTCGGTATCGATTAGTGAAGTTGCGCAGGCCCGATAATCGATTAATCAAAACATAGGGCAAGAAAGACCAAATCGGCTATATTTTTGATTCTTTAAGTCGCTAAGATACTGTCGATACAAAAAATAACAATCGATTCAACGGGGATTTGTTACTATGCCAGTCCGTACGATTCTTGCCCAAATTTCGATGCGTCACACCTTCTCTTTATCCGAATTGACATTAAAACACTGGCTAACCTTACTCCTGTTGCCCATCTTTTTAGCTTTGCTATTGAGTTACTTTATCGCGGACTATTTAAGCCATAATAAAGCCGCGGAGATTGGCCGTTTCAATTTGGAGCGTCTAGAGGCAATCTTAGACTTATCGGATGAAGTGGGTGAGTTTGCCAAGGACTTAACTGAACAAGATTGTGGCAAGTTAGCAGAATATATGTATTTTCAGCCTTATTTTCGGGGCGTATTACTCTTCAATGCAAACGCGTTTTACTGCTCGTCGACTACGGGAGGGGTGAATCTCCCCTTAAATACCTTACTTCCTGCGAATAGTTTGCAAGATGGCGCGCAATATATCGTGCCTGAGACGCCTGCTCGACTGGGTGTACCAGCGATCATCACGATTTATAAGAATGAGAATACGCAATACGGCGCCGTGGTTGTTTCCGAAGGCCAATACCTTATCGATAGTTTTATTCAGCCGGATGTCTTTCCTCGCGCGGTGAAAACCGTTGTGCTTGGCTTACATGGGGCGACGTTGCCCTCAAGCCCGCAGTTTAGTGGTAACCAAGTTATTAGGGTATTGGCGAAGGATCAGTTTGATGTGCATCAGGATTTTGTCATCCTGCTGGAGATCTCTAAGGGATTGTTTTGGCATTTTTATTGGATTGCCTTTGCATTATCACTGCCGCTGATATTTACCCTGATCATACTGTCTAGCCTATTGTTGTCGAAGCGTAGTGGGCGTCACTCCCTTGCGGACGACATTAGAAGCGGCATTGAAAATAAAGAGTTTTTCCTCGTATACCAACCTATTGTGGGCAGTGAAGATGGCAAAGCCAAAGGCGTTGAAGCGCTGGTGCGTTGGCAACATCCGCAAATGGGTTTAGTTCGTCCTGATTTGTTTATTCCCATCGCCGAAGAAAGCCAATTAATCGTGCCATTAACCAATTATATTTTTGAACGGGCCTTGGCCGATTTTAGCTCGATGCAAGTGGAACCGGGTTTTAGGGTCGGTTTTAACGTGGCGCCCGAGCATTTTATCCAAAGCGATATCGAGGCTAAGTTTCGTTACCTTAGGGATGCGTTTGCCGAAATCGGTGTGCAGCCGTTAATCGAAATCACCGAGCGGCAATTATTAACGGCGGATATGTGTGAGCGAATTGCGGCGCTACGTGAGCTGGGGATTCTGGTGGCGATTGATGATTTTGGTACTGGGCAGACAACCTTGTCGCTGCTGCAAACCTTTACCTTGGATTACCTTAAAATCGATAAATGCTTTATCGATACCATAGGACAAGATTCGGTGACCTCCCATGTGCTCGATACCATCATCGAACTCTGCCATAAGATGAATTATGTGGCTGTGGCCGAAGGGGTTGAGACCCAAGAGCAGGCGGACTATTTAATCAGTCGTGAAGTGCACTTTTTGCAGGGCTATTTATACGCTAAGCCGATGAAATTAGATGAGCTTATGCAATGGCTGAAGGTTCATTAACAAGCAGTATCAGTAAACTTGCCATCAGGACGTGAGTTCTGATGGCAAGTCTAGTCATCGAGCTACAGGCTATAGCCTGTTTCTTCGTGTTCGGAAAGGTCTAGGCCATTCACTTCCTGCTCTGTGCTGACGCGAAGTCCGCCGAGGATTTTGCCAATCACCACAAACAATAACCAAGTTACAATCGCTGTATAGGTGAACGTAGCGATAATGCCAATGGCCTGTGCCCCGAGTTGGTCAAGCATAGTGTGGTTAACACTGGCAAAGCCATAACCGCTGAAGATCCCAAGCTGAGTCGAACTAAATACTCCCGCCAGCAAAGTACCGAGAATACCGCCGACACCATGCACAGGGAACACATCGAGTGAGTCGTCAATCTTAAGCTTTTGTTTAATGTAGACAGTTGAAAAGAAGCAGACCACACCACCAAGAAAACCGATAACTAACGCGCCAGCAGGGCCGACATAACCCGATGCTGGAGTGATAGTGCCAAGGCCTGCCACCATGCCTGTGACTATACCAAGTGCACTGGCCTTACCGAATTTATACCACTCGATACCTGCCCAAGTGATGGCGCCCATCGACGCGGCTAGATGGGTCGCGAGAATCGCCATGGCCGCAGTGCCATTGGCGCCTAAAGCGCTGCCGCCATTAAAGCCAAACCAGCCTACCCACAACATGCCCGCGCCTGTCACTGTCATGGTCAGGTTATGGGGCATAATGGCCGAGTTTAAGAATCCCTTACGCGGCCCTAACACTTTTGCCGCCACCAGTGCCGCCACCCCAGCGGTAATGTGTACGACGGTACCGCCAGCAAAGTCATACAGGCCAAGCTCGGCCAACCAGCCGCCGCCCCACACCCAGTGGGTGATAGGTGCATAGACTAACAGCAACCAAGCGCTTGAAAACATCAGTACGGCGGAGAATCTCATCCGCTCGGCAAAGCCACCGATGATCAGCGCTGGCGTGATAATCGCGAAGGTCATCTGGAAAAGCATAAATAAAGGTTCGGGAATATCCCCACTGACACTGTCGCGACCAATGCTGGCTAAAAAGGCTTTACCCAGCCCGCCGATAAAACCGTTGCCGGTATCGAAGGCGATAGAGTAACCCACCACAAACCACAGCACGGAGGCGATAGCGGCGATAGAAAAACACTGCATTAAAATCGATAGCACGTTTTTACTGCGCACCAGACCGCCGTAAAACAGCGCCAGCCCTGGGAGTGTCATCAATAGGACGAGGGCCGATGAGCTTAAAATCCATGCCGTGTTGGCGCCGCTGAGCTGCGCCTCATCGGCCAAAGCCGTGCCCGCAAAGCCGCTAGCGAACAGCGCCAATAATGCCTGATAACCCAATTTTGAATAATGGGCGTTTGGCTGAGCGGACTGAGTGTGCTGGCTGGTTTGGGTATTTGTGCTGCGCTCGAGCGTAGCGTTAAGTGCGGTTGTCTGTTGGGTCATATTGCATCACTCCCTTCCTCAGCGGTGCGCACGCGGATCACTTGCTCGAGTGGAGTGACGAATATCTTGCCGTCGCCGACTTTACCCGTGTGAGCCGCGGCAACGATGGCTTCGATGACCGCATCTTCCTGCTCGGAATGGATGGCAATTTCAAGCTTCATTTTGGGGAGAAAGTCGACCGCATATTCGGCGCCGCGATATAGCTCTGTATGTCCCTTCTGGCGGCCAAAACCGCGTACTTCGGTCACTGTCATACCTTGGATACCAAGTTGCGTCAGTGCTTCACGTACATCATCAATTTTAAAGGGTTTAATAATAGCGGTGATGAGTTTCAACTTTATTCTCCAACGAACTTCAGACGTAAGTGAGGTGAACAAAGCAGGAATCAGGCCATAACAATAATGTTTTTATTATCATTATGTTAACAAAGTGGCGCACTCAAATAGACAGTGTTTTTGCCGCAAAACAGTGCAAAAACAGGTGATTACGCCCTGATTTGGTGCGCTGTGATGGTGCATTTAGTATCAAAATGCCAATTCGAGTGCATTTAAAAATGCTGGAATATCGCCGAGTTTTATTAAGCTCGGTTGGATAGGGATAAATCCATTTAAAATCAATTAAGTATATTAATTAAGCTTGTGGCGTTATTGCCGACAGCTGTTTAATGGCTTGGCACATTTGGGCATTGGTGGCTGCACTTAAACCGTGCGCGCTGGCGCGGTCGCAAATATAACCATTAATTTGTGCAATCTCGGTTGGCCTATGGTGTGCTACATCTTGGTGCATCGACGAGAAATTCGCGGCCGTGAGTTCAATCACCCGGTACACGCGCACTTCAAGCATTTGTCTATCCAGCTCGATACCATCGTGGGCGGCCACCTCGACCAGTTCATCTAAGATACTGGCTATGGTCTGGGTAAATTCTGCTTGAGCCAAGGTGCCATTGTGGCATTGATGCAGGGCAGTCAACGGATTAATCGCGGCGTTTACCGCAAGCTTTTGCCAAAGACTCGGGATAATTGCCTCAACCCATTCACTGCTGGGGATAGCGTTGAGCAGCCCATCACGCAGTGTGTGTGGTAATGCGGGTCCGGTAAAATGGCCAAACTGGGTCAAGCCTTGACCGGTTTGTTTGACTTGCCAGCGGGACTGGCGCAGCACGCCTTGGGAGGTAGTACCAAGGCTTAAGCCGCGACCCTGTAATTTGGGCGCGAGAGCCAAGTGTGGACCCATGCCATTATGCAATAACAGGATATGACACTGGGGCGAGAGTTTGTCGAGTAAAGGGCTAATAGCATCAATGACTTGATAAGCCTTAACGCACACAATTAGCAGCTTAACCTGCTGTAAGCCAGTGCCGTCTAAACTGAGTTTAGGCACTCGGTATGAGACTGAGTCGGCACTTGCATCCGTTGATGGCAGAGGGCAAAACACGAGGTCTTGCCAATCCGTCGCCTCAGAAGTGGATACTGATTCACGCGCTATCAGGCCTACGGCTAATCCCGCCGAATGCAGTTGATGGCAAATCAATTGCCCCACGGCGCCAGCCCCTAAAATCGCGATATCGGTGATTTGAGGCTCCATAGTGGATGACGCACCTTGGCCGAACATTATTCTTCCTTGAGTTGGGCGGCGCTAAAGTATTTTCGATAGGCCCAAAGACAGAAGTAAAACAAAGCGATACCAGCAAAGTCCGCTAACACATCGCCCACAGAGGCGCTGCGGTAGGGTAAACGCGATTGCACTAGCTCAATCAAAATCGCGTAGGCGGCGAGTACCAGCGAGAGCCAGTACCACTTAGGGCGAAAGGCGAGAAAGGTCAGATAAGAGAGACAGAAGAAGCTCCCAAGATGGCCTACCTTATCGATATTGGGGATACTTTGCGAATAGGTTGGTCTGGAAAACACCAGATAACTGATCACGACAAAGGCTACGGCTAAAGCCAATTTGAATAGGGTGTTTTTAGTTATCACAAATACAATTTGATTATCTTAGTGTGACGCCATAATAGGAAAATGTGCCGCCAAAGTCATCCATAACCCGAGTTTTATCTTGCTTGGGTAAAGTTAACCTTCAACTTGGGGGAGGGAGTCGGTAAACTATGGGCATTTACAATCACCTAAGGGGCGGCAACTATGCCTTCATTTGATATTGTGTCTGAAGTGGATGAGGTTGAATTACGTAACGCGGTCGAAAACTCCCGCCGTGAACTCAGCAGCCGATTCGATTTTCGTGGTAAAGATGCCAGCATCGAATATAAAGATCATGTGGTGACTCTCACCGCGGAAGATGATTTCCAGTGCAAGCAGTTGGTCGATATTCTGCGTACCCAATTGAGCAAGCGTAACGTTGAGCCTTCGACTATGGATGTCGACGAAAAGTCGGTACACAGTGGCAAAACCTTCTCCCTGAAAGTGCGCTTTAAGCAAGGGATCGAGACGGATATCGCCAAGAAAATCGTTAAGATGGTCAAGGATAGCAAGATTAAAGTGCAATCTCAGATCCAAGGCGACACAGTGCGTGTGACGGGTAAAGCCCGCGATGATTTACAAGCTGTGATGGCGTTAGTGCGTCAAGCGGATCTGGGGCAGCCTTTCCAGTTCAATAACTTCCGCGATTAATCGCAAAGCCTAGCCAGCATGTGATTCACCTCGAGTCACTGTGCTGATAGACATTCAAAAGCCCCTCGCTATCAAAGACGAGGGGCTTTTTTATTGCTTAGATTCGGCGTTGTCTTTGCTGCCATGGGGCACGTATCGATTCACTAAATGAATAAGCAGTAACACGGGAAAACCTATCACACTGGCAGCGACAAAGAAGTTCACATAGCCATAGGCATCGACATAGGCGCCCGAGAAGCCAGCAATAAACTTAGGGAAAAGCAACATAATCGAGGAGAGCAGCGCATATTGGGTCGCACTGTAGCCGCTGCTGGTGAGGCTCGAGAGGTAAGCGATAAAGGCGGCGGTGGCAATACCGGCGCTAAAGTTATCGACCGAGATAGCAAAGGTTAAAAATTGGACGTTGTACCCAATCATCGCCTGCCAAGCAAACAGCAAATTGGTGACGGCGACCAAGAGGGCGCCAAGGAATAAAATCTTCATGGTGCCGAAGCGGGCTAATAGGATACCGCCAAAGGCTGCGCCAACTAAGGTCATGATAAGGCCATAGATCTTACTCAGATAAGCAATTTCTTCTTTGCTAAATCCCATGTCCACGTAGAACACGTTGGCCATAATCCCCATCACAATGTCCGAAATGCGATAGCAGGAAATCAGCAAAAGAATCAAAATGGCGCTGCGACCATAGCGTTTAAAAAAGTCGATAAAGGGCAGTATGCTGGCGGTATAAATCCATGAGAGACTCGCCGCAACGGGCTTGGGGTAACGCTCGCTCAAACGTTGTTTTACCGCTAATTCTGTCTCATCGGCGGCGCGGGTATCGACCTGTGGCTCGCGGCTAAAAAGCGTTGTTAACACCCCGACAAACATCAGTCCTGCCATCACCAAATAGGAAGTTTGCCAAGCGAGCAGATTATATTCGGTATTGCCGGGTTCAACCCAAGCGGCGATGCTGAGTGCGCCAGCGGTCGCCACAATCATGGCACTGCGATAGCCCACTTGATAGGCGGCAGCAAGCGCGGCCTGCATTTTTTCGGGGGCAGATTCGATACGAAAGGCGTCAATCACAATATCTTGGGTGGCGGATGCAAAGGCGACCATCAGGGCAAATACGGCCAAGCGTTCGAGATCTTGCAGTGGGTCGCTAAAGGACATACCCAAAATGGCGCCGACCAACAGCAGCTGGGCGAACAGCATCCAACTGCGCCGACGACCTAAAAAGCGCGTCAGTATGGGCAGAGATAATCTGTCCACCAAGGGCGACCAGGCCCATTTGAAGGCATAAGCCAGCGCTATCCAACTGAAATACCCGATAGAAGTACGGTCGACTCCCGCTTCCCGCAGCCAAAAAGACAAGGTTGAAAAGACCAACATTAATGGCAGGCCGGCAGAAAAGCCGAGTAACAGCAGTATCAACACGCGCTTATGGTAGTAAACGCTAAAGAATTCTAAGATGCGCCGATTTAAACCGATGACGAACATAAGCATGAGCCGAGGAGTCGAATCCGCCTAGCTTACGGGTAAGATGCGGTGGGATTCAAGGATTAATGCGTATCCTTTTGATGCTCGATGGGTTTCTGTGCGGCTGGGGGGAAATAAAAAGACCCAGCAAGCTGAGTCTTTAGAGAGTGTATTACTCAAGGTCGAACACCAACGCACCCTGAGGGCATTTGGCCTCCCAAACTAAGGAAGTCACAGCACGCATGCAACTGCTGACACAGGTACTGATTGCCGCGGATCATCCAGTCTGGCCACTTGTTAAAACTATGGAGCAAATGCCAAAACACGGTTTCTGTTTCTGTTTGCGCTTCACAACTTGGAATGAGTAATTGCCATTCCTCGAGTGTGTCCCAAAGATAGAGCTGGACTTCATGGAAATCGAGCTCGTCACTCAAAAATGCTTTGCCATACATAGCAAGTTGGGGCGCTTTATTATCGATAAATTCTTCAATCGTCACCCTTGCCTCCTTTCTGTTGCCTTTTGAGTATAGACAGAGGATTAGGGCTTTTGCTCAAATTTTTTTCGATTATTTTTTTGGCAGTAATTTAGCTGTTTTCAATATGATAGGTGTTACTGGCACATCGGGCCAATTGAGTTTTGCATTGGTCGTGGTCTCGACCACGGCCATGGCTTCCAGCACTTGTTTGCCCTCAATCACTTCACCAAATACCGCATAACCCCAACGACGTTTGGATGGATCCAGCTTAGTGTTATCCGCCACGTTGAAGTAAAACTGACGGGTAGCAGAGTGGGGATCGTTGTCGCGCGCCATCGCAATCGTGCCCATGCTGTTGGATAAGCCGTTGCCAGACTCGTTAAATATCGGTTTTCCTGCGGGTAATTCTTCTAATTGTGGGTTTAGTCCGCCACCTTGAACGACAAAGTCACTGATAATGCGATGGAAAATCGTGTTGTTGTACTCGCCTTTGACCACATAGGTCAGAAAGTTATCGACGGTAATCGGTGCGCGGGTTCTATCGAGTTCGACCACAATCTTACCTAGGCTGGTATCAAACTCGACTTGGGGATATAGGGTATCGGGTTGAATGTCGATTGCCGCCCAACTGCTATAGCTGGCACACAGAACTAAGAGTGCAGATATCCAACGAAACATTATGATTTCCTTATTAATTATCGATTAGCACTATTATTGTTGCAGGAACTGGTTTAACTCAGGGTCATTCAAAATTTCCCCGGTGAGTTGGCCGAGTAACTTGTTCATATCCAGCTCTAGAGTGGCAAAGTCTGGCGTTAACGGGCCTTTTAAAGTGCCCTTGGCTTTATAGCGTTTGACCAATTCTTGACTGGAATTACGGGCTTGCACGGCAATCAGTACGCTGTGTTTGGCTTCATAACCGAAGGTCTTTTTGGTGACATCCATTTGCAGTTCTTCTAACTGGACTTGCACAGAGTTGGTCGCGCTTGGGTCAATCTGGTAGCCCGCTTGGGTAAAACCGTTACGGAAAACTTCATCGAGCAATAATTTTGGTGGCTCACTCGGGCCGACGAGGCGGGTCTTAGTGCCTTCTTCGATAAAGCGCGCCACGTACTCGACGTTACGGGTATCAATGGTATCCAATGAGATCTGTACGGGTCTGGTGGTCTGTTGGCTAATATCGGGAACCTGTGGGCTAAATGCCATATGAGTTGGATTTTGGCTCGCGCAGCCCACGAAGAGCAGGGGGAAAGTCAGCGTCAATAATAACTTTTTCATGGGGGATCTCATGCAAGTAAAAAGTGGCTACAGCATACCAGAAATCCCCCCCGTTACCACAATGCACTCGGGTTCAGTCCTTATACAGGTGCAAAGGTTATGATGTGCCTACATCTGCATACTGAATTTAAACAATATGAAATACTTAACAATTAATACTTGGCTGTTGTCGTTCGCACTGTTGACGGGCTCTGTCGTGTGCAAGGCGAATGCTGGCGATTCTCCCCATGTGTTAGGTGGCAGCTTAGGCTACGGCACCCAAGAATTTGAAACTAAGAGCGGCAAATATGATGCGGGCGATACCTTCACCAGCGACTTGTATTATCGCTATATGCTTAACGACAATTTTGGCGTTGAAGCAGGGTATTTAACGGGCTCTGGTGGTGTGGCAAGTGCGCTCGTTAGTACATTCAGCGAGATAAAAGATTTACGCTTCCAAGGTGTTAGAGCTACCGCCTATGGCGAATATGCGCTCTCCCGTGGTAATAGTTTGTACGCCAAACTCGGCGCTGCTTACACCCAAGTGAGTTATGAGATGGATAAGCAAGAGATGGATTCGGACGATGTAGGTTTTTACGGCGCGGTCGGTTGGCAATATCGGTTTCAGTCGGGCTTTGGGCTAAACCTTGAATACCAATATGTGCCAATGAAAGAACTCGAGCTACAAGGGGTAAATTTCGGCATGAGTTATCGTTTCTAACGACTTAGGTTTACGGAATTAGGTTTACGGAAGCATTCGCTATCAATTTGCGGATAAGTTTGTGTCGATTAAGCGCCTTCGGGCGCTTTTTTTATGATTCGCAGGTGAGATTAAACCGAACTCTTGCCGGCAACAAAATCACAACAATTTGAGCTTGCACTCTTTTAATGCAATGGGCGACAGGTTAGAGTAAAAATTCAACATTAAATAAGAGAGCATAAATGCTCCTTCGACTGCACAAGCAAAGGCGAGTTTATGTCTAGGATTATTACCCAAATCGCCCCCGACAGTTTAATCAATGCCAAAGGTCAGCCACATTTCGGCCATTTCGATGGCATAGTTGGTAGCTTAGGTTTAGCGGATTTTGCCTATTTCGATACCATGGACAAGCGCGCATCGGCCTGGGCAAAACGGTTTGATTTTAAGCAGTTCCAGTTTATTTCGATTATCACGCCGCGCTACATCATTGGCATCGCACTGGCGGATATCGCCTATCTGGGGAGTGGTTTCTGTTATTTATATGACATTAAAAACAACAGCTTAACTCAACAGGACTGGCTGAAACCCTTTGGGATTGGCTACCGGATGACGCCTTCACCCGCCAATGGGGTTGCTGCAATCGGCGGTAAAGGCGCTAGCGTGACTTTTAAGATCCAACAGGGGAATTGGCATTTAGTCATTGATACTAAAAGCATTCAAGCCGATTTAACCCTGCATGCCTTACCTTTAAGTTTACCTATGGCCATGTGTAGCCCCACGGGATACAACGGCTGGACCTATACCCAAAAACACAATGGCTTATCGGTCAAAGGACAACTCACCATAGACCATGAACCGCAACCATTGAATTTTGCCCTTGCAGGTTATGATTTTTCCGCGGGCTTTATGCGCCGTGATACTAGTTGGCGCTGGGCATCCATCAATACCCAAATTGATGAAGGGGTGATTGGATTAAATCTTGCTGCGGGTGTTAATGAAACCGGTGCCAATGAAAACGTGTTTTGGATCAATGGCGAGCGCCATTTACTCGGACCTGTGCAATTTGAGTTTGACCGTCATGGTCAGCAGGGCACAGATCTCTGGCGTATTCATAGTCACGATGGCCGCGTCGATTTAGAGTTTACGGCTCGAAATTGCCGCAGTGAGAAACGCAATTTTATCTTGCTGAAGAGTAATTTTCGCCAATATCTGGGGCTTTTTAGCGGTTTTATCATTGACAATCAGGGACGTAAATTCCAACTCAACAATGTGTTGGGATTGACCGAGGACCATTACGCCCGCTGGTAGGCGATTTACGCTTTAATACAATAATAACAATAGGATAAAGGTATATGGATATCGCCGCGTTAATCAATCATCCCGAGGTGTTGCTGCTGGTACTGGCTCCACTGTTTTTTGTCTGCATTTTGCTGGAATGGTATTTCGGCGACAGAAGACAAAAACTGCCAACGAGTGCCCGTTACCACACCAAGGAAGTGCTGTGTAATTTTAGTCTCGCCGCCATGCACCAAGGCGCGGATATCCTCACGGGGTTGCTGATCGCTAAGTTGTACCTAGCGGTATTTGGTTGGAAATTATTCGATATTCAAATGGGTCCACTCAGCTTTGTGCTGCTGATGATTGCCCAAGATTTTTGCTATTACTGGTTCCACCGTGCGAGCCATAGAGTACGGTGGATGTGGGCGGCCCATGTGGTGCACCACAGCTCGGAAAATATGAACTTCAGCACCGCGTTTCGTCAGAGTTTGATGTATCCCTTCGCTGGCATGTGGGTGTTTTGGTTGCCGCTGGTGATCTTAGGCTTCGATCCTAATTGGGTGGTTTTTGTGGTGCTGTTGAACTTGGGATTGCAGTTTTTTGTGCATACTCAAGCGGTGAGAACACTTGGCCCCTTAGAATGGCTGTTTAATACGCCTTCCCATCACAGGGTGCATCACGGGCGTAATCCACAATATATCGATAAAAATTACGCCGGTATTTTAATTATCTGGGACAAACTCTTCGGTACCTTTGTACCCGAGGGCGAGACAGTGATTTACGGGATCACTAAACCCGTCAACAGTTTTAATCCACTCAAAGTGACCTTTAGCGAATGGCGCGATATGTTCAGCGAGGTGACGGCGCGGGGGCTGACATTCTCGGAGCGCTGTAAAATCCTCTTCGCGCCTCCAGCCAGTCAGCAAAAGGATGAGTGATTTAGCTCAATACGCGAATCAGCAGCGCTCAACGAGTGGTTAATCTTCACTAAATAGTGCAAATGGCTAATAGGAGTCAAACCTTAGCCTTGCTAGCCTACTTTTCTTTTTTTGCAAATTTATAGATGAAAAAATGTACAGCCCCATGCTTTGGTGGTAATTTTTTGTACAAGGGATTCATCTGAGTAGGTTGCAGTATGGTTGATGAGCCGCATTTAACCTTAGAGGAATTAGCTTGTTTTAGAGAGCTATTTTCTCCTAATCGCATAACCCATAACGCCGAGGATGTTCATCCTGAGCCCTTGGTTAACCATGTATTAACGGTCAAAACCGATGTGCCGCAAGCGCTGGCTTCGCTATTGGGGAAGGCCAAGTTGACCCTGCTGGCCGAAGTCGGCCCCTACAAACTCTGGTTTCCCTTAGAGATGCGCCTCGATGATTTTGGCCAATTGCAGCCCACCTTAGGTGTTCCCGAAGTGTTCGACGCCACTGGGGCGGAGCGGAGTTGGCGTTTGACTCAGCCAGAAGATGTGTGGATTTTCGACCAAGATCAGGGTGAACAATGGTCTGTGGTATCTTTGTCGAGTTCTGGCATGGCGATTCGTGCTAAATCCCAGCAGCAGTTTGAGCAGTTGGTCGATAGCCAAGAACTGCAGTTACAGTTACCCGATGGTGAAACCATGCGGGTTAAAATCGAGCCTATTCGCCACGAGCAAGGACTAGCGATTGTCAGGTTTCAGGCCGAAGCCGAAGAGCGAGAAGCCCTGCGTCAGTTCCTTTTTAATCGCCATCGCAGTCAATATCCAAAGCTCTATGCCAGCTTGCGCGGATAAGTGAGCTTGGTGGCACAATTCTGTTAGCTAAACTTCACTCAATTGTAAAAATCCCTTTCTCTATCAGTATCTTTGCCAAACAAGTGGCTTTTCCGAGATCCTAAACTGCCAATCTGCAGTGCTATGGATTAGAATAGCCTTGAATTCAAAAACATCAGAGCGAGCGGTATGCACGTACATATTTTAGGAATTTGTGGAACCTTCATGGGTGGCCTAGCACTCTTGGCTAGGGCAAAAGGGCACAGAGTGACAGGCTCGGATGCCAACGTCTATCCACCGATGAGTACGCAGCTTGAAGAGCAAGGTATTGAACTCATTCAAGGTTTTGACCCAAGTCAGTTAGGTGAAGCGGGTAGTTATCCCGATCTTGTGGTGATTGGTAATGCCATGAGCCGAGGCAATCCTTGTGTCGAAGCGGTATTAAACCTTGGGATCCCTTACACCTCTGGACCACAGTTTTTAGCCGATCATATTCTGCCTGAACGTTGGGTGTTAGCCGTGTCTGGTACCCATGGAAAAACCTCCACTTCAAGCATGTTGGCGTGGATCTTAGAGGATTGTGGTTATCAACCCGGTTTCTTGATTGGCGGCGTGCCGCAAAACTTTGGCGTGTCGGCCAGTTTAGGGGAATCGGCGTTTTTTGTGGTCGAAGCCGATGAATACGACAGCGCCTTCTTCGATAAGCGTTCTAAATTTGTGCATTATCATCCTCGTACGCTGGTGATCAATAACCTCGAATTTGACCATGCCGATATTTTTGCCGATTTAGCGGCGATCCAAAAACAATTCCATCATCTGATCCGTACCGTGCCAGGGCAAGGCAAAGTGATTTGGCCTGCCGATTCCCACGCGGTAAAACAAACCATTGAGATGGGCTGCTGGAGCGAGCAAGAGACCTTCCACACCGCTGAGGTGACTAAGGGTTGGCATGCTAAGGCTTTAAGTGATGATTGCCACGAGTTTGAAGTCTTCTTCGACGGCGAATCCCAAGGTGTGCTCGAATGGGCGCTGATTGGTCAGCACAATATTGAAAACGCGCTAATGGCCATCGCGGCCGCGCGCCATGTTGGGGTTAAACCGAGTGCAGCTATCGCGGCATTAACTCGCTTTGTGCCGCCGAAACGTCGTCTGGAGCTGTTGGGCACTGTTCACGGCGTGAGCGTATACGATGATTTTGCTCACCATCCAACGGCGATTGCGACCACTATTAAGGGCATGCGTGCCAAGGTTGGTCAAAGCAAAATCACTATCGTATTAGAGCCTCGCTCGAACACGATGAAGAGTGGGGTGCACAAAGACACGCTGGCTCATTCCATGCTGCAAGCGGACGAAGCCTTTTTATACCAAGCCGATACTATCGATTGGAACATGAAAGAGGCGATGGAAGCGGCGGTGATCCCTGTGACTGTTCTGCATCAAATTGATGATGTTGTCGCTAAAGTCTCTGCCTCGGCAAAAGCGGGTGACACTATCGTGGTGATGAGTAACGGCGGCTTTGGCGGCTTACATAAGAAACTGTTGGCGGCGCTCGAAGTCAGCCCGCAGTTTGTTCAGCAGGCGGACTAATATGGCCTATGCCAAATCTGAGAAAGCCATTAGCTTAGCCTGGACCGGTGCCTCGGGCGCGCCCTATGGTTTGAAATTATTAGAATGCTTGTTGGCCTCGGGCTATCAAGTGTTTTTAATGATCTCAAGCGCCGCCCGTGTGGTGCTGGCCACTGAGCATGGCTTGCAGCTCAGTGCGAACAGCGATAAAGCCAAGGCACAATTGCTCGATGTTCTGGCACAGAAGAAGATAACTTTATCTGGCGAGTTAGTGGTATTAGGCAAAGATGAGTGGTTTTCGCCGCCGGCTTCAGGCAGTGCAGCCCCTAAACAAATGGTGATTTGCCCTTGTTCGACGGGGACTCTGGCGGCTGTTGCCACCGGTATGAGCAATAATTTGCTCGAACGGGCGGCGGACGTGGTATTAAAAGAGCGCGGTCAGCTGATCTTGGTTCCGCGGGAAACTCCGTTTAATGCCATACACTTAGAGCATATGCTAACCCTGTCGCGCTTAGGTGCCACTATTATGCCAGCGGCGCCGGGCTTTTATCATAATCCCAAATCCGTAGAAGATCTGGTAGACTTCATGGTCGCTCGAATCCTCGATCATTTGGGCGTTGACCATGCATTAACGAGTCGCTGGGGTTATGACAAACACTCCCCCAATGACATCGACAATTGAGACTGATATGAAACACACCACCGAAGTGATGATCTCCGCCGAAGAGATCAGCCAAAAATTGGATCAAATGGCCGAGCAAATCAATGCCCACTATGCCAACAGCGAGCGTTTGCTGATGGTGGGATTGTTAAAAGGTTCAGTCGTATTTATGGCTGATCTGTGCCGCCGTATTAAAGGCCATGTTGAAATCGATTTTATGTCGGTTTCGAGTTATGGCAATGCCATGACCAGCTCACGGGATGTGAAAGTGCTGAAGGATGTGCAATCGGATATCGCGGGCCGCGACGTGCTGATTGTGGAAGACTTAATTGACTCGGGCAACACTTTAAACAAAGTGCGCGAAATGCTGTTATTGCGTGAGCCAAAGAGCTTAGCCCTGTGCACTCTGTTGGATAAACCTGAGCGCCGTGAAGTGGATGTTAAAGTCGACTTTATCGGTTTTACGATCCCCGACGAGTTTATTGTGGGTTACGGCATCGATTATGCTGAGCAATACCGCAACTTGCCTTATATCGCCAAAGTGGTGCCGCTCGAATAAGCCCGATGCGTTATGACTCAAACTCCCGCCTAGGCGGGAGTTTTGTTTTGTGCCGAAAGTTGGCGACGTAAATGTTGTTTGGGGGCACGTATCCGCGTTTGGTGATCTATTAGTTATTTTTAATAAATTAATCTGTATTGATTCAATCAACTAGAGCCATAATTCGTTTTTATACAGCTTGGCGTGTTGCATTTGTTGTTTTCGACACCATCTTATTGTTTTGTTCATTCTTTCAGGATCAGGTAGCACTATGGTCAATCATGCCCATGCTCTCGTACTCGAGGGGCTAAAAAAAACCTACAAAGGTGGTGTAGAAGCGGTAAAGGGGATTAGCCTTACCGTTGAACAGGGAGACTTTTTTGCTCTACTCGGCCCGAACGGCGCAGGTAAGTCGACCACTATTGGTATTATCAGCTCCTTGGTGCAGAAAACCGCTGGCTCTGTGCAGGTGTTTGATTTTGATATCGATAAGCAGCTCGAGGAAGCCAAGCTGTGCATAGGTTTAGTGCCACAGGAATTTAACTTCAACCAGTTTGAAACGGTACTGCAAATCGTCGTGAATCAGGCGGGTTATTATGGTGTGCCTAAGGCCGTGGCTCTTGAGCGAGCCGAAAAATACTTAAGCCAGCTGGATTTGTGGGATAAGCGCAATAGCCAATCTCGCACTCTCTCTGGGGGAATGAAGCGGCGATTAATGATTGCTCGCGCCCTGATGCACGAACCTAAGTTACTGATCTTAGATGAGCCAACGGCGGGGGTCGATATTGAGTTACGCCGCTCAATGTGGGAATTCCTCAAGCAAATCAACCAGCAGGGCGTGACTATCATTCTAACCACTCACTACCTTGAAGAAGCTGAAATGCTCTGTCGCAATATCGGCATTATCGATAAGGGCGTGCTGGTGGAATGCACGAGCATGAAGGCCTTGCTGAGCAAGCTGAATCTCGAAACCTTTATCCTCGACCTACGCCGCGACATCGATGTCGCTCCCACTCTTGAGGGCATGGTGTGCCGTTTAACCGATCCGCATACCTTAGAGGTGGATGTGGCAAAGGATCACAATCTCAATGATGTGTTTACGCAGTTAACCGCCGCTAAGGTAGAGGTTTTGTCGATGCGTAACAAATCCAATCGTTTAGAAGAACTCTTCGTCGAGTTAGTGAAGAAAACCCAAGGAGCTAAGGCATGAAACAGCTGTATTTTATCGCCTTCAAAAGCATATTAACCAAGGAAATCAATCGTTTTACCCGGATTTGGATCCAGACCTTAGTTCCGCCAGCGATCACTATGACCTTGTATTTTTTGATTTTTGGTAACTTGGTCGGTAGCCGCATTGGCGATATGGGTGGCGTATCTTATATGGAGTTTATCGCGCCAGGTTTAATCATGATGTCGGTAATTACTAACTCCTATTCGAATGTGGCGAGCTCTTTCTATAGCGCGAAATTTCAGCGTAATCTCGAGGAGTTAATGGTCGCACCCGTGCCTCATTATGTGATGATCGCAGGCTATGTGGGGGGCGGTGTCGCTCGGGGCTTATGCGTTGGTTTAATCGTCACGCTAGTCGCCATGTTCTTTGTCGACATCAGCTTGCACCATGCAGGCCTTGTGGTCATGACGGTATTTTTAACCTCAGTGCTGTTTTCCTTAGGGGGATTAATTAATGCGGTATTTGCCAAGAGTTTCGATGATATCAGCATCATCCCGACGTTTGTGCTCACGCCCTTAACCTACCTCGGCGGAGTATTCTATTCACTGTCGTTGCTGCCATCCTTTTGGCAAGGCGTTTCGGCACTGAACCCTGTGGTCTATATGATCAACGTCTTCCGTTACGGTTTCTTAGGTTTTGCCGATATCAGCATCCCGCTTTCTATTGGCATTATGGTGGGCTTTTGTGCCGTACTTTGGGGCGTTGCGTATTACCTCATCTCGCGGGGAATAGGCCTGCGTTCGTAATCCGGTTCTGTTGATACCATCGAGATCCTACGCATCTACACAATAAAAAAGGGAGTCATATAGACTCCCTTTTGTTTATAGATGAACTGCTTACTTCATACGACGACGCATTGCCGCCAGAGGTAATAACAATGCAGTTAACCAACCCAGAGCACCGCCACCACCATTGTCAGTATTTTTATCTGCAGCAGCAATTACAGTCACTTCACCTGTGTTGCTATTTAATACACCATCATTAGCAACCACAGTAAACGTATAACTTCCTTGTTCTTTAGGTGTGAAGCTGATGTCTTTGGTTGTTTGGTTGAAAGTGACCGTTGGGCCAGATACTTGTGTCCAGATATAGGTGAGAGTGTCACCATCTACATCTTTTGCATTGGACATTACCGTCATTTTTTGTCCTACAGGTAAAGTATCACCAGTTGGTGAAACGGTCGGTGCATCATTAACATTGGTTACTGTAACCGTCACCTTAGTTGCACTTGAAATATTGCCGTCAGAATCCTCGGCACTATAAGTAAATGCATCAGTTCCAAAGAAGTCTTTCTTTGGAACATAAGTGGCAGTTCCTTCATTCGATATGCTCACAGTTCCATTTGTTGGCATATCAACAATAGTAGCTTTCGAAAGAGCCCCTACAGGATGAATATCTAGAATGCGTTGAGCATTTGCTGTTATGCCGTCACCAGTGATAGATGCGCGAGCAACTTTTTGAGCCGGAGTGCCATCATTTGCTAGTACATCAATATCAACAGCAGTTTCTTCAGCTGTTTCAGCCATATCCATGCTACCGAAAGATTGTTCTGTCGTCTTGACTTGGTAGTCGATAGTGACATTACCAGCAGTCGTTGTTTTCAACGCTAACGAATCACCAGTAGTGATACTACTTCCTGTGCCATTGTGATGATAAGTTGTTCCAATCGTGCCACCGATATTCTCGGCACCGATAGTAACACTGGCAGGCATATTTGGGATGTCGATATAGTTAAACACAACTTCTTCGCTGTCACCTGTTTTTATCCAGATGCTAAAGGTGTAGGCTGTACCAGAAGTATCACCATAGAGCTGGCCTTTATTCCATTCAAGTGCAAGCCATTTAGCGCCTGCACCATCAGTAAAGACGCTCGCGGCTAGGTTGCCACCACCTGTATCACCCGCTGTATTATCCGATAAGTCAAAATCTGACCAGAATGGCGCTAGAATATTGTTAGGGTTACTATCGTCAGGTAGTTCTTTGTTAGCATAGGTTCCACTCGCGCTGCCACCGCCAACAATTGCCAATCCGTTATCTGAGATAGTTATTTTGTTATAACTTACGCCGTTGTACTTAAAGCTAGGAACAGTAAAGGTGAAGGATTGTTCATCACAACCATCCGAACAGGCAATTGGCTCTACTCCCAAATCAACAATACTTGGGAATCGTTGTGCACCTTTTACCGTGGTCATTTTAGGTAAGTCGAGCTTACCAACCCAAGTCACTGAGCCAAGGTCTTCGTTAATTTGTAATCCATTTTGTGTTGCACCTGTAAGTGTGACTTTTACGTCGTCTTTAGAGGTGAGCTTCGTTCCTACTGGAGTTTGCGCGGTAACAGTGACTGTATTTTCAAATACGGTATTGTTGATCGAAGCTACAATGGGAATAACATCACTTGCATTAATATCTGTTTTAGAGGTGTAGGTTGAAATCAGGTTAGAGTCACTTGATTCTTTAGCTAAAACTGCTAGCGGTAAATGAGCATCTTGTAAACCATCCGCACTGGTAATCATGATATTACCGAAGATCCACTCACCGTATTCTGCAAACGTAGAGTCAACTGTCACTGTAAAGGTGGCAGAAGCTCCGGCTGCTAATTCGAGGCTTGCTGGAGATACTGTAATTCCTGTGCTATCAGAAGAGGCGGATAAATTCCAAGATGTTTTGGTATCGGCTTTATTGTATACGGTGCGAGTGAAGGTACACGGACCAACACAAGAATCTGATGCAATAGATGGTTTATCAAAAGTAAGAACTGCTTTCGCGGCAGCATCTAAATCCATACGTCCAGCACCCATATCGAATGGTGTCGCTGGCGTAACAGCATCATCATCAAGAATGCCATCAAACTTAGCTGTTGATGTGAGGGCTGTCTTAATATCGTTTGCACTCCAATCTGGATGAAGTTGGCTCATCAGTGCTGCAGCTCCTGCAACATGTGGACTTGCCATGCTTGTTCCTGAGATCATATTGAAGTCTTCACCGCCATCGTCAGGTGAGAATGCGGATAGGATATTTGTACCTGGAGCTGCAATATCTGGCTTTAAGATATTTTGGTTACCATCAGGGCCGCGAGAGCTAGTGCTATTGAGGTTATCAGCAAGCTCAGGAACCATAATACGTTTAGTATTCGCAACGATTGTGCCTGTGGTTGCTGTGTCACCCATTGACTCAATTATGGCCAAACCAGCATCCTTAGTTATCATTACGGCAGGGAAATCTTCCCCAGGCATTGACATGATAAGTGGTGCGCCAGCTACGCTGTTATAAACAACAACGGCTTTAGCACCTGCAGCTTTAGCATTGGTAGCTTTTAAGGTGAAATTACAATCACCTCGAGAGATTAAGGCGATGCCATCTTTAAAAGAATCCGCTGCAAAAGCGTTACAGCCATTCGCATTTTCAGCATCTAAATTTTTTGCAGCAATTACAGTACCAGTAATATCTGCTACTAAGTTAGCATCTGAACTAGGAATGGCTAAGAGATCATCACCACCTGTATTGAAGCTATTAGCAAAATAGCGTCCAGTCGTTGTGTTTGCCACTGTGATACCTGACTCTATACAGCCTGGACATCCGATCGTTTGTGGACCATTACCGTCGTTACCTGCGGCAGTTACAACAACGACCCCGGCAGCTTCGGCTGCTTCAAACATGGTTTTGTAAGGGCTGCTAGCTGGATCGCCACCAGGGCCTCCACCCCATGAGTTGTTGATTACGTCAGCACCATCATTTACGGCGTGCTCTAACGCTTCCATTAGCATAATGTTAGAACCACTACCACCAGTACAATCTGCCTTGCTAAAGAGTGCTTTATAGACCATTAAATAGGCTGCGGGTGCAACACCTGATAATTTGACGGGAATCTCTTTATATGTTGTTGATACCTTATTACCAACAGCCGTGCCCGCAACGTGCGTACCATGGCCGCCATACCCGAGAGGGCTCATATATTCGTTTGGACATACTTGGAATGTTGGTTGTGACCAGCGCGCAACAATTAACTTATTGTTACAGAAAGAAGCATCTACAGTTGAGCAGTAGTCGTCCTTCGGTAAATTACCGCTTGGGGCTGTAAAACCTGCATCGGCGAACATTGGGTTTTCTGGACGGATACCACCATCAATGACCGCAACTCGAATACCTTTACCAGCATTCTCCATACCAGAAACAGCATTCCACATGGCTTGGGTATTAATGACTTGGTGGGATGCATCCATACTAATTTCGTACATACTTTCCGGATAAACAGATTTCACGCCAGGCATTTTTGCCAAAGTGTCAGCGGTTAGACCTTGACCTACTACAGTTACACCATTGAATAAGGTTTGAAATTGACGCTCTACTTTAGCATTAGGAATAGTCTTGGCTAAAGCTGCTGCAAAATTGTTCTGTTCTTTCGCTAAGTAATTTGAATAACTTTTCACCTCGGAAGACTGAATATTCAGCCTTTGTCCCTTTTGGGTAGTAGCTGTCGCAGCGTAAGAGCCTATACCGCCCTTATATTTGGCTAGAGCTGGTGATTCCATTTCAACGATAAAACGTTGTGGAGCAGTAAGGTTAGTTCCAGCTAGTTTAGGTTTGGTATATTGGTCTTGAGCGGTGATTTCTGGTGAGTAAGTTTCAAAAATGAACCCACTGTTAGCAACTGCTGCACTTGATAATAGTGCCGCCGAGATAGCGATAGATAATTTTGTCTTCACAACTTCATTCCTTGTCAATTAATGCTTTTGGTACTGACAATAGTACCGTGTAGCTGAATTGTTATTGTTATGCTGCGCATTTAATGGCTAGCAATTAAGTTGTAACACAAAAATATCGTGCGGTTAACACTTTAGTGGAAAAAAGACTTAAGTCATCATTTTGCGATATAGCATTCTGTTTGAAGGCTTTTTTGTGAGAGCCGTAACTAAGGCTTCACCGCTCTTGTGATAGGGTTTTGCAGGCTGATAAGGGTTTCAGTCGATTGAATTTCGTCGATGGATTGGATGCGGTTAATCAACACGTGTTGAAGGCCATCAATGGATTGGCACATGACTTTGACAAAAATACTGTAGTTGCCTGTGGTGTAGTAGGCTTCTACCACTTCTTCGAGGGCGTTTAGCTTGGCGATGGCGGCGGGGTAGTCGCCAGCACTTTTGAGATTAATTCCAATAAAACAGCAGACATCATACCCGAGAGCCTTGGGATTGATGGTGATTTGGGCACCGGTGATAATCCCTGCTTGTTTCATTTTCTCGACACGCACATGGATAGTCCCCGCACTCACGCCGAAACGTTTGGCAAGCTCGGCGAAGGGGGTGCGCGCGTCTTGCATTAAGGCTTCGAGGATATGGTTATCTAGCTGATCACGCTGAAATGCGGTTTCCATAAATAAACTCTCTATAACATAATGAATTGTCATAAAGTTACGTTTTTTTATGGTGAATGGCTACTGCTTTTAGGTGTTTTTATTGTTTTTAGTGATCATTGCTCACCTTCTGGCTCGCAAAAGGGGGCATCGGCACTGAACGTCATGCTCTCACCCGTGTACGGGTGTTTAATGGTGAGCTCTGCGGCGTGGAGTAATAATCGCGGTGCTAGGGATTTTGCTAAAGGATCGGCATAAAAACCGTCGCCGAGGATCGGATGCCCCAGCGCCATCATATGTACCCTGAGTTGGTGTGAGCGCCCTGTAATCGGCTTAAGCTTTACCAGAGTCGAGCGTTTGGCGCGGCTTAAAACTTCAAAATGAGTCAATGATGGCTTGCCAATGTCGTGGTCAACCTTCTGTTTTGGGCGATTGGGCCAGTCGCAGATCAGCGGATAATCCACACTACCCGTCGCATTTTTAACGTGTCCCGCGACTCTGGCGAGATAGGTTTTGCTGGTTTCTCTATCGTGAAATTGGCGTTTTAGCTCGCGCTCGGCGCTACGAATGAGCGCAACCACCATGACACCCGAGGTCGCCATATCGAGGCGATGGACGATTTGGCAATGGGGATGCTCGGCTTTGACTCGGGCATACACACTGTCGTAATGGGCGGGATCGCGACCTGGCACGGACAATAATCCCGAAGGCTTGTTGACCACGATAATGTCTTTATCTTGGTAAAGCACATCGAGCCAGGGAGTTGTCGGTGGTTGGTAAATAAAATCAGTCATAATCGCGCCTATTAAACAATGCGCGGCAAAGATACTCTGCTCGGCTCTGGGGTGCAAGTTTGTTGTCTCTGCTCCTTATATCACCTCGCTTTAATCCAGCGAAAAATGATTTGCAGATAGAGCTGGATTTGAGTTTTTGTTATACTCGTCACCTTTTTCGTGATTGTTCATTTTGAGCCTGTGAAGTATGAGCCAGCCAGAGATTTACACACCTGAGACACTTTCTCACGTTAATAACCGCTTAGAGTTATTGGCGCCTGCAAAAAATGCCGATTATGGCATTGAAGCCATTCGCCATGGTGCCGACGCGGTTTATATCGGTGGTCCCGCATTCGGCGCGCGTGCGACCGCGGGTAACAGTGTGGAAGATATCGCCCGTCTGTGTACTTTTGCTCATAAGTATCATGCGCAAGTGTTTGTGGCCATTAACACTATTCTGATGGACGATGAACTCGAGACCGCTGAAAAGCTGATTTGGGATGTGTATAACGCGGGCGCCGATGCACTGATTGTGCAGGACATGGGCGTATTGCAACTTAACCTGCCGCCGATTGCGCTGCATGCGAGTACGCAAATGGATAACCGTAATCCCGAGAAAGTCGCCTTCTTAGAGCAAGTGGGTTTCTCACAAGTGGTATTGGCGCGTGAGTTAGGCTTAAGCCAAATCCGTGAGGTTGCGGCTCACACCAATATGCAGATTGAGTTCTTTATTCACGGCGCCCTGTGTGTGGCCTACAGCGGCTTATGTAACTTAAGTCATGCCTTCAGTAACCGCAGTGCAAACCGCGGTGAATGTTCGCAAATGTGTCGTCTGCCGGGCAATCTTAAGACCCGCCAAGGGGATGTGTTGGCGCAAAATGAGCACTTACTCTCATTAAAAGACAATAACCAAACCGATAACCTCGAAGCCTTGATTGATGCCGGTGTTCGATCCTTCAAAATTGAGGGGCGTTTAAAGGACTTAAGTTACGTTAAAAACGTGACCGCCCATTATCGCCAAAAGCTTGATGCCATTATGGCGCGTCGCCCTGAGTTTGTAGCGTCATCCCATGGCCGTACTGAACATACTTTTACTCCGGATCCTGAAAAAACCTTTAACCGTGGCAGCACAGATTACTTTGTGAATGAGCGTAGCCAAGGGATTAAAGACTTCCGCTCGCCAAAATATATCGGGCAAGATGTGGGGAAAGTGGTCGCCATCGGCAAAGACTTTATTCAAGTCAGTTCAACCCACGAGTTTAATAACGGCGATGGTTTAGCGTATTTTCCGCCAAATTATGCGATGGCCAAACAGTCCGATGACAAATTGCAGGGACTGCGTGTTAACCGTGCCGAAGGTCATAAGCTGCATGTATTGCAGGTGCCGCGCGATCTGCGTGTCGGTATGACCTTATACCGTAACCATAACCAAGCCTTCGAGACTTTACTTTCTAAGGAGTCAGCCAAGCGTATTATCGGCGTCGACATGCGTTTAACCGATACTGCTACGGGCGTGGCGCTGACCTTAACGGATATTTACGGTCTTAGTGCAACGGTTGAGCTTGCAGTCGAAAAGACGCCCGCCACCGACGCTGAAAAAACCTTGCAGACTATCCGTACTCAATTGTCGAAACTGGGCAGTACCGATTTTACGGCGCGCCAGATCAGTATCGAAACCGCCGAGCCTTGGTTCCTGCCTGCATCTGTACTCAACGGCCTGCGCCGTGATGCGGTAGCAGCATTAGAACTTGCCCGTGTTGAAGGTTACCAGCGTCCAAAACCTTGGAAATATAACCAAGATGCCGTTTATCCATTCAAACACTTAAGTTACTTGGGTAACGTGGCAAACGAAAAGGCGAAGGATTTTTATCAGCGCCATGGCGTGATTGAAATTCAGGACACCTACGAGAAAAACGGCGTAACCGAAGACGTGCCGTTAATGATCACTAAGCATTGCCTGCGATTTAACTTCAATCTCTGTCCTAAGGAAGTGCCGGGCATTAAGGCGGATCCTATGGTGCTTGAGATAGGTAACGATGTGTTGAAGTTAGTTTTCGACTGTCCAAAATGCGAGATGATGGTCGTCGGTGAAAACCGTCAGGTTCGCGGTCAAAAAGCCGTTTAATTCAGCTTGAATGGTGATCAAGGGAGCATTGAGTATTCAATGCTCCCTTTTTGTTTTTAGGGCCGTTGCCGCTCTCCATGTTGCCACTTGGTTAACTACAGGATATTTTATTGAAAAATTTCAATAATAAAGGATGTCAGCATGGGATTGTTAGATGGGTTACTGGGGAATGCGTCTGAGGTCGATTTACAGGAACTAGCCGAAGAGTTGCGCCCAATTATGGGGATTCAGGAAGAATTAAAACTGGCCTATAAAGTGATCCGCGATCTGTTTGTATTTACCAACAAACGCTTGATTTTAATCGATAAGCAAGGACTGACGGGCAAGAAAACTAGTTATCACTCAGTACCCTATAAATCCATCACCCATTTCGAAGTGGAAACCACAGGCCATTTCGATATGGATGCCGAGCTTAGGATCTGGATCTCTGGCCAAAGTGATCCTCTGGTCAAAGAGCTCAAACGCGGTACCGATGTGGTGGGGATCCAAAAGACCATAGCGACGTTTGCGCTTTAACCCCTCACTTTTGCGATAGAGTTATCAGCAGGTCATCGCCTAATTGACTTGCTGATATTCAATCAATTCAAGACTCTATGATTTGAACCGCTGGACTGTTCTATCGGTTCACCATTCATCGTATAGGTTTCGGATAATTCGAGCCGGCCTTGTTTATCGTACTGATTGTGGATCCCTACCCAAAAGTGCTCTTGTCCCCGAAAATGTAAGTTGCCTTCTTCGGCGATTTGACGATTCGGATGATAGCGTTTCATGGCATAGAGTTGGCTATCTGGGTCAAATTTCAAATGGTAACTAAGGATAGGCGCCGACGTTTGGGGCTCCTTAGTATCGTTAGACTTAGCCATTGCTTCGACAATGTTATTGTCATCGACCTTGGTTTCCGCTGCCATCGTCTGTTGCTGCTCGGCGGCATCAAAATAGTGACGGGTTTCATTGAGCTTGCCATCGTCACTGAGCCAGGCTTCGCGCTGCAGTTGGCCTTGCGGTGTAAAACGTTGCCAGTGGCCGACATCCTGATAATCGTTATCTATCACTTTTACAAAGCCAGACTCGAGCAATTCGCCTTGTTTTGAAAAGGCTTTTGAGCTGAATAGGTTCTCATCTAGGCGAGTGAGCAGCCAACGGATAGCCCCATCCTCATAGTATTCGATGCGAGTATCGGGGTGGCCCGTTTGATAATATTCCCGTTGATTATCCTCAAGAAGATAGCCACAACGGGTATTGGAGTGGCTCTCAAAGGATTCGAGAACCCCTTGCTGGTTATAGGAGGAGCTTTCCTTAAGGTAACCTTGGCCATCACGGACAAAATATTCAGCAATCGTCTTGATAGTACCGTCTTCATAAAACCAGCGGGCCGTACCATCGCGATTGCCTTGAGTGTGGGGCAAATACATTTGAATTTGCTGGTTTTCATAATATTCGATAAAGGGCGCGATGGAGAGGTTACGCTGATATTGGCCCTCGGCTGACAATACACCGCTTGCATAATAGCTGCGAAAAAGGCCTTCTCTTAGACCCTTTTCAAGGTAAATCTCAAGGGAGAGTTGACCATTTTCATGGTACCAAGTGGCAAGCCCCTGTTCATGGCCATTTTCAAAGGGGATGCATTGTTCAAGCTGTCCGTTTGGATACCATTTCTCGCTGTTACCATGGGCGACGCCATCAACAAAATTGAGTTGATTTGCCAGCACGCCATTGGGGTGCCATTCCTGGCGTAGACCGCGATTTAACCCCTGTGGATTGAGGTGTTCCCGCCAGGCGAGTTGGCCATCTTCGTAATAGGTTTCGAGGCTTTTGCCCGCTGCATCGAGATGAACTTCTTGCTTAAGATTGCCGTTGGTATGGTACCAAAGCTCTTTAACCAACTCCCCCATGTCATAGGTTAGCTCGGCCTGCAGCTTGCCATCTTCATAGTAGATATGCTCTGTGCCATGGATTTTTCCCGCCTGCATGGGGCGTATCAGCCACAGGGCGCCTGATTCATAATGGCGAGTTAACTGATTGATATAATTATCTTCGCTATCCTTTTCGGCGGTTTCTTTTATCTGACCATTGCTATAGTAGCGGGTCAGTAACATTCCCTCGGTGTGGCGATCCTCGACTTGATTGATTTTGCCTTCATTGTCATACCAAGTCTGGCGTCCGAGCTGTTGCTCCTCAATAAAATGTCCTTCGAACTGCAATACACCTAAGGCATTGAATTGGCGAGTGATACCGTTGCGCTCACCAAAGTAATTGCAATCGACGGCCTGAGTGAGGTTGGGGGATTGGGTGACAATTCTGAGTAGATTTTGACCTTGCTCTGTCTCAATCTGATGGAATGTCCGTTGCAGTTTGCCAGTGAGACTGCCGAAGTCCTGCATATCGCCTTGTACTCTGTACCCTGCATCGATATAAAAACGGCAGATCACTAATTCATGCGGGTTTACCAGTGCCACTTGCCAACGGGCTTGAGTTGTCGCTGCATCAGAATCCAGCGCTAGGCTACAGGTCTTATCCTGACCGAGATAAAAATCTTGCACAGGGCCGTGTATCTCGATGCGGTCAAATTGGGTCTCGTGAAAGGTGCAGGACTCATGCTCTCGCTCCCAACCGAGCAGTTCGATCGTTTGCGGGCTGTCGAAGTCGTGGCGGGTAAATTCTTCGTGAGTTTCTGAATGAGTGGCTTGCGCCGGAGTCGCTTGAATGGCAAGACTAAAATAGGGTTTAAAGGTACTGGATGGGAGTGGATTGGGAGAAGTTTGAAGAGGTATGTCTTGATGGGCGCAGCTTTTTTCTTTGGTATTAAATAATTTAGCTTTAAACGCGCGAAACAACGACATAGGTCAACTTCTCCATATCCATATGATACAACTGTCTTATCTTGTCATCTCATAAGGCTCTTAGCCCTAAGAGCGCCTATGATAACGGTTTATACTTTGGTTTCTCAATAGATTATCTTGCCCTCGAGCCATGATAAGGATTCAAGATGCTACAAAATTTTTATCAGTCACTCCCCGGTGATTTATCACAAGAAGTGTTCGAAACCCTTGCTGGTAATGGCAAGGTGAAGATAGAGCGCATTATCTCGCAAGGCCATACGACGCCAGTGGGGGAGTGGTACGATCAATCTCAATATGAGTGGGTGATGTTGCTTAAAGGGGAGGCGCAGCTCGAATTCGAAGATGCTCGGTTAGTTACCCTTAAACCTGGGGATTATCTCACCCTAGCGCCGCATCAAAAGCACAGAGTCGCTTCGACCAGTTCAGAGGGCGAAACCCTATGGCTGGCAGTATTTTACGATGCTGAAACGGTATAATGCAAAGACGCTATATCTTGGCGGTTATTTGAGTTGCCATTGCCAGCTCGGCGTATTGAGTAAATCCTGCCCCACAATTTGGGTTTGCCCTAGATTTTTATCCAGTGCCAAAGTATTGCAGTGCTCAAACTGGCTTAAGGCATTAATCAAGCGGTTAGCGTGGGACACGACCCAAAGCTGACACACCTCGGAAGCCTTGGCGATAAGCCGAGCCAAAGCGGGCAATAAATCGGGGTGCAGACTGGTTTCGGGCTCGTTTAATACCATTAGCTCGGGTGGCCTTGGGGTGAGTAATGCGGCGATAAGCAATAAATACCTCAGGGTACCGTCGGAGAGTTCACTGGCATGCAGTGGTCTTAATAAGCCCTGCTGGTGGAATTCGAGTTGGAGTATCCCGCCCGCTTGGGGCGTGATACGCACTTTGGCCCCCGGAAAAGCATCGGTCACAGCATGATCGAATGCGGCTTTATCGCCAATCTCAAAAATAGTTTGTATGGCAGAGGGAAGATCTCGACCGTCATGGTGCAATACGGGCGTGGCGCTCCCGAGCTGCGGACGACGCGCCGGGGCTTCGGCATCGGTTCGAAAGTGATCGTAAAACCGCCAGGCGCGAATGCTGTCCCTGAGCGTTAATACTTCAGGGCTACGTTCAGGATCGGCAAGTTCGGTAAAAATACTGTCACCGCTTTGCAGATGGGCGCTCAAGGTGAGCCAACCTTGTCCCTCTGGGCTGCGACTCTTCACCATAGGACCGCGCCGCTCCACCAACACGCTGGCGGAGCGATATTTGGGGCCATTCCAAATCGCCTCACGTTTAATTTGCGGATCTAACCCAAACAGGGTGGTGGAGTCGGGTTTGGGGAGGCCAAGTTCAATCAGATAACTAAAATCTTCGCCCGCAAATCCCAATTTTAGGCGTTTTGGCGCTTGTCTGACTGTCGCTTCAATTGGCGTATCGCCCGCTAACATGCCCTTAGTGAGATTTTCTGGTCCTGCCCAAAAACAGGAGTCTAAGCCGCCTTCCTGCGCCAAAGCATTAACAACGCCACCCTGCGCTGTTTGAGCGAGTAGCCGTAAGGCTTTGTATAAATTGGATTTGCCACTCCCGTTAGCGCCGGTCACTAAGTTTAAGCGCCCAAGGGGTAAGACTATCTCCCGCAAGGTACGATAGTTAGAGATGGCTAGGGTGGTCAGCATGACGGTCCGTTTTCTCGAGTAATTTTTCGCAATTTAACCCTGACTGAGTTAGCGCGGGCTTAGATGAGTACCTGATTGAGCACTCTTTGCCAGTTTCCGCCCATAAAGCGGTCGCGATCGGTCGACTTAAAACGGGCCTTAGCTAAGGCATCGTCGATACGGCTCATACGCTCGATATGGTTTAGCTCGGGAATGACCACATGCCTTGGCTCTGCATCAAACCCTAACACTTTTTTAGCCCTTAGGCTGTACCACCATTCCTGATATTCCTTCACGCCCTGGGCATTGTCGTTATTCAGGGCTAACAGATTTTCTTGGCCTCTGAGAGGATAATCATTGGCGATGGCAACACAATCGACCCCGCCGACTCGGGCGACATATTCTAACTGGCGGATATAGTCATCGACAGTTGGAACGGCATTATTGGTGAGCCAAAAGCTCATCATAAAGACCCCAAATACGCCGCCTGAGTCAGCAATGGCGCGGATCACTTCATCGGGGCTACAACGGGCATGTTTGACAATGCCCCGCGCCGCGCCATGGCTTTGGACTATGGGCGCGCGGCTGAGTTTGGCTACATCTAACGCGGTTTGGGCACTCGAGTGGCTGACATCGACTAAGATATTGGCATGATTGAGTTTTTCAATCAGTGCACGGCCATGGGCGGTAAGAGGTTTATTGAGCCCGCCATCGGCATCGTTATCGAGGGCGCCGCCCGCAAAGGTATTGCCGTAATGGTGGGTAAGTTGCAGTGCTCGCAGACCTTGACTGTGAAACTCATCGACACGGGCCCATTGGTTGGCCTCGCTGTCTTCTTCCACGCAATCCGCGCCTTGGATCTGGAAGAAAACCGCGGTGCGATTGCTCTCTCTTGCCAGTTTGATATCGCGTCCAGTTAAGCCTTGTAGGAGAATGTCTGAGTGTTCGCTGACGCGTTTCGCGGCTTGCTGGATGCTTTCCATACAGGCTTTGTAAGTGCGTTTGTAGTTTAAGGTGCCATCGGCTTGTTCAATGGTTTCGATGGCAGAGATATCACATAAAAAGGCATCGAGCCCCGATGCGGGAACATCGGCTAAGTCATCGGGCAGAAAGGATAAACCATCTATATATAAGCGCCGAGAGCGCGGCGCTGCAAGGCTGGAGAAACTGGCAAAGGGGCAAAGTAGCGTGGCGGCGCCAATCCCTTTTAACAGCGTTCGACGATCTTGATTGACAGCCTTCATGGGCGTGCGCTCTCCTTCAGATGAAGCTAATTTTTACTTCTTTATACCCTGTTAAGGCGTAGAAGTCTTTGATTAAATCCCTCTTTTGCCGATTTAACTCGCAGATTGATTTAGGGTTTTACCGCATCAATCATCGCCTTGGCTAAGGCATGTAAGCCATTGGTGCGCGAGGGGCTTAATTGGCCCTCTAGCCCTAATTGTTTGAAATAGGCGGAAGGGTCGAAGGCGAGTATCTCGTCGCTCTGTTTGCCGTGACAGGCACTGAGCAGTAAACCGATTAACCCCTTCACAATGCGTGCATCACTATCGGCCAGAAAATAATGCTTAGCGTCTCGCTCTAGATGGTACAGCCAGGCATCACTCTCGCAGCCTTTGACTTGGGCGGACTCAAGGCGAAACTCATCCGCTAAACTCGGTAAGGTTTTACCTAATAACATGATTTGGCGATATCTTTCCTGCCAGTTCGGCGCTTGCTCAAAACGGGCTAACAGGCTTGATGCCTCCTCAACGGAGTAATCAAACTCGGTGGTAGCGGGCATGATTGGCAATGTCATGGCGAAAATGTCCTCTTGTTTAGCGTGTTGCCTGATGGCGCAATGATGTTAGCCCTTAGCCAGCGGATTAGAGCAGCAAGTCTTTGACTGAGGCTAAGGCGGCAATAAAGCGGTCGATATCGGCTTTATTGGTGTAGATACCAATCGATGCTCGGCAGCAACCCTTCAGGTTAAGGCTTTGCATCAAGGGCATGGCGCAGTGATGGCCACAGCGCACGGCAACGCCTTGTTGGTCTAATAAAATCCCGACATCTTGATGATGTTCATCGCCCAGATTAAAGGCAACCGCACCGAGATTATCACTATGGGCTGCATAGAGATGCACATCTCCGAGGGCGCGTAGCTGCTGCTGTAAATACTGCAGTAGTTCTGTCTCGTGGGCCTGAATCTCTGGCGTGAGGTATTGTTGCAAGAAGCGGATAGCGGCGCCTAGGCCGATGACTTCACTGATGGGTGGGGTACCCGCTTCTAAGCGATTGGGTAGGCTGCCAAATTCGGTGCCATCGAAACTCACTCGTTTAATCATCTCGCCGCCCGTTAACAGTGGCGTGAGCGTCTCTAACTTATCGAAACGGCCATAAAGCACACCAATGCCAGTCGGGCCATACATCTTATGACCGGAAAAGACATAAAAATCACAATCGATAGCGGCCATATCTAAGCTTAAGTGTGCAACCGCCTGTGCCCCGTCGACTAAGGTGATCGCCCCCTGCGCCTTGGCTTGTTGCACTAACTCGACAACAGGGTTCACAGTGCCTAAGGCATTAGAAACATGGCACAGGGCGACTACTTTGGGCTTGAGGGCGAGCAGCGCTTGATAGGCATGGCGATCGAGCCTGCCATCCAGATCGAGAGGAATAGGTTTAATGATCGCGCCCGTGCGTTTTGCCAATTCTTGCCACGGCACTATGTTGGCGTGGTGGGCGGCGGTATCAATTAAAATCAGATCGCCCGCAGCAATCTGTGGCGTTAAGCCATAGGCGACTAGATTGATCGACTCTGTGGTGCCGTGGGTGAAGATGATTTCTTCGCGGCATTTTGCATTAATAAACCCTTGTAACTCATCGCGGACTTTCTCGTAGCTAGAGGTCGCGCGCGCCGATAACTGGTGCGCCGCACGGTGCACATTGGCATTGTCGTTCAGGTAATACTGCGCCATGGCATCTAACACGGATTGCGGCTTTTGGCTGGTGGCCGCGGTATCGAGATAACACAGGGGATAGTCGCCCAACATTTGCGAGAGGGTTGGAAATTGCGAGCGGATTTGGCTATGGCTATAGGGCAATGTTGTGTCGGTTGAGGCTGAATGTGTCATCTAGGGCTTAACGCAATAAAAAGGCTTTTGGATCTTCGGTTATCTCTCATCTGAATGCAAGTTTTCATCGGTTGGAGGCGTGTGGTTTGCAAGGGGACGCTAGGGCCTGTAAGGGATTGACACTCAGTCGCCTACTTGGATTAGGTGAATCGGGGATGCTAAAGGTTTTATTTTTCGTTTATAAGCGCTTAGCCTAAGCGGCAAAGCATAAAACTCCAACTATGCTAAATACAGACAAAGGGATCCTTGGTAGTTGGAGTTCAAAGCTTATGCTTGGTTTTTTAAAAGATTTACGGATCAAATATAAGATGGGCAGCCTTATCGCCCTCATGCTGCTACTGATGTTGTTATTAGCGGCTTTTAGCCTACTAAAGATGAAGCGGGTGACGGATGAAATCCACACTATTACCGCCGAAAACCTCCCCCTAGTGAAGCTATCGAGTGAGGTCACTATTTTGCAGCTCGAGAGTTCGATTAGCCTTGAAAAGGCTTTTCGCGCTTCAGAGATCCCAGTCTCAGCCCAGGAGCGATTAATTGAAGGCTTTATTGGTGAAGTGATTCAACATAAAGAGCGAATTAACGGCGAGTTACTCTCCACACAGACCATGCTAAATGAGGCGTTAACCCTCCCTCAACCGCCTGAACTACGTGATAAAACCCAACAATTGATCCAAGAAGTCACCGACATCATTCGCGTTTACCGCGACTATGATGCCCAGCTAGCGACAGTGGTGAATGCGATACAGCAACATACTCAGGCCACGGCGTTGGTGCAGCAGGTGAGCGACCTTGAGCGAACTCAATCCCAATTCAACACCCAGCTCAGCCAGTTTGCGCAGCGTTTAGAGCAAATGACCCAAACCGCGGTATCCATCACTGAGGATGAGGAGAAAAGCGCGATTTACGGCCTGATGGTGATTTCGTCGGTCGCCCTCATCTTGGGATTAGGCATAGGTATGTTATTTAGTCAGTACATAGTGCGGTCTATTACACGCTTGCGTAATGCCGCCGCCATGATGGAGTCGGGCAACTTTAGCCGAGTGCTTCAAGCAGAATCTAAGGATGAGCTTGGCGAGTTAACCTTGAGCATGAATCAAATGGCCTTGACCCTAAGCCAAACCGTGGGGCATGTGATTGGGCGCAGCGAAGAAATCGCCTCTATGGTGACAGAGCTCAATGCGGTGGCAGAAAATAATCGCAGGGCAATACTCAGCCAACAGGAAGATACTGACCAAGTTGCCGCCTCGATGACACAAATGGCGGCGACCATTACCGAGGTTGCAAGCAGCGCCGAAACGGCATCCTTTTCGGCGGGCCAAGCGGAAGGTCGAGCCAAGGGCAGTTGCGCCGTTGTGGAGGCCAGCGAGCGGATCACTCAGCAACTAGTGGAGAGTGCCCAGCAATCGAGCCAACTTATCCAGCAACTCCAAGCCAGCACAGGCAAAATTTTAAACTTTGTTTCCGTGGTGGATGCCATTGCGGGGCAGACAAATTTACTGGCGTTAAACGCCTCCATTGAGGCGGCTAGGGCGGGCGATCAGGGACGGGGTTTTGCCGTGGTTGCCGACGAGGTGCGCGCCCTCGCGACGCGCAGCCAAACCGCCACCCAGGAAATCAGTCAGCTTATTCAAACCTTAGTGCTTGATGCCCAGTCGGCCGTCGACTCATTTGGTAAAAATGAGCAGCAAATCAATGAGTCATCGCTCCAAGTTAAGCAAATTAAACAAAACTTGTTTGAGATCTTAGATGCCTTAACTCAGCTCTCGCAGGCCAATGCTCAAGTGGCCACCGCCAGTGAGGAGCAGGCGGTGACCGCCGAAGATATCAGCGAACGCTTAAATACCATTCGTGACTCGGGAGAATCCGTGCTTAATAGCGCATTTGAAACGGCGAAGGCCAGCGAATCTCTTTCGCAGCAGGCCAACACCTTACGCGAAGCCATGCAGCAATTTAAGGTGCGTGAAGCCTAACAACTCTAGGATTTTAGGTAAGTTAGTACTCAAACAAAGATGCCCAGCACTCAGTGCTGGGCATCTTTTTTACGCATCCTATTACGGGGCTTTGGGGCTCGAAATCGATTTAGGATTTTACGCGATTAGGGCGGTTATCGGGTCGATGCGAAGGCTTTTTGTGCTCACCGCTGGCGGAATTAGCATTCGGCTGAGCGCGGCCTTGGCGGCGTGAGTCAGAATGTTGTTTCTCGCTGCGAGCCTGTGGACTAGGTTGTTGCGGCGCTGAATGAGGCTGGCCTTTGGCTTTATGTTCGCTATTAGCTGGGCCTTTGCCGCGCGAAGGACGTTTATCCTGTGGTTTTGGCGTGCGGCCAGCTTCGGTACTTGAGTGCGTATTTTTGTGCTCAGCGTTTTTTGCCGCTTGAGGACGCTTATGCTGGCCTTGATTATTGCGCTGGCCTTGGTTTGGATTTGAGTTCTTTTGCTGCGCAGCGCTGTCGCCGCTGTCTGGCGTTTTACGACCATCGCGGCCTGTACCGGCTCTTGGCGCGGGTTTACCTGCGCTGCGATGCTTACGTTGGCTCGCAACGGCTTTGATTTTGTTCTCTTTACCATGGGCATTTAAGGTCGATTCGGGGAGCGCATGCACAGGGCTAAAGCCTTCAACCTCCTGCCTTTCAAGCACGCGATTGATCAAACGCTCAATGTCCCTGAGTAGCTTAGTTTCTTCGCTACTGACTAAGGATACCGCTTGGCCTAAGGCGCCAGCACGGCCTGTGCGGCCAATGCGGTGCACGTAATCCTCGGGAACATTTGGCAGATCGAAGTTCACTACTTGTGGTAATTGGTCGATATCGAGTCCGCGCGCCGCAATATCGGTCGCCACAAGCACGCGCACTTCGCCACTCTTAAAGTCGGCTAAGGCTTTGGTACGTGCGCCTTGGCTCTTATTGCCGTGGATTGCGGCGGCGCTGATCTCGGCTTGAATAAGACTCTTAGCCAGTCTGTTGGCGCCGTGTTTAGTACGTGAAAACACTAAGACTTGCTGCCAGTTTTCTTGCTTGATGAGTTGGATAAGCAGCGCCGATTTTTGATTCTTATCGACGGGGCAAATCCATTGTTTGACTGTGTTTGCCGCGGCATTGCGTGGCGTAACTGAAATTTCTACTGGTTGATTTACTAGGCCTTTGGCCAGCTCGCGGATTTCATCGGAGAAGGTTGCCGAAAACATCAGGTTTTGTCGTTTAGCGGGCAACATGGCGAGGATCTTTTTGATATCGCGGATAAAACCCATGTCGAGCATGCGATCCGCTTCATCCAGCACTAAGACTTCGAGTTGATTAAACTTCACCGCTTTTTGCTGCTCAAGATCTAATAATCGTCCAGGCGTGGCGACCAGTACATCTACCCCGTGGCGTAGCTTTTGAATTTGGGGATTAATCGGTACTCCACCAAAGACGACCGCTGAACGCAATGGTAGATATTTACCATAGGTTTCAACACTTTCACTGACTTGAGCCGCTAACTCGCGCGTGGGGGTTAGCACTAGGGCGCGGATTTGTCCCACCTTGGCTTTATTGCCTTTAGAGAGTAATTCGAGCAACGGCAGGGTAAAGCCTGCGGTTTTTCCTGTCCCCGTTTGGGCCGCAGCCATCACGTCTTTACCCGTCAGTACGGCGGGAATCGCCTGTGCTTGAATAGGAGAGGGTGTGTCATAACCTTGTTCAGTCACGGCTTTTTGGATCGGTGCAGATAAACCTAGGGAGGAAAAACTCATTAATGGGTCTCTTGTGGCAGCAAAGTGTCGCAGCAGTAGTATGGCCGAATTGGCGGGCGTGCAGCTTACATGAAGAGGCGCTAGATCGCCATGTTTGAAAGTGGTTTGTTGTCTATCTGGCGCAAAAGCCGATTCAGGAGTGGCTAATTTATCGACCTATCAGTATCTTGTTCAGTATTTAGGGAAAGATCACGCTTGTGTTAATTTCATTGCTTCTAAGTAATCTAACTTGGGGTAAAATTAACAAACATCCTCAATAGGTTGCAAAGACGTTAGTCATCAATCGGATTAGTAAAGATAACTGGGAAATTTTCCCTTTGTAGCTTGAATTCAGCAGCATTGAATTCTTAGGATGAGTCCTCTTAGGTATATTGACGCTCCATGGCGGGTGGATTATGACAGCAATACAGCATATTGAACGCCTCGCACGTGGTCGAAGTGAACAGGCCGTGGCGGTTATTCGAAACGTGCAGCAGATGTCCAACATTCCCATGCAGGAGATGCAAGCGGCGCTGAAGCAATTGTTACACTGTGGCCGAGTCGCACTGCATTTTCATCCCGACAGAATCGATAGCCGCGGTATCACAGTGGCCGAAGGATTATTGCGTGATGGTCAATACCGCAGCCAATTCGAAACCCATATCTCCAACGGACAGTTATCCCCTGAGTTAGGTGGGCCAAGGGATCATTGGGAAAATCAACTCTTTGGCGATGCTTACAAGGGGACTAAGTCTCGGCCTAAGTATGGTGCCTTGGATTTAGGCATGTGGCAGGATGGCCCAGCCCCGCGTTTTGGCAGCTGTTATTTGCTGACCCATTCGCAGTTGCTCACGCGCTCGACGTTCACTTATTTAGATTCCTACCGTAACCCGAAGGAAAAGGGCACTTTATCCTGCTTTGATGATGTATTAGCGGCGCTGCTCACCGAGAGTTTTGAGCGCCACTATGCCTTGGGGAAAGTGGATTTTAAACCACTCAACGTGATCCAATATTTGGCGCATCAACTGAACTCCTCCCTGCTATCGCGCTTTGAACGGCCGATGTCGAACAATCTCGACCATTATATTGAGGCGCAGATCCACGGTGATGTGTCCCTCGATGAAGACATTGCCATGCTGGTGGCTGACCCTAGTTTTAAAGGGACTGAAATCGGTGCCACCTTGAGCAAGCTCTGTGATCGCTATGATATCGAGCTGCAATATCATAATGGTTTTAGCCTGCACACGGCGCAGATCCCCAGTGATTTCCGTGGACCGACTATGCCATCTTTGGCGAGTCGAATTGCTATCGACGAGCGTGTCGATGCCTATGCCATTGGCGTGGCGGCGCGGGATTTATACCATTCGTCCCAGCATTGGCGCGATCGGGGGAACCGCGCTCAGGTGGCACATGAGCTCAAGCTGCTCTGGCATGTGTTAGTCAAATACGGCGCTCAGCAATAATTAAGGCCGATTGATTAAGCTGGCGACAAGGGTTGGCTCTGGGTTCCCGCACTTTGGGAATTTATTGATCTTTATCTCATTTTTGTGAATAGGCTAACAAAAGCTTCCGCTAAGGTTTCATCTACCTTGGATGCCTGCGATACTGCGTCCCTATCGAACCTTTTCAACACTTGCAAGCCCCTCGGGGTCACTCAGTGTTTAGCCTATTTCTACAACCTACTGCTTTGCTAGTTTCTGTTGGAGCACCATGGATAAGTCGTTAGAAAAGTCCCTTCTCGTTTGGCTCAAGTCGCAAAAAAAGGCCTGTGGCTGGTTTGTTAAGCTCTCCGTATGGTGTGGAATGTTAAGTGCTATTGCATTGATAGCGCAGGCTTATCTGATAGCCACACTCCTCGATGGCGTCATTGTTGGCAATGCCTTGCAGGCTTTTACTGATGGCGCGAATAGCTCGCCAATCCAGCCTGCTGTGGGGGCAAGCGATTATCTGCCACATTTTATGGCCTTGATTGGCTTAATGTTGCTGCGAGCAATACTTGCCTATGGCCGCGAGCGCGCCAGTTTTGAAGCGGGCAAACGCTTACGCCAACAGATCCGCGGTGCGGTAATGGATAAGTTAACTCGGCTCGGCCCCGCGTTTATTAAAGGTAAACCCGCAGGCAGTTGGGCGAGCATAGTCTTAGAGCAAGTGGAAGATTTACAAGATTTTTATGCCCGTTATTTACCGCAAATGACCCTTGCTGGTGTGATCCCTTTATTGATCCTCATCGCAGTGTTTCCCATCAACTGGGCGGCGGGGCTGATTTTGCTATTAACCGCGCCACTTATCCCGCTGTTTATGATCCTTGTCGGCATGGGCGCGGCCGATGCTAACCGTAAAAACTTCAATGCCTTAGCCAGATTAAGTGGCCACTTTATGGATAGATTGAAAGGGCTTTCGACCTTAAAACTCTTCTATCGGGGTGATGCTGAACTTAAGGTTATCGAAAAAGCCTCGGAGGAGTTCCGTAGCCGTACTATGTCTGTGCTGCGCATGGCCTTTTTAAGCTCGGCGGTGCTAGAGTTTTTTGCCGCGGTATCGATTGCCGTATTGGCGGTTTACTTTGGTTTCAGTTATTTAGGTCACCTCGATTTTGGCTACTATGGCGCGCATGCTCAACTTGGGCCTAATGCGAATGAAGGTTTACCTTTCAGCCTGTTTGTCGGCTTGTTTATCTTAATTTTGGCGCCTGAGTTTTATCAGCCCCTTAGGGATATGGGCACTCACTATCACGCTAAAGCGCAGGCGATTGGCGCGGCCCAAGCATTGATGACGCTGCTGGAACACCCTGAGCCAGATTCTTCGCAGGAAAAGATAGGGCAGCAGACGCGACTCGATAAGCTGACTCACCTTAGCGTAAAAGATCTAGAAGTCTTTAGTACCGATGGCAGCCGTTTACTCGGCCCCATCAGTTTTGAGTTGAAGCAGGGCGAACATTTGGCTCTGGTTGGTCCAAGCGGCGCCGGTAAAACCAGTTTACTCAATGCCTTATTAGGATTTTTGCCCTATAAAGGCAAGCTGCTAATCGATGGGGTTGAGCTTGCAAGCCTAGATCTTGCCCATTGGCGACAGCAGTTAGCATGGCTTGGGCAGGAGCCGCAGTTATTCCATGGCACAGTGCGAGAAAACGTCGCCTTAGCCAATCCCGAAATGACGGATGAGCAGGTTTGGCAATTGCTGGAGCAGGCCAATATCCATGAGTTTGTCCGCAGCCAACCCCTTGGTTTAGCCACGCCGATAGGCGAGCAGTCATCAACCTTATCGGTCGGACAGGCGCAACGTATTGCGCTTGCGCGGGCATTGGGACAGGCGGCGCAGGTCTTTATTCTCGATGAACCGACGGCGAGTTTAGACAGTGTCAGCGAACAACTCGTTAGCCGCACGTTACAAGCGGCGATGGCGGGCAAGATGGCCATTATGGTGACCCACAGGGTCGATCAGCTGGACCATATGTCGTCCATCCTAGTGCTCGATAAAGGCGAGATAGTCCAGCGGGGGGATTTCGCGACACTGTCAACTGAGGCGGGGTTATTCCAAACCATGTTGCATGAAAATACCGAGTCGCTGGCCGATATTGGGCTGGAATCACCCATGCCCGATACTCACAGCGATATCGCGTTAGGGACAACAAAGGGAGCCGCACAATGAAAATACTCCTTCCCTTTATTCGGTTGTTCTCCCACCAATGGTTAATGATGGCCGTTGGGCTTGTACTCACCCTAACCACACTCATGGCGGGGATTGGTTTATTGTCGCTGTCGGGTTGGTTTTTATCGGCGACGGCGGTGGCGGGATTAACGGTTATTGGCTCCCAATCCTTTAACTTTTTTACTCCTGCGGGTGGCGTGCGTTTCCTTTCTATCGCGCGAACGGCCAGTCGTTACGGTGAACGTCTCGCAACCCATGAGGCGACCTTTAAATTACTGACTGAACTCAGAGTTTGGGCGTGGCGAAAACTCTTCCCACTTAGCGCTAAAAATCTGCAGGGGCTGCGCCGCGCGGATATGCTCAATCGCCTCGTGGCGGATATAGATACACTCGACCATCTGTATTTACGATTGTTGACGCCGATGGCGGCTTCCTTGCTTATGACGGCGTTGTTATATCTGTTCCTCGCATGGTTTGATGCCAAGCTGGCCCTAAGTTTATGCCTGTTTTTAGTGGTGGTTTGGCTGCTGCTACCACTGCTGTTTTATCGGCTTGGGCACGAGCCAAGTCGCAATATGCTGGAGACCAAACGCCAATATCGGGTGCAGTTGCTTGAGATGCTGCAGGGCCAAGCTGAGCTGAGTTTATTTGGTGCGAACGCCAGATACAGACACAAGCTCGATGAGGCAGAACAGGCGTTATTTGCCAGCCAAGGGGCGATGGCGAATATCACCGCCTTGAGCCAAGCCATGCTGATCCTCGCGACAGGCTCGGCACTCATCATGATGCTATTTTTAGCCGCCAATGGCGTGGGCGATGCGGTGCCTCCCGGCCCTATGTTCGCCTTGATGGTGTTTGCCACTATGGCCTGCGTCGAAATGATGATGCCAATCGCGGGCGCTTTCCAACATTTGTCGGGCTGCGTGCTGGCGGCGACACGAATTCACGAAATCACCGAGCAAGAAAGCGATATTCGTTTTAGCGAAGATTCAACGCTCAAGGCGACATCGGGCGGACTGCAGATGACGGATATCCATTTTGGTTACCACGATAACCAAAGCGTACTGCAGGGCTTATCCTTAACGGTACAGCCCGGGCAAAAGGTGGCGTTATTGGGCGCGACGGGCTGCGGTAAATCCAGTTTATTGTCCTTAATCACCCGTGAATGGCAGGCGCAGCGTGGCGAAATTCGCCTAGATGGTCAGCCGCTGACGAACTATAGCGAGGCCGCCTTAAGATCGGCGATGACAGTCGTGAGCCAGCGAATTTACCTGTACGCGGGCACGCTGCGGGAGAACCTTGCTATTGCCTTACCTGTGCCAGAAGGGCAAAAGCGTACCGCCAATGACGAGCGTTTTATCCAAGTATTACAGCAGGTTGGTTTAGGCGAATTACTTAAAGGCGACAAGCCTCTCGATATGTGGATTGGTGAGGGCGGACGGCAGTTATCGGGCGGTGAGCAGCGCCGTATTGGCGTGGCAAGGGCATTACTGCGTGATGCGCCTTTGTTACTGTTAGATGAGCCAACCGAGGGCTTAGATAAACGCACCGAGCGGGAAATCCTAAGTTTACTGCTTGAATTTGCGAAGGATAAAACCCTGCTAATGATCAGCCACAGATTAACGGCGATGGCCAAGATGGACCAAATTCACCTCCTCGCCGAGGGGAAAATAGTGGCATCGGGCGATCATCAGCAGTTACTTCAAACTTGCCCCGCCTATCATGCGCTCTATCGTCGCTTAGCTTGAGTCTGGATGTCGAATGGGTGAGAAATACGTGCAGCAGGAGTGAAGCTTTTATATGAGTAACCCAATGCCAGCAGACCTTGCGCCAAAAGAATTGGCAGCAAAAGAATTCGCTCCGCAAATTAACGCCCATTTTAACGGTAAGTTTGAGGTAGAGCTTAAGTATCGACTCACGGACCGCGAGGCCTTTTGGGCGCGTTTAAGTGCCAAATCCCCCGAGGTGATGCTCGAGGATAATCTTGAGCATGACTGCTATTTTGATGCACCAACAGCATCCTTAGCTGCTGAGCATAAAAGCCTGTGTATTCGCGAGATGCAGCCCTCTGGCATCATGCTGTGGATAGTGAAAGGGCCCGAGAAAGACCGCTGTGAGGCGGTTAATATCACGAATGCCAACAAGGCCAAAAGTATGCTGCGGACGTTAGGCTATCAATGTGTGCTTGAGATTAAAAAACGTCGCAGCGTGTATTTTCTTGGGGAATTTCATTTAACGCTTGATTGGCTCGAAGGCTTAGGTGACTTTGCCGAGCTTGCTATTATGACTAATGATGAAGCTAAGCTGCCAATCTATGAGGCGCAGCTCCTCGCCTTAGCCGCAGAGCTTGGGCTAGAGGAATCACAGCGGGAGTTTTTATCTTACAGACAGTTACAGATGGCTATACAAGGATAAGCGAGGCATCCCAAGTCCATTTGGGGATGAATCGATAAAAGGCGCGGCGGCTTATCTTCCTAAGCGCTGCGAAAAGGCTAAGTAACGTTTGACCTCTTCTTCGGGGAATCGCAATTCTTCACCGTCTTTCACGCTGCTAAGCAGGTTTTCCCGCGCATAGCGTTTGATCGTTGCCGGACTCTTATCCAGCAACTTGCACACTTCATCCACAGTTAACAGATTATCACTCATGGCTCACTCCCATTATTGATTGGTGATTAACCCAATGAGTATAGAACAAGAATCAGACTGCGCTTTGGCTGGCGCAGTCTTGGGTTGGCTGGCGACTATTTGGATTGACGCTGGGTTTCTCGCGCCTGATATTCGCTGCCTAAATGTGCCTTGGCGGCGGTAATGGCTATTACGGCGCGGGATTTAAATTCGCGGCGATACAGGGTGACCACCACAAACAGGCTAGCCAAAATAAACAGTATCGGGTGCACAAACCAGCAGAGCACGGCCATCGAAAAGTAGTAAGCCCGCAGGCCATAGTTATAGGAGTGGGCGGCTTGGTCTTGCACCGTTGCCATTTGCCGCGCGTAGGCTTTGAGGTTGTCGTTGGCGCCTTCGCTATCCATTGGGCCTGCGCCTATCATCACGTTCACAAAGCCGTATTGGCGCATCGACCAGGTAAATTGGAAAAACGCCATCACGAAGATCACCACTAATAGCGCCAACTTCACTTGGACTAAGGAGTGGTTCGGCGGCGTAGCATAGGGAATAGTGGCGATCACGGCTTCGAGGCGTTCAACTTGGGCAAATAAGGTTAATACCCCCGCGAGCACGAACAGTGTGGTTGAGGCAAAAAAGGCAATATTACGCTCAAGATTCGCTAATAACGCTGCATCGCCAACCCGCACGCCTCGGGTCATCAGCTCGAGCATCCAGTAAATTCGATGTTTATGCAGGCCACGGGCAATACAGTCGGTATCCTTCGCCTTACGTCGGGCAAAAGCGGTATAGCCAGCCCAAGAAACGATAAACCACGTCAATGCAGAAATATCTAATAGCGAGAATGTCATAGTTGCCTTGAGAAAGTGACTTTGAGAAAGTAAAAAATCGGTTGATTGAATGGCGATTATGAAGGTTTTTATCTCTTAGGCGCAATCCCCTCATATCGCTTTCAAATCTCGCCTATTCACAATTTGAAGCCGCTCACATTGGCTTTGAAACCTCTTGCTCAGTGAGGCTCAATTTTGAGGAAATTGTTGTCAGGTAAGTGAGTGAGAAAAATGTGTAGGGGTTGTGTCACAAATCTCGAATCATGGCCTTTCGGCCGAGGTGAATCAAAGTCGTGGGGCTTCACCCCACACCCGACCAAAAGGGGAAAAACGCCTGTTCCCCTTTTGGAAATCCCCCGGCGTCCCTAGCGAAGTTACATGCATTGATGAGTGGCTTCGTGCTTATTCGAAAATCGCTAACGCTTCCGATGGTTCCGCTTTACATCCATGTAAAGCACTCCAGTTTGGCAATCCCTGCCTCTCGCTCATAAGCGCGAAAATCACCGATTTTCATTCGCCCCTTCCCCGAAAGCTACGCAGACGTCCTGTCTGCGTCACGCGATTTTCTTCAACGCCCTTCAGCAACTTCGCAGGGGAAGGTGAACTCCTGACGCAATTGTGCGAGCTATTAATCCCCGAAGATCTGTGCCTATCCTGTCTTTTAAGAATTATTGTATCCATATAGATAAATCCATTGTATCGCCAATTTTCCTTCGGTAATTTGCGTGCGCTATAGCAATTCCAACACTAGTTAACTCAAACTTATTGAAAGGTGACTTGCCCCAAGTCTCGAAGATTCTTTCCATTTCCGGGATTGCATCTGTCAGCATCTTCTTTACTTCATTTGCAGGTTTTGTTGAAGATTCGAAAAGCTGTTTTAGTTTTTGCTTTGTCTCATCCTCAAGACCATTTTCGCTGGCAATATTCTCAAGTGTTTCGTCATCCAGCACACCGATTTGCAGTTTTTCATTATCATGAAAGCACCGAATTATTAAGCCTTGCAGGTTTATTCTTTCGCCAACTTTCTCTTTTAGTTCTTCTTCACTAAATCCATTCGAGAAAAATGCTTTATAAGTTGTTCTTAAATTTCCTTCAAGCTGCCCATAATTACCTGCTCGAACATGACCGCAACCAAGGTATTCAGCGTGAGTATAATCCGAATGTTTATCGGATAGGTTTTCAATAAAAGGGACTATTCTTCTTCTAAAATGAGCCAGCAACCCTTCATAGTTCAGTACATCGAGTCTTCGAGTGCTGATCAATAGAAAGTTGAGTGTTAAAGTATCAAATTGCTCTAGAGTTAATTTAGGTGCGATACCCAAGGATTCATCTAATACGATTTGAACCATATTTCTTTTTGGGGCTGCAGCTCTGTCAACAAGAATATCGACCAAAAGATCGCCCAATTCTTTATCGCCACTAATTGCATACTGTTTTTGAACGGTAAACAAAGCATCTTGCAATGCAGGTGTTTCAAACTGCTCAAGTGATTCGGGGTGGCGTTTGCTTAGTTGAGCAATTACTTTTTCAGTTACTTCCTCTGCCCGCTCTTGTGCGATGATTGCTGCTTCTTGCTTTAGTTCAATGAAATTGGCTTTGAATACGTCGTTTGCAATTTCTTTTGCATCTGAATATGAAATACCCTGATTGACAATGACCTGTTGACCTTGAAGGTTTGTTGAATTATCTCCAGCATTTTGTTTTTGATCTGATTTATTAATCATTTTTCTGAGTAAATTCAACATTTTTGCCTGCTTGTATATTAAGAGAATTGGCACCTGATTTTTGAGTTTGGGTTATTCCAGAGGATTTCTTCTTTTTAAAGAATGCAATCATTCCACCTAACACAGCGATACCAGCTCCACTAAATACCCATTGATAATGGTCAACTAATAATTTCCATATGTCGTTCAAGGTTAAATCCTTATGTTGAGCTGAGTAATTCTAACGTCTTAGTATTTATGCAATGCGTTGCTTGCATGGCATTAATCGTTTCTTGGACTTGGCCACTGCCACATCCATGTCAATTGATATAAATGATGCTATAGGAATTTGCTTTTTTGCGGTAGCGGTTTTTTATACAGTTTTGTCGGTAATTACTTGATATCGTTTTGGCTTTTTCATTCTTATACGCTCACGTCTTAATGATGGGAAAGGCACCACTCTCTTGTTATTAGCTGCTAACACCGAAGCAACAGAATACGCCTCCCCTCGGAGTTGCCGCAGGGCGAATAGACAAATTGCGTGAGTTCGGTTATGGATGACCGACTAGCTTTCGCAGGTGCAGGGACGCATCCTTCGGAAGCGATAGCAAATTTGGCAATGAGCACAAGGGGCTTTCAACTCCGTTGGGGCGTCTTGGAGCATCCAAGGAGGATAGGACGAGCAGTCCTCCTTGGTCGGGTGTGGGGTGAAGCCCCACGACTTTGCTTTTAATTGATAAACTCAAATGAAAAATGCGAAGACTCCCATAATACTCAGATATCAAAAAATCATCCCCAAAATGATGCCAAAGTAATTGATTGATATAATTATTTATGGAATTGCATTTAGCTGTAAGTATTTATTCGCCAATAAAAAAGCCAGACTGAGTCTGGCTTTCGTTTATCAATAAGTCGTTAGGACTTAGGCGTCGCTATCACCCAGTGACAACAGGGTCGCATTACCACCGATAGCGGTGATGTTATTAGTGCGAGTCTTTTCAGTCACGAAGCGAGTTAAGTAGTGTGGACCACCGGCTTTTGGACCAGTGCCAGACAGACCTTGGCCGCCGAAAGGCTGTACGCCAACGACTGCGCCGATTTGGTTACGGTTGATGTACACGTTACCTACGTTAACCTTGTCAGCGACTTCGAGGGCATGGCCTTCGTTACGGCTGTGGATACCTAAGGTTAAGCCAAAGCCTGTGCTGTTGATTTCATCGATCACATGGGCAAGTTCAGATGCCTTGTAACGGATCACGTGCAGGATTGGACCAAAGTGTTCTTTTTCAAGCACTTTGATTGAGTCGATTTCAACGGCCGTTGGCGACACAAAGTGGCCATTCTCGGTACCCGCTGGCAGAGACATTTGCTTGATAAGCTTACCGACTTGCTTGATATGGTCGATATGGGCGTCAAGATTAGCCTTCGCGGTCGCATCGATAACTGGGCCTACGTCGGTTTTCACTGAACTTGGGTTGCCAATCACTAACTCATCCATTGCACCTTGGAGTACATCGATAACGCGGTCGGCAATATCTTCCTGTAGGAAAAGTACACGCAGCGCCGAGCAGCGTTGACCCGCACTGGTAAAGGATGAAGACACTACATCGTTAACCACTTGTTCTGGCTGAGAAGTAGAGTCAACCACCATAGCGTTTTGACCACCGGTTTCGGCGATTAACGGAATAATTGCGCCTTCACGGTTTGCCAGTGTGCGGTTGATGAGTTTGGCTGTGCCAGTTGAACCGGTAAAACATACGCCGCCGATGCGCTCATCAGCCGTCAGTGCGTTACCTACGGTAGCGCCAGTGCCTGGTAGATATTGCAGCACGTCTGTTGGAATACCCGCTTGGTGTGCAAGCTGCACTGCGCGGTAACCAATGATTGAAGTCTGTTCAGCAGGTTTAGCAACGACAGTATTACCCGCAGCGAGGGCTGCCGAAACTTGGCCTAAGAAGATAGCTAATGGGAAGTTCCATGGGCTGATACAGACGAACACACCGCGACCTTGGAGGAAGAGTTCGTTTAACTCACCCGTTGGGCCTGGGAGCAGTTCAGGTTTTGACATCAGCTTCTTAGCTTGCACCGCGTAGTAGCGGCAGAAGTCAACGGCTTCACGTACTTCGTCGATACCGTCTTGAATGCTCTTGCCGGCCTCACGGGTACACAGAGCAATCAGTTCTTCGCGGTTTTCTTCTAACAGATCCGCAAGCTTTTGCAGGGCAGAGGCGCGCACTTCAACAGGAGTACGAGTCCAAGTTGCAAACGCCGCATCGGCAGAGGCGACAGCTTGTTCGATAGCCGCTTTGTCGGCAAAGGCCACTTGACCCACGGTTTGGGTGGTATCGAATGGGCTCACCACGGTTTTGTGCTCGCCAGTTAAGGTTTGACCATTAACCAGAGGGCCCGCTTGCCACTGCGTCGATTTGAATTTGTCTAAGGCCGCGAAGAATGGCTCTGCTTCTGAAATGATGTTCATATTGAGTCCCTTGGAATTTTTGCGATCGCTACCGAAGATGTCGGTAGGTAAAACGATTTTGTTGTTAGCCAGGGTTTTGTAGCCTGTCAGGGTTTTCAGTGGGTGAACCACTAAAGACTCGATAGGGGTTTTCGGGTCGACCAGCTTGTGTACGAACGAGGTGTTTGCACCGTTTTCCAGCAGGCGACGCACTAAGTAGGGCAGCAGATCCTTATGGGCACCGATTGGAGCGTAGATACGTACCGCTTTCGCGCCAGCTTCCGACAGAATAGTGTCGTACAGCTCTTGTCCCATGCCGTGTAGACGTTGGAACTCGTGGTTACGATCGCCCGCCATATCTGAAATCGCGGCAACGGTTTGCGCGTTGTGGCTGGCAAATTGTGGGTAAATCGCGCCGCGGGTGGCGTCAGATAACAGGTAACGCGCACAGGCTAAGTATGATACGTCGGTACCAGCTTTGCGGGTGTAGAGTGGGTATGCGGCTTCGCCTGCTTGTTGTGCCCATTTCAGCTCGCTATCCCAGTAAGCGCCTTTCACTAAGCGAACGGGGATTTCGTCACCTTGTTCTTTCGCTAGGCGGGTTAACCATACCAGCACCGGCAGGGCGCGCTTAGAGTAAGCTTGCACCACAATACCGAGTAAGCCCCAACCTTTGGTCGCGTCAGAATTAAACAGTTTTTGGAACAGTTTTAATGACAGTTCGAGGCGGTCAACTTCTTCGGCGTCGATAGAAATACCGATATTTAAACCACGAGCTAACTTAATTAAGCGAATAACGGTGTCATACAGTTCGGTCAGTACACGGTCTTCGTTAGCGACTTCGTAACGTGGGTGCAGTGCCGACAGCTTGATAGAAATGGTTGGGCGTGGTGATTCGTTTTCGTTATAGCTTTGCGCGCCTAACTCGGTAATCGCATTGGCATAATCGTTAAAGTATTTTTCGGCATCTTTACGCGTCAGCGCGGCTTCACCCAGCATATCGTAGGAGTGGGTGTAACCTAATTTACGCTTGTCTTCGCTGTTCTTGAGCGCTTCTTTCATGGTGCGGCCGAGAACGAACTGCTTACCCATGATCTTCATCGCCGCCATCATGGCTTGGCGGATCACAGGCTCACCTAGACGATTCACTAAACGGCTTAACAGGTTGCTTGGCGTACCATCGATTTTTTTATCGAGTTTGACGATTTTGCCAGTGAGCATCAGGCCCCAAGTGGAGGCGTTAACCAGTACCGAATCGCTCTTGCTTAAGTGTTCATCCCATTTTGCGCCTGAGAGTTTATCTTCAATCAAGGCGTCGGCGGTGGCCGCATCGGGAATACGCAGCAGGGCTTCGGCTAAACACATCAGGATAATCCCTTCCTGTGTTTCTAGGCTGTATTGCTGCAGGAAGGCATCGATGCCAACCATTAAACCTTTCTTATCGAATTGACGAACTTTGTTGACCAGTTCGTGGGCACGACGAGTGACGCGCTCGATGGCTTCATCACTGGAGGGCACTAGTTTGATTAGCTCTGACAAGTATTGTTCTTCATCGACAATGTAGTTGTCGGTGACGGCTTTGAACAGTTCGTCGAGATTGGCAGAATCGTAGCGGCCTGCCAGCACTTCACTCGCTTTGAACATAGTAATCGCTTCCATCTTGGCCAGTTGTTTTGGGCTCTATTGTTGAAACAAAAATGGGGGGCGCGAAACGCATTTGATATTTTGTATACAATATGAAGCTTTGCGCGCGCAGATTATACAACCAAAATGTGACGGACAACACTATAGCGTGAAAGAATGTGAAGATTGTTTGATTAGCTTGTTACGCGCCAGATGTAACGCTCAATTGACAAAAAAGCCAGTGTTTGAAAACACTGGCTTTTGATTCTAATTTCATCGGATTCGCGTAAAAATTTACATCCAACGCTTTTTATTACGGCGTTGCGGTCTTGGCAGATAAACCAAAATCACCCCGACCACTAAACCGGCGGCGGCGATCAGTCCACCTTCACGCCATAGGGCAAATTGTGCTTCCTGAGCGCTGCGATCCACGGCCACTTTCAAACTATCACGCTCTTGGGTGGTTTTGCTGAGCATAGTTTCGGCTTCGGTCAGCTTGGCTTTAAGCTCGGCCACTTCATCGGCATGGTTATCGGTTGAGCTCATCACTTCGTCCAGTTTAGCTTTGGCTTCAGCCAGTTCACTGGTGAGTGACGATACTTGCTCGCGAAAACTGGGTGCCGAGCTAATCATGTTAGTCGGTATCCAACCTTCACGGCCCTTGTGGTCGACAATTTTGGAGTAATCGCCTTGGGTTTCGCCTAATAAGGTAATTGGTTGACCCGCTTCAATTGAGCCTAAGATACGGTAGTCTGTACTCGGACCATTGAGAATATAAAGAAACACGTTGTCCGAGATATAGCGGGGTTGGCCTTCGGCCAGCAGGTTGGGGGAGAGTAACATCATTCCCACCAGAGTCAGCATTCTTAACACTTTTGTATTCTCATCAACGAAATAGTGACCACATGCTAGGGATTTGAGGCCTGCAATGCAAGAGGGAAGTCATAGACTTCCCTCAACTTTGCCGCATCCATGCTAGCGATTCCTGTGTGTTTGTGCGTTTCTAAGGCAAGCTTGCCATAGTCACCTTGGGCTTCTTAGTTAAAGATACCTTTAATCATAAAGAAGAAGATGATCGACAGACCCGCACCCGCAGGTAAGGTGACTACCCAAGACACAACGATATTACGCACTACGCCGATATTGATAGCAGCAATACCACGGGCCATACCCACACCTAATACCGCACCCACTAAGGTTTGTGTGGTAGAGATAGGTAAACCAGTACCAGAAGCAATAACGACAGTCGAGGCAGCGGCTAATTCGGCAGCAAAACCACGGCTTGGCGTTAAGTGAGTGATGTTTTTACCAATGGTTTGCATCACTCGCTTACCGAAGATTGCCAGACCCATCACGATACCAACGGCACCTAAAGGCAGGATCCACCAAACTAACGGAGACTTAGACGCAATTTGACCGCCACTGTTTACCACAGAGACAACCGCCGCTAATGGACCAATCGCGTTAGCTACGTCGTTTGAACCGTGGGCGAACGCCATACAACAGGCGGTGAGCACCATCAGGATAGCAAACACTTTTTCAACGTTAGCGTACATGGTTTTGTGGGTGGCCTTCTCATCCATTTTTAAACGAGAAATCACCACTTTACCCACGATACCCACGATCAGCGCAATTACACCAGCTAGCATGTACGCTTCGGCACCTTTTAAGTGAATACCAACGTGTGATAAACCCTTAAGGATAGTGACTAACGACATGATAAAGCCCGCAAATGCCATGTAGAAAGGCACATAGCGTTTCGCGTTAGCGAGTGGGTTATCAGTGTTGAAAATCAGTTTTTGCGTGCTTTGGAACAGAATGAAAGCCATAAAGCCAGAGATTGCAGGGGTGATGACCCAAGAGCCAACGATACCACCTACTTTTTCCCAAGCGACTGAATCAGTGCCAACACCCACAGCCGCGAAGCCGATGATCGCACCCACGATTGAGTGAGTGGTCGATACTGGCCAGCCTAAGGCTGATGCGACAACTAACCAAATCCCTGCGGCTAACAGCGAGCCAATCATGCCGTATACCAGCAATTCAGGGGTTTGGGTAAAGTAGCTTGAATCAATAATACCGTTACGGATCGTACTGGTTACTTCGCCGCCGGCTAAGTAAGCACCAGCAAATTCGAAGATCATTGCGATAATAATCGCTTGTTTAATAGTAATCGCGTTGGAACCCACAGAGGTTCCCATAGCATTGGCCACGTCGTTCGCACCAATACCCCACGCCATTAGAAAACCAAACGCGGCCGCAATGGCAATAAGCCACGGCCCATTAGTGGCTAAGACGTTAGCCACCTCCATACCTGCATCAACCATATTGATACCTTGATAACCTTATTTATTAAACGCGAGCCAGCATAAGCTCAAGACGCGAACCGACTCGTTCGGCAAGATCTGCAAGACCGCCGACCCATTCAATCGTTTTATAGAGGAACATCACATCGACAGGATTCAATTCTGATTCCAATGCAAATAGTTGACGACGTAATTGAATTTGCAGATCGTCAGTATCTTCTTCGATGATATCGAGTTCGTTGATCATTTTAGCCACTAAGTCGACTTCACGACCGCGGAAACCTGCTTCAAGCAAATCTTCGAGTTCGTTAATGACTTGTTTTGCAAGACCTACTGCGTCGATACAACGTTGTAGATACGCAATAAATGGCACTTGCATGACCTGAGGGATTAATAATTGACGGCCGATAACACGACCAGAGATATCTTTTGCTTTGTTAGCGATTTTGTCTTGTTGAGTCAGTAGTTCCAATAGATCTGTACGCTCAACTGGCATAAACAAGCCGCTTGGCAGAGTGAGGCGAATTTCACGCTTGAGTGAGTCACCTTGCTTTTCCGCTAAACTGATTTGCTTACGAAGTTGAACTGCGCCATCCCAGTTACCTGTGATGGTGGCTTCGAAAAAGGGGACCAGTAACGATGCGCAATCGTAGACTTTGTCCATGTGCTCTTGAAGAGGCTTGATTGGCGATTTTGCAAACACGCCCAAAATAGAGTTTACTGGCATTGCCGTTTACCTATTTAGATTGTTCCATGATTGGAAAAAGCGGGCGCATGTTACCCTATGCGTCCGCGTATTGAAACTGTGTTTTTTGAGAAAAAATCACAGCTTTATTCTAACGGGTTATATACCAACTTCAAAACCAAATCCTACGGGATTTTTATGACACATTTGTGACATTATGAACTAAAAGTGACGCATCAATGAATCTTTGATGACAAAATGAGCGGTGCCGCAATGAATGCAGAGATAGAATTAAAACTGTTTTTCCTCCCTAAGTTTCAAGAATCCTTGATAAATAAGTTAGATAGCCTGCCAAACGCCACTCCGCAGGGAAAGCGTCGCTTAAGCAACGGTTACTTTGATACCCCCGGATTACAATTACGCCAATGGGACATGGGGTTAAGGGTACGCGGGTTTGATGGTCACAAAGAGCAAACCATTAAGACGGCGGGGCAAGTTGTGGGCGGGATCCATTCGCGTCCCGAATATAACGTCACCATTGAAGCCGACAGCCCAAATTTAAGCCTCTTTCCGGCCAATATCTGGCCCGCGAATGCCGATTTACCCTCAGTGCAAGCGGCGCTTGGCTGTGTATTTCACACCGATTTTTATCGCCGTGCCTGGCATGTGACTCTCGAAGAGAGCCTTATTGAGGTTGCCTTGGACACGGGGGATATTACCGCTAATGGTCAGCATGAAGCCCTCTGCGAACTCGAATTTGAGCTATTGTCGGGGGATGCCAGTGCCTTATTAACCTTGGCGATGCAAGTCGCCGATAGCGTTCCCGTGCGTTTAGGTAAAGCCAGTAAGGCGCAGCGCGGCCATCGACTCGCTGGGCAATCTAAGCCGTTAACCTTGAATGCACTGGAGTTTTTACCGCTGCCAGTGCCAGAGGATCTCAACCTGCATCAGCCCCATCAACAGGATTTAACGGCTACCTGCCAAGTGCTACTGGAAACTGCGCTCGAACGTTGGCAGTTGCTCGAAGCTATGATTGCCGAAGAACAAGACAACGAAGCCGTAATAGCCCTGTGGTGGCGGATGCGCGCCTGTATCCGTTTATTACGGATGACGCTGAGCCAGTTTGGCCTCGCTAACACTACTTTGATACAGCACTTTAATTTGATTGAATCGCAACTTACTTTTATTGAAGAGGCACAGGCCTTAGCAGCCTTGCTCGGCAGTCAAAAAGGCTTATTGGCTCGGCACGACGCCCGTCAAGCTTTGATGCAACAACTACAGCGGCAATTTGAGGCCATGGATATCTCTGGGCGATTAAACTCACTCTGGCAAAGTGTTGAATACGGTCAATTGCAGTTAGCGATTGTCGAGATCCTATTGGCGCTCAGCGCGGGGAATATCGAATTGCCCGCAGAGCTTGGGTTATCCCAGCATGCTGATCATGCGCAGGAAGCCTCATGGCAGGCAGTTCACTCGGCCATGCCAAGCGATAAGACCATGACAGCCGAGGATTATTTGCAGTGCGCGGCGTTACTGGATGAGAGTATTCAAGTAGGGCAAGCGTATGGGCTTTTGTATGAGGCAAAATCCCGCGATGCCTTTAGGGCACCTTGGCAGGATTTAGTGTTAGGGATTAGAACCTTAGCCTGTTATCAGCAATTGACGCTGGCGGCGCAAACCCTTGGCATCGACTTAAGCGACTGGCTTGAGGCTAAGCAGCAAAGCTTACTCTTTGCGATGGAGGCATCGAGACAAAACGCGATGACGCAAACGACCTATTGGTAAATGGCCGATTGGTCATCACCCCATAGAATCAAGCTTAGGAAGGCCATGCCTTCCTAATTTTTTTGGGCTTCCAATGCCTGTTTTAACTCGGCAATTTTGGCCAACATCTGCGCTTGATTTTGCTCCATCTGCCGCTGGTTTTCTTCCATTCTGGCAAGAGCCATTTCGAGTTCGCTTTTAATCTCCGCCTTATGGGCGTCTTGACGTTCTTGGCGCTCACTTTCATCGGGGGCGACAAATACCGAGGCCATATAACCCGAAATCACCCCGAAAAAGCTTACACCGCTGACAATCACTATGCCGCCCACAATATGTCCTGCGGTGCTGACGGGATAAAAATCGCCATAACCCACGGTCGAAATCGTCACTAAAGCCCACCAAATGGCTTGCTCGGCGGTTTGGATATTGGCGCCCTCGGTGCCACTTTCGACAATCAGAATGATGATAGAAGCGAAGGTTAAAATGGTTACCATAGCGACCAATAAGCTGGCGAGAGTGGCTTGTTTGCGCTGCTTTATCAATGGAATAAGGAAAGAACGGCTCATGCGGATTAGGCGTATCACCCGCAGAATTTGGAACACCCTCGCGATACGCAGTGCCTCGATGGCGGGAATACTGGCGATAAAATCAATCCAATGATGGCGCAGATAAAAAACTTTATCGCGTGCGCGAAACAGGCCAACGAAAAAGTTAACCATAAAAATCATGCAAATCGTGGTATCGATAAAAAACAGTAACCGGTAGGTTTCTTTGTCGAGTCGGCCAAAGGTCATCACTAACACTATGATGACCGAGAGCAGCGACAGCAGCATCATGGCGAATTCGAAGGGAGATGGATTACCCAAAGAGCGGAGCGACCAAGGGGTTTTATCTGTCATGCCTAACATGATCCCTGTGTTTTAAGGCGAATGTCTAAGGTAAAAGAGTTTACGCTATGAGTAAATTAACTTTGTGATAAATCGCCCGACTTAGGTTTGTCGGGCGCTTAAATGCTTAGAGGCGTAACTGCGATTAATCTTCGGCGACAAAGCGTACTAAGTCTTCGAGTACGCGGCGTTTAATCTCAAGCTGAGAATCGGCGCTAAGACCATATTTTTCAGCGAGTTGTACATAATCTTCGGCATTTAGTGAGACGGTTAAGCGGGGGCGAGTCGGACGTTTTGAAACACTTAAGCCTAAAATGGTACGGATTTGATCGGAAGGGCTGACACCCGCATCGAGCGCGGCTTTACGAATAGAATATTGAAACTTTTCATCGAGATCGAAGGCCACTTGCGTCGCTTTTGCGGCTTGCTGGTTCTTTTGCCATTGCTCTGGGAGAGGGTGTTTCGTTTTACTCATTAGGCGTTACCTGTTGCTATCAACCGTACATTTCGAGCGAATTCAATTGGGATTGTAATGGCTTAAGCGATAAAGTGCGAGTCGCGCACTTTATCGTATGCCAAACTTTATTGACCGGGCCAGTAGTCGCGAATGTCCGACAGGGGGCGGTATAAGGTCAGTACCACATCGGTATCGCCACCTTCGTACACTTCGACTTCTACCGCGCGGCTTTCGTCATCATCGAGCAGTAAATAATATTCGAAGGGCTCGCCGGTTGCACCATTGGCATCCTGCGGCGGTTTTAGGCCGCGGTAGTCTTCACGGTGAAAATAGCCAAACAGCGCAAAGGTCACTTGATGGTATTGCTTACCCAGCCATTGTTCGAGCTGCTCGGCTAGCTGTGGCGATAACTCTTGGGTGGTAAGTTCGGCATGACCTGGTTCATCGAACAGGGTACTGAATTGCTCTAAATCGAATAACTGTTCCACCTGTGCGCGGGTAATTTTCATAGAGAAGGCGAGGTAAGTTTCATCGTCTTCTTCAAGACTCAAAAATAGCGTCTCGCTACCATGACCTTTTAGCACCCACTCGCTTTGCTGATTGCGTTCAAACTCATAGGTATTCACCGCTTCGACTTTCAGTTGTTGACCGCGCAATTGTGGCGGCAGAGCAAAACTATTGTCGATGGAGATCATATCGCCGATCTTGAGCGCAGAGGGATGATTGAGTTCACGCGCTGGCGGCGCCTTTTTACCAAAAATACTGTTAAAAAATCCCATATTCGCTCCTAAACAGTGCGCACCATGCCAAAGCTCACACCGTGAGTGGCTGATTGGACATATCCGCGTGTCTAAAACAAAAACAAAAAAGCCGAGCACAATAGGGGGTGATGGTCCCATCGGTGCTCGGCGTTTGGTCAATCATGAATTAGCTTTTACGTGCCTTGATACGTTCGAGCACGGCGTTGGCATTCGATTTTTGCTCACCAATGCCAGCTTCGGCTAATTTGGCTTGCAATGATTTATCGCTGCCTTCTTCGGCTAAGGTTTCAGCGGCTTTCAATCTGTCGTCAAACTGTTGTTGACGCGCTTTGATACGCTCTAATGAATCTTTGGCATTCAGCAGCTTAGAGTTGCTTGAGGCAAAAGAGTCGGTAATGGTCGCTGTCGCCTTTTGCACGCTTTCGGTGGTTTTGACCATGCTTAACTGACGTTGATAATCAGACAGTTGACGCTCGGTTTTCTTCACTAAATCTTTCAGACGTACTGCATGGGCGCTGAAGCTATCATTGGCAGTTTGCTGCTCGGCCAGCTCTTGCTCTAATTGAGCAATTTTTTCAGCCACTTCAATGGCTAAGGCTTCGTTGCCTTTATCTAAAGCTTGTGTTGCATAGCCTTCGTGTTCGGCAATTGAGCGCTTTAAGCGGTCAACTTCGCGGCTGGCTTGCATTTCTTTCGCCATCACATCGGTCAGTTCGCGCTTGGCGTTGGTTAAATGTTTCTCGGCATCACGGATTTCCTGTTCGAAAATTCGAGTCGAGTTTGCGTCTACGATGCTTTGGCCTACTTCGGTGGCACCACCGCGAAACGCTGTTAAAATTTTGTTCAGAATGCCCATAATTGTGGCTCCTTATTTCAGATAGTCGACCATTTCATCGATAACTTCTAAGCAGTTATCGGATAAGACTGCTAACTCTTGCTCGATTTCGAGCATGCTAGATTGCAGAGACAGCGCGCCGTAAACTACGTATTTGTCATCAATTTTGGCAAAGGCTGACAATGGCATTGGAATGTTTAATTCGAGCATGGTCTCAAACATTTCGCTGCGACGCTCTTGGTTTACTTCGTTCTCGCCCCACAGGTAGCTGATGCAGAGAATTTGGTTGTCCGTAACCGATACGAATACCGGGATTTCTTCACGGCCGACCACATTCACTTGCAACACTTCGACTTCACCATCAATTGGATAGCAATCGAATTGGAAGCCGGTCTGGCTATTATTGCCAAGGCTGTTGAGGTGATTAGCAAGAGTATGGATATTCATATTTGTCCTTATTGACATATTATGTCTGTGTTCAAAGATAGCACCGAGACATAATATGTCAAGCACTATCTTTATCCGTTAAAAAAGATCCAGTCCTTGGGTTTCGGACCATGCCTGTTGATGGTAATGGTACAACTGCAACGAACCGAGTTCGTTAGGCTTAATATTGGCGGCGTCCTGATAAAAATTGGCAGGAAATTCAAAGGCGCCTTTGACTAAACCTAAGGTTAACCAGTCATCCGCTATCGGCAGTGTTGTCAGCTCGCCAAGGCGATGCTGAGCATCTTTTCCCGATACAGTGGCAATGCTCCAGCCCCATTCTCCAAAGCTTGGGACGTTATGGTGATACTGTTTTACGTCAAACCCTGCTAAAGCCAAGGTTTTCGCGACCGAGATAAAGGCCTTTTGCGCGTGATAGGGCGAGGTTGACTGTACAGTCAGAGCGCCATCACTGCTCATTAGTTCCTTGAGCTTGCGATAGAAATAATCCGAATAGAGCTTATTTAAATCGGGATGGCTAGGATCGGGCAAGTCCACAATAATGGCATCGTATTTATCTCCTGCGGCAATCAATTTATCGACTCCGTTAAAGGCATCGTCGTGGATCACCTTAACGCGAGGATCGTTAAAGGCATTGCCATTGAGGGCTAACAGGGCTTGGCTTAGACGCTTAGGCATATCCGTATCGGGCGTTTTAAAGAGTTGCACCAATGCGGCATCAAGATCGAGCAAGGTCACTTGCTCAGGTTCCCAACGCAGCACTTGCTTTAGGCCCAGTCCATCACCACCACCAATGATTAATACCTTGTTGTGGCGAGCGCTGGCCGCAAGTGTTGGGTGAACTAAAAATGCATGGTAGATATGTTCATCGATACTCGAAAACTGTAATCGGCCATTGATATACAAAGAGTATATGGGGGAGAGGCCATTGCCACGTAAGCGCTCGGTAAAGGTGAGTTGTTGAAAACGCGTGGCCTTAGCGTAAACCACTTTGTCTTTATAGAGCAGATTGTTGAACTGTTGCTCCCAACTCGGCCCTTGAATGGCGAGCAGCAATAATACGCCCGTGACCACAAAATGCCCCGCGAGCAATAATTTCGCCCTTTGGATCTTGGGCCAAAAACGCCAGATAAACACAAAGCCCGCGAGCAAGTTAAAGCTGGCGGTCAGCGCGGCGGCGAGTTGAATATCGATGGCCAGCATAAAGCCGACCCAAATGGCCGCGCCAATCCCTGCGCCAATATAGTCGGCGCCATAAATGGTACCGGCATTATGCAGTAAGTGTTCATCCGACAGGGATTGTCTCACCCTCGCGATCAGCGGGATTTCCATCCCGATCATCAAGCCGAGTAAAACGCCCCAGACATAGGGCAGATGTTCGCTCAACTTTTGCAGCGAGCCAATCATGCCACCCTCAGGCAGTTGATCCGGTGGTAAACCTAGGGTGGAGGCGATAAGCATCGGCAGTTGCTGACCAAAACCTATCACGGCTGCGGTAATTAAAATCGCCAGCGAGCCACAGAGCGCGACCGTGAGTTCCAGCACCACAAAGCCGGTAAAGGCATCTTTAATTTTACGTGCGGCAAAGGCGCCAAGACCCATGGAGACGATCATCAGGCCGATCATAGTGTAAATGGCGGCTTCTAACGCGCCTAAGATCCGGCCTGCGTAGTGGGACAACAGGTATTCGTAGATCAGGCCGCACCCAGCGAGTACGGCCATAATGCCCAATAGTAGGACATCATCGAACCAGCTTAGGCGACTCGTTTTTACCGCTTGAGTCGCCGAGCAGGTTGTTTGGGATTCGTGCATTGGATTACGCCATTAGGGCCGTGAGAATAAGTGCGATAGCAATACTGATGGCCATTTCTACGGCAGCGAGACCAATGTTGTGCTGTCTTTCGACTTCATCCGCTAAATCGATTCGTGCCAGCACCAGCTTTTTGATCACGAATAGCAGCAGTGTCAGTACGACCAACATGATGATGGAGAACACTAACCAGCCGATGATGTTAGTCACATAGGCGGTTGGGTTGAACAGGATAAAATGACTCGCGGCATTAAAGCTTAGCGCCATGGCGATCATAAAGCCTGCGTGGCGGATGGCTAATGCCGTGTGGCCTTGGGCGAGTGCCTGTTGCATGGAGGAGTCTTGATTACGACTCGCGAAGCGTTTTTCGCGTAGGCGGGTGAGTAGAACTAGCATCAACTGCGAAATTGCAAAGGCGCTGAAGATGGCGATAAAGGTATCGAGTGTTAAATCCTCGGCCCATAGCAGTACGGCGCGAATAATGATCGCGGTTGCGATGGCGGCGCTGGCATCTACAATGGCGACAGATACGTTACCTTTAAGGATTTGCTGATTCTTATCTAACTCGTTTAGTGCGATTTTATCGTGTAAAAAGCGTCCGAATTTAATCAGCACTAAGCCAAATAATCCGTAGGCGCTCATGCCAATAGCTTCGGTTAAATAGGAGGGCGCAGCAGCGCCAGTAATTGCGCCAGTCAACACTATGCCGAGGGCGGCAACGGCGCCGGCGGTACTGATCCCAAAGGCAAAGTTATCGCGTTCAGCCAGCTCTTTACTGCTGTTGACTCTCACACTCCAGCCCTGCAAATAACGCATTAATGTCAATAAGATAACTGCAATAGTGAGGTCAATTGCCAGTATGGTGACTAGCTCTGGTGTGATACCGAAATCCTGAAATAATGTCATAAGAGATCCTTTAGGTTACTTGCCTCGGCGCACACTGCGGGTCGTGCGGTTGCTGGAATTACGGAAACTGCTGTCTTTAGAATAATTAGAACGGAATTTGCTGCCTGACTGCGCACCCGACTTATTCGCGGTACTTGCGGTATTGGTTTTAGGCGCGCTGCTGCTCTCACGGGAGAGCGCCGTGGCACCTGTACGCGATTTAGCATAGGGGCTATCGAAGCGTTTCCCTTGGGAATCGAAACGTTTTTTGGTCTGCTCGAAGGTTTTTTCCTGCGCCTGTGCTTGTTTTGGCGAAGTATAGCGATAGCGACCTACGTCGTTGTAATAGCTGTAGCCACGGTTACCCGACCAACGGTCGTAATAAATGGGGCGGTGGAAGATATTCGAAAACATCGAATACATGCCGTACCAAGCCCAGAAGGACATGCCGCTCGAGTCTGTCTGCCAGCTGCCGTAGGCCGGGTTACCCACCAATTGGCTACCAGGGCCAAAATCTTCGGCATTATTGGCAAGGGCCGCCGCCTCACGGCTGATGGCATTGACGCGGGCAAGCTTGCCCTCAGACATATCCGCGATCACGTTAACAGGATCGGAAAGCATGTCGTTATATAGACTAGGATCGGCCGCTTGGTAGAGATTCTCAATCTCGTTGAGTTGCTGGTCGAGATCGGTAAAGTTGGCCGAATTTTTGGCATCAGCTAAACGACGCTTCAGCGAGGTGTACATAGGCCCTTCGGCGGTTGCATCCTTGGCTAATTCATCCACTAATGGTGCTAAATCAGGCTTTTGCTGTTTTAGCAAACTGCTATATTGCTTGAGCAGATTGGCGTTACGCACCTGACCGTCCTCAAGCATAGTATTGAGTGTCGAGAGGCGCTGCTCAGTGAGTTGTTGATACTTCTCAATTTTCTCTGGCCTGTCATCGCCACAACCTGTAAGCGATAAGGTCGCAGCCAAAATGAGCATCGACGTGAGAACCCGCATTAGCATTCCTGCCATGTTTTCTCCAAAAGTGCTGAAATAAAACTCAAATATGGGCAGTCAATAATAATCTATTTGCCCAATATGTTTGCCTCACAGGTTATAGTACCCTAAACAGCCAAAAAAGAGGGGTTACTTTCTTTTGGGCTGAGTTCGCATCTGCCATGAAGGGATAATGCGAGAATTTGCCTTTAGGCATGACAATGGCATCAAACCTGATGTGATTTCATTCTATATCATTTATGACATAATATGTCGATGTTTAAATTTGTTAGGGATTATTATGGCCGTACAAAAAGACAGTAATAAGTCATTGTCTCCCCTCATTACTCAAGCCGCGGAGCGTCATTGGGCACGTCTTGCCGAAGTATGGTCAGAAGGACTGGCAAATTTAACACCTGCGCAGCAGCAGGAACTGAAAAACGTTTTAGGATTAAGCGATTATATCGCAGCGCAGTTAACTAGGTCGCCCGAGTGGATTAACACTTTATTCGCAGGCGATCTGCAGCAAGTGGAGCGGCAGACTTTTGATGCCCAGTTACACGAACAGTTAAATAGCGCGACGACTGAAGACCTTGCAAAACGTCAATTACGCCGATTCCGTAACTATCAAATGGTGCGTTTAGCCTGGCGAGATTTTTTAGATTACGCCTGTTTAGAAGAATCACTGTTAGACCTCTCGGCACTCGCCGAAGCGTTGGTGATTGGTGCAAGGGATTGGCTCTATAAAGAAATGTGCGCCCAATATGGCACGCCTATGGATAAGGCGGGCAACCCGCAGCCTTTGCTTATTTTGGGCATGGGCAAGCTCGGTGGGCGTGAGCTTAACTTCTCCTCCGATATCGACCTTATCTTTACCTTCCCCGAGCATGGCGAAACCGTGGGCGGGCGAAGAAGCCTCGATAACCAACAGTTTTTCATCCGTATGGGGCAGCGGCTAGTTAATTTACTCGACCAAATTACTGTCGATGGGTTTGTGTTCCGCGTCGACATGCGCCTGCGTCCCTACGGCGAGAGTGGTCCATTGGTGGTGAGTTTTAGTGGCCTTGAGGATTATTACCAAGAGCAAGGACGGGATTGGGAACGTTATGCCATGGTCAAAGCCCGTTCGCTCGGACCTTGGAACCATTTTTCCGACGAATTACACAGCTTACTGCGCCCCTTTGTCTATCGTCGCTATATCGACTTCTCGGCGATTGAATCCCTGCGCAAAATGAAACAACTCATTGCCCAAGAGGTGCGTCGCCGTCAGTTAACCGACAATATTAAACTCGGTGCGGGTGGGATACGTGAGGTGGAGTTCGTGGTGCAAAGCTTTCAACTGATCCGCGGCGGTCGTGAGCCCGCCCTGCGCCAGCAGAGCCTTTTCGGAGCCATGGATACCCTTTACAGCCTAGGGCAATTCGAGTACTTGGCGGTCGATGAGCTAAAACACAGCTACTTATTACTGCGCCGAGTCGAGAACCTGTTACAGGCGATTGATGATAAGCAAACCCAGACTCTGCCAAATAATCCCCTCGATTGGGCAAGACTTTGCGTAGTGCTGGATATGACTAACGAGACCGATCTTCGCACCCATATTGAGGCGGCGATGGCGAAAATTCATTGTCATTTTAAAGCCACAGTTGGCGGCGAAGAAGGCGAGGAGAAAGCGGAGCATTGGACTGCGCAGCTGTGGAATGTGCAGCAGGACGACCACGCGATCAATCTCCTCGCCGAGCAGCAGATTGACGACGATAAACTCTGGCCGCTGCTCAGCAGTTGGCGCGACACCGTGACTAAACGCTCGATTGGCCCCCGTGGCCGTGAGACCCTAGATAAATTAATGCCAAGGTTGCTGGACGAGTTACTCAATCAGCCGAGCCCTTCAGCGGCCTTCGAGCCTGTCTCAAAGGTGCTAGAGCAAATTCTGACGCGCACCACCTATCTTGAGTTGCTGTGCGAAAACCCCGGCGCACGGCAACAGCTTGTGAGCCTGTGCTGCGCCAGTCCTTGGATTGCGGCGCAGCTCGCTAAATTCCCGATGTTGCTCGATGAGCTTATCGACCCAGCGCATCTGTACGACACAACCTCGCTCGATGATTATCCGAGTGAGCTACGCCAGTATCTGCTGCGAGTACCTGAAGATGATATGGAGCAGCAAATGGAGGCGCTGCGCCAGTTTAAGTTGTCACAACAGCTGAAAATTGCCGCCGCCGATGTGACAGGCGTTTTACCCGTGATGCAGGTGAGCGACCACTTAACCTTCTTGGCCGAAGCCATTATCGAGCAAGTGGTGATGCAGGCATGGCAACAAGTGGCGGTGCGTCATGGTGTGCCCAGTTATCTTGAAGAAGGCAACGATACTGGCTTTGCGGTCATAGGCTATGGCAAGTTAGGCGGTATCGAACTGGGTTACGGTTCGGATCTGGATTTAGTTTTCCTCTACGAAGCGCCCGAAAATATGGCCAACAGCCTTACCAATGGCGACAGACCGATAGAAGTGGGCCATTTTTATTTGAAACTGGCTCAACGTATTCTGCACTTATTCTCGACCCGAACCACCTCGGGTGAGCTATATGAAGTGGATATGCGCCTGCGTCCGTCTGGCGCATCGGGCTTAATGGTGAGTGAGATTGCGCGCTTTGGTGAGTATCAAGCGCAGGAGGCCTGGACATGGGAGCATCAAGCCTTAGTTCGTTCACGTTTTGTTTTTGGCGATAATAGTTTAGCGGCTAAATTTAGCCAGATCCGCGCCTCGGTGCTTGAGCAACCAAGGGATAAGGACGAGCTGAAAAAGGCCGTGCGTGAGATGCGCCAAAAGATGCGTGACCATTTACTTAAAGTCAGCGAAGGTGAATTCGACTTAAAACAGAGCCCCGGCGGGATCACGGATATTGAGTTTATCGCCCAATATTTAGTGCTTGCTCACGCACATGAGTATCCCGAATTGTCGATTTGGTCTGATAACGTGCGTATTTTTGGTGTGCTGGCCGAGCTTGAGCTGTTGCCGCTGATGAGCGCGCAGCACTTAACTCAGAGTTATTGCTGGCTACGGGATGAAAATCATCGTCTCACATTGCAACAAAAAGCTGGTAAGTTGGCCTTTGATGATGTGGCAGCTCACGCTGAGCGAGTGGTTGTGATTTATCAGGCAATCCTTGAGTAAATCAACGTGGGCCTTGCAGTTAGTCTAAGCTTGTTAGAGAGCCATTAGCGGAGTGTACTATGCAACTACCTCCCATTCCTGAGAATGAGTTACAACGTTTAGCCACCCTAAGGGCGCTGAATGTACTCGATACCGATGCCGAGGAAAGATTCGACAGGATCACTCGGCTAACGCGGCGGATCTTTGCCCTGCCGATTTGCGTGGTGACTTTAGTCGACGCGAATCGTCAGTGGTTTAAGTCTCGCCAAGGGTTAGAGGTGACTGAAACTCCAAGGGATATTTCCTTTTGCGCCCATGCTATTAACCATGATGGCGTGTTTATCGTTAACGATGCCCTCAAGGATCCCCGTTTTTTCGATAACCCCTTAGTTACCGAGCCTCCGCATATCCGGTTTTATGCGGGTTATCCTCTTACCATTCAAGGGGAATATCGGGTTGGGACGCTGTGCTTAATCGGCAATGAGCCGCGGGAGTTTAGCGACGATGATATTGAAACCTTAACGGATCTGGGACAAATGGTTGAGGCCGAGCTGCTGTTTATCGCGCAAAATACCTTAGATCCGCTGACCATGATCTCTAATCGCCGAGGGTTTGAGTTGCTCGCCTATCAATCGCTGGCGAGTTGTCGTCGTACCGATGCCGAGGCCGCCTTAGTCTTTTTCGACCTCGACTTTTTTAAGGAAGTGAATGATAGTTTTGGCCACCGCAAGGGCGACCAATTGCTCTATGACTTTGCCCATATTTTGATGGCGGCTTTTAGGGAGTCCGATGTGATTGCACGGCTAGGCGGCGATGAGTTTGTGGTGCTGCTCAGTTTTGTGCAGCCTGATACCGTCAGTTTTGCCATCGAGCGTTTTAAGTTATTGCTTGAGCAATATAATCAGCAACGTCCGCAGCAGCGCCCGTTAGAAACCAGTATAGGTGTTGCCCATTGGTCGCCAGAATCCGATATGAACCTTGAGGATTTACTCGATACCGCCGACCGGGCTATGTATAAAAACAAAGCCTTGCACCACTTAGATAAGCCCTAGGGTATTGGGCGTTGGTTCAGTGATAAGCAGATTGAAAAGCTAAAAAGGGAGACTGTCGTCTCCCTTTTTTATGGGCGAAGTTTAAGCGGTAATTTGTAGCACCCAGTGCTGATACAGGGGCAAACCGATTAGCACGTTTACCGGGAAGGTTATCCCCAGCGATGCCAGCATCGCCAAACCGATATTGGCCTCGGGAATCGCGGCGCGGATAGCGGCAGGCGCTGCAATATAGGAGGCGCTAGCACTTAAGGCTGCAAGTATTAAGATGCTGCCTTCGGGCAATTCCAACCATAAACCGACTCCGATACCACACCATGCCAAAATAAACGGCGTTACGGCGGCAAACACTAACAGACGCCATTGTTGCAGTGGCAGCGGTAAACAGACTTTCGCTGTGACTAAGCCCATCTCTAGTAAAAACAGTGCCAGTAGGGTTTTAAAGCCGCCGAGCAGCACTGGTGTGAGAGGGGCTAGTCCCGCCGGGCCATAGAGCCAACCTATCACGACACCACCTACCAGTAGCACGACGCCACGGCTGGTTAGCGCCTCATGCAACACACTGGATTTATGGGCCGTTGGCGCAGCATCTTGCCCCGCCTGTTTTGAGCTTAAGTATCTGTGCAACCAGAGCATGACCACAATCGCGGGCAGTTCGAGTAGCACTAGGTATAGGGTGGTTTCGGGCCTTAATGTCATCCCTGATTTTTCCACCATGGCGAGAACCACAGCAAAGGTGCCCGCACTGACCGACCCATAATGGGCGGCGATGCTAATGGCATCGGTTCGACCGAGTTGCACTAAGCGCGTCAGCACAGGGTAAAGCACTAAGGGGATCAGTAAGCCTAAGGCGACAACGGCAACCAATTCGGTGATCACTAGGTTTTGGGTATGACCGTGCAGCGCCATACCGCCCTTAAGCCCTAAGGTCAGCATTAACAAAATCGAGAGGGTTTCGTAGATGGCGGGGGGGACCTTAAGATCGGATTTAACCAAACCGGCGAGTAAACCTAAGGCGAAAAACGCAATGACAATATCTGGCATAAGTATCTCATTAATAACGACATCAACAGAATAATGCGCCGAGAAAGTTCTGCGGGCATCGATGGCTGGAGATTCTGAACCCAATTCGCTATATTGAAAAATAAATTGTTTGCAGATTAGGTATAGATAATCATCTATGAGTAAATCATCCCAAGGCCAACTTAAACTTCGGCACTTAAGCTTTCGTTTGCTCGAGGTCTATGTGCAGGTCGTCAGGCTTGGCAATATCTCGGCCGCCGCGCGCGCCTTGCATCTCACTCAGCCGACGGTCTCGCTACAACTGAAGAAATTGGCGGATATTTTGGGTGAGCCTCTGTTGGTAAGCGCTGAGGGGCGAATGCAGCCGACCTTAGTTGGGCAAGAGCTCTATCGGGTTGCCTGCGATACCTTGAGTCGTTTCGAAGACTTCGATGCCTTTATCCAGCAGGCGAGGGGCGGCAGTGTGGGCCATATCAATATTGGTCTAGTGACCACGGCAAAATACGTGATGCCTCGGATTCTAGGGGCCTTCTATCGGCAATTTCCGCAGGTCAAAGTTACCTTAAATATTGGCAACCGTGCGCATATTTTGGGGCGATTCGAACGTCAAGAGGATGATTTATATCTCTTTAGTCATCCCCCAAGTGGTGAGCATGTATTATCGGCGCGGATCATTAAAAATCCGCTGCAACTGATAGCCCCTAAGGACCATTGGGCAGTTGAGCGCCAACATCTCAACTTTAGCGAGTTGAAACAAGAGCGCTTTATCATGCGCGAGCCAGGCTCTGCCACACGGCTGATGTTTGAGTCTTGGTGTAGCGCCCAAGGCATTGCCTTGAGCGACACTATGCAAATTGAGAGCAACGAGGCAATTCGTTTAAGTGTGGCGTCGGGCTTAGGCTTATCGGTGATTTCGGCCCACACTCTGCAAGAGGGGCGTGAAAAACCCGCAATATTGTCGGTGAACGGATTTCCACTGGAGAGTAACTGGTATCTGGTGGGGCGCAGGGATAGGCGCTTACCCTATGCTGCCATGCAGTTGGTGTCGTTTATGGCGAGCCAACTTGCCGATTGTATTGAACCTGAGTGGGTTGCTGCGGATATTCAGCAGTTAAGCCAACGGTTTAATGGATGATACTCCGTCTTGTCGCTTAACTGACGATGGGGTAGTTTAGGCAAAATAATAGGTACAGAAGTAAAGAGGAATTTAAATGGAGCTAGATTCGTTGTTGATGTTTGTGATTGCGTGCCTCTCAATCAATCTGATCCCAGGACCCGACGTCATCGATATAGTCTCTAACACCATGAAAGGTAAGAAGGCCTACGGTCTTAAAGCGGCGTTAGGATTAGGGACTGGTTATTTTGTGCATACCTTGGCCGCTTGCTTGGGGCTCTCCGCCATTATCTTAAGTTCGGCCCTGGCCTTTAATATAGTGAAATGGCTCGGTGCGGCTTACTTATTGTATTTAGGTGTAAAAGCCCTGATATCCTGCTGGCAGGGCCAGAGCAGAATCGTGATTGGCGATAACGCGACGCTAAACACCAATGTGTTTTTACAGGGCGTAGTGGTGAGTGTGTTAAATCCTAAGGTAGCGCTGTTTTTCCTGTCGTTTTTGCCGCAATTTATCGACCCCGCCTCGGGCGCGGTTGCCACGCAGCTGTTGATCTTAGGTTTACTCTTCAGTGGCTTAGCAACCTTGGTCAACCTGCTATATGCCGCTAGTGGCAGCTGGCTATTTAATCGAGCCGACTCACAGCGTTACGCTCGCGGACTTGAGGGCGTTTCTGGCGTGTTACTGGTCGGTCTGGCCGGAAAAGTCGCCATTAGCGAGTCATAGCCTAAGCGTTTATTACTCACTGCCTGTTAGTGAATGCTTGTTAATGAATGGATGAGATGGCGTCATGCTTATCTACGACGCCATCGAGCATGCTCTTAGATTAACTGGCGCTCTTTGGCGATTTCAGCCAGCCCTTGTTCAAAGCGAGTGACCTTAAAATCAGGGAAACGGGCTTTAAATTTATCGGAAATAAACAGATTGTCGCAGCGATAACGGGGCAGCAATTCTCCCGCATCACGTATGGTGGGGTTGAATTTACCCGCGAGCCACAGTTGCCATTCTTTGACCACAGTATATCGAGCCGACACCTTAAAAATGTCGGCTGCAAGAGTAATAAATTCTTTATAGGTCAATATATTGTCATCACAGGGTAAGTGCCATGTTTGGCCATAGGCATCGGCAGTATTCCCGAGTAAGGCCATGGCGCGACTGGCATCTGGGGTGTAAATCAAACTGCGTTTTGTATCATCGCGCAAAAACACTTTGACCTTTTTCCCTTGGGCGAGATTGTCGATAACCGTGGTGTTGGTAATGCTCTGGGTTTGGCCTGGACCGTAAAATTCTGGTGCGCGGCAGATCATCGCCTCGAGTCGCCCTGCATGGATTTCATCGAGTAACATTTGGGTAATTTCGCCCCTCACGCGGCCTTTGGCGCCATTGGGCGCAAAGGCTGCATCCTCTCGCTGCGGCGCCGCCGTTTGCGGATACATATAGGTATTATCGAAATACACCAGTTTGGCGCCGTGAGTCTTACAGGCTTGGATAACATTACCCATAATAACAGGCCATTGCTCGACCCAAAGCTGTGTATCCATAGGCAGTCCCGCTGTGAGATAAACGATTTCAGAGCCTTCCACCGCGGCTAAGGTTTGTGCTAAGTCGAGCAGGTTGGCGCTCTTTAACTCGTCCGTGGCATTCACTTTTTGCGGATTACGGCTAACAAGGCGAATGTCACAGTCAAACTCGCGGTTAAGGCTAAGGGCTAGTTCTCTGCCGATTTGGCCGTTGGCTCCGAGTATGGTTTGTCTCATGTTTTCTCCAAAGGGATGACTCGTTTGCCACTATCCTAAGGTTAAAGCTAAGTTTAAGGTCAATAGTCTATCTTGGGATTTATTCGCTTGAGCTTAAACCGCACCTAGTGATGCCATAAGAATAAAGAGGGCAGTTGGGATGTGATGACTCATTTAGGCTAAATCCACAGCCAGCAAAGTGGTGACCAAAAGAGGGGGCCGTTATTGTTTTCGATATGAGTCCTTTCAGTAATCGGGTTATTTGGACTTTGGTTGCGATTGAGTGGGGAAAATATCCCAACCGAATTGAGACATCACCCGCTGTGCATTGGTTTGGCAGTCCATATCTTGGGGTTTAGCCTCTATTTCGGTTAAGACCTCCAATAACTTGGCTTTGTTGAGTGCGATTTTTCGCTCGATTTCTTCGAGATCATTGACCTTTTGCCGCAGCGTAGTGAGTAAATGCTGATGATCCCAGTTGGCGAGATCGGCTGGCAGTAATAACCGCAGTTCATCGAGGCTAAATCCCGCTTGTTGCCCGGTGGTGATCATCTCGAGCGCCATCACGGCCTCAGGGGGATAACTGCGGTAACCATTGGCTTTACGTTTCACCGCTTTGAGTAAACCAATGCGCTCGTAGAACCGGATCCGCGACGCCGCAAGTCCGGTCTTTTGGGATAATTCACCAATATTCATCTTGATATCGCTTTCTTGCTGATGTTAATCGTGACCATGGACGTTTTGCCTCATTCTACTCTTTGCTGGCTCATCTCAATGAGTCGACTATAGGTGCGGCGAAACTCAAAACTGAGGGCGCCGCCTTGGTAGAGTTCGCTCAGCGGCACTTCGCAACTTAAATATAAGCTCACCCCTTGATCGTATAACTCATCGATAAGGCTGATAAAACGCCGCGCTGGATCATCATTAGCGGCATAGGACAGTTGCCGCTCTCCCGTGGTGGCCGCTTGATTGTCGCCTGTGCCATCTTCAGTGCCGCGGGCGCGGATCCAACCTTTTACTTCGCCTCCGAGTCTTGGCACATTACTGAGCATTAACACCTTAAATCGGCTCGCAATTTCAATATAGTCGAGTTGCGAGCGCGGGCCATCACACAGGGCATGAAAATCAAACCAGGCGACCGAAGACTGCTGGTCTTCTGCTGTGGCGCGCACGACGGGAATATCCCGCTGACAAACTCGCAGTGTGCTGGCTTCAAGCACGGGCGCGCCATGCGTCAGCGCCGTGAAAATGGCCTCGAAATCCAGTGTGCCCGTCAGGCCAATATTCTTTGAGGTGGCGGCAATGGCCTCTGCCGACGGTTCGTGATTCAAGGCGTGCAATCTGTGGTCTTGCTCGCCATTCAGATGCAGCATTTGGGTATGGGTTTGGAGCAGGGCAATGCAGGGTAAAAATCTGTGTCTGGCGAGGCCATTCTCATATAAGCGCTCGATGGGAATGTTGGATGTGGCGACTAGCACCACCCCTTGGGCAAACAAGGTTTCAAATAAACCGGCGAGGATCATGGCATCCCCTATGTCTGAGACAAAAAACTCATCGAAACAGAGCACCTTGCACTCCTGCGCTAGATTTTTTGCGATCAGCTTAAGCGGATCGCGCTGCCCTGCATGTTGCTTTAAGGCTTGGTGCACCCGCGCCATAAAGCGATGAAAGTGCAATCTAAGCTTTCCCTGTTGTGGCAGGGCATCGAAGAACAAATCCATAAGAAAGGTTTTACCCCGGCCGACATCACCCCACAGATATAAGCCTTTGATTGGCTTAGCGTCTGTTCGACCAATAATCTGCTGATACAGCTTATCTAAGGCGAGCACCGCCTGTGCCTGCGCGGGATCCTCAATCAGCTCGGCGCCGATTTTGGCCTGATAAATGGTCAGAGGTGATTGGGGGGCGGTTGCCGTTGTGAGCGGGTTTAAGACCATGGAATTTGTCATCAATTGAGCCAGTGTTATCCCTTTGCGGCAGCAAGCTTGGGCTTATTTGGTGTGAGGTGCTAAGCCTAAGTCTGCTGAAAAACCTTGCCAGCCTAACACAGTTAATTAGCGGACTAAAATCTTACCTAAAACCGACTCAAGTCAAATATCAAGGGAATCCAATGCTTTATTCTTCAGGTATTTTCACTTAACATCTTTTTCACAAAAATAATGATATGGAATTAAACCTATGGGTAGCAAAGGTAATGGTGTCACTTTTATCAGTGCCTCAACCTCCATTGAGGGCGAGATGCAACTGGCGGGTACGGCATTAGTTGCGGGGAAATTAGCGGGAAATATCCGCTGCGCCGGACAGATTAAAATCGAGCTTGGTGGCGAAGTTTCGGGTGAGCTCAGCTGTGATGAACTGAAAGTCTGCGGAGTTTTTCGCGGCAAGGTGCGTTGCAATAAATTAGTGATTGTCAGCTCTGGCACGGTCGAGGGCGAAGTGCTTAGCCACCAATTAGAAATTTATGAAGGCGGGCAATTTATCGGTCAGCGCATCATCGGCCAAGAGCTGGAACATCTACCCGAGCTATTACAAACCTTAGCGCCAGAGGGCGCAGCCAAAAATACCAAAACCGCTCAGACTAACGCCTTGTATGCTCCGGATAATCAGCCGAGTGCGCGCAAATGGTTACCCTATGGCGCCGCGGCCGCAGCCGTCATTGTACTGGTCAGTGTTATAACGCCCGCAAAGTTAACCTCTTGGCTAAGCACCCTTAGTCAACCAGCGGCCATTACAGCAAATACTGCCAAGGGCGAGGCACAGAATCGTGAGAATTTGCACGCGCAGAATGAGGGCGGTGAAACTCTACTGCCATCACCCGTGAAAGATGACTCGCTCGTCAATGATAGCGCTGCTGCAAGCGATAACGACACGCAAACGGCTTCAGTCATGGGATTAGATAACCACGATGGCAGCAATCCAGAACACCCAAGCGAAGGGCATCCTAATATGGAGTCTGGCGCCGCCATGGAAGACTTAGCGCAAATGGAGCAAGGCCATGCCCAGATGTTACAACAGGGCACGGCGAGCGATGTACCTAGCGGTAAACTCTAAAAATTAATCGTTTACTTTGACCACCTCTAGCTGCCAGCCCGGCAGCTTGTGGGTGAGGTCGGCCGTTATCCTATCGACATCCCCCCGTAAAATCACCAAAGGTTCGCCGCTAAAGGCTTGCTGAGTTAATTGCTGCAACTGAGCGGGCGTCAGATCCTGCAGCTTTGCGCTCATCGCTTGGTTCGACTGGGGATCTAATCCCAACACGAGTTGATGAATAAACTGGGTTTCGCGCTGGCTGGGATTGTCTTGGGTTAACAGTGCTTCGCCAATCAGATAGGTTTTAAGGGCGGCAATTTCCCCTTCGCTTGCGGGCGCCGAGGCCAGCAGGTTGAGATGATCTAAGATCCCCACCACAAAGGCGCCCGTGTGTTCTATCGCCGTACTGCCATAAAACTTGATGCTGGTGGCGAGCGGTGCATTAGCACATTGGCCGTAAATGCCATAGGTTAAGCCGCGCTGTTCACGTAAGTCGTAATAGAGCCGCCCCGAAAAACTGCGTCCCAAGATGGCGGCCAAACTGCGGCAAGCGAGTGGAATATCCTGTGCTGATAAGTGTTTATTGTCGAGGGCATAACCGACTCGTACCTGAGTTTGTACACTCCCCGGCGCATCAATCAGATAGATAGTGTGAGACTGCTTTATCGACGAAGTCGCTTGATTAAGCGGCTTTGGTTTAGTTGATCTTGTGGGCAAGCTTGAGTTTGTAGCACTCGGCCACAGGGCGAGGCTTTGCTTGAGATCAAACTCGGCTTCTGCGGCCTCTGTGCCTTCTAAAAACAGGTGCCACTTTGCTTGGGCAAACGTGCGCTGCTGCAATTGCGACAGTTTACTTAAGGTGAGAGAGTCGTACAGTGCTTGATTATTGATGCTCTGATTATAGGGATGTGCTGCCCCAAGGAGTTTATCGCGCCAGACTTTATCAATTTCGACGCCACTAAAGGCATTTAAGTGCTTATTGAGTTTCAATTGGCGGCGGATATTGTCGATATCGACTGCTGCCACTCCATGTTCGCTAAACGCATCGGCTTGCCAAAATTGTATCAATAGGCGGTAGAGATGATTAACCGGCATGGGGCAGGCTAGGCTCAGATTGATACTGTGTAGGGTAACGCGAGTCTCAAAGGTTTCAAGGCAGGCATCGGGTTGGTTCAGCGCCAGACTGCGGGCTTTTTCCTGCAAGGCAAACTGTAAAATATCCGGATTTTCGAAGGGCATGCTGGGACTGATGGCGACGAGGCTCACCCTATTACTCAGCCCTTGGCTGCTGTGTACTGTGTGGAGCTGGTAGGGGAGTGTTAAGCCATCGGGCACCGCATCGATAAAAGCCGATTCCGTGGGCAGGCGGATCAGCCCCACCTCCGGTAGCTGAGTTGGGGTATCGAAGCTTGCCAAGCTGGGCGCTTGGGTGGCGGTAAAGTTAAGCTGGGTCTGTTGGCAGGCCATTAGCGAGATACCGATAAGGCCAAGGCTCATGGCTTTTAGGCCTTTAAGGAGATTTTGCACTATTGCCAATCTAGTGAATGGAATCGTTTTTGTCATAGTACCGCGTCCTCAAGGCTATCGCTCACACCCGATGGCAGCCACTCCAGCAATGTCTTTCCTACGCGGATATACCAAGGCGGTAACAGGTCAACCCTAACCATATCGGTGGTAAAGTATCGCGTGGCAACCCGTTGAATATCCTTTGCACTAACGGAGTTAATCCGTTGCCATTGGGCCGTTAAAGGATGCATTTGGTCTTGTTTCGCCGTAGCAGATAGCAGGGTGGCAAGTGCTTGAGTGTTATCGAGCAGCGCTAACTGATTGTTCAACCAGGTTTGTTTAAGTTGGCACAGTTCTGCGTCGCTTAATGGTGTCTGCTGCACTTTGGTAACCACGCTTAAAACCTTTTCCGTTAAGTCGTCGAGGGAGGTTTTGGCCCTAGGCACTAAGACCAGATTAGTTATGCCATGATTTTCCAGTTCAAAGGGCAGTGAATAACTCAACATTTGTGCCGGATCGTGCTGGCTGATTTGCGCTATGGCGCTGCTGGTATTTTGGAATAAATCGCCTTCAAGCAGGCGAATCGCGGCGGCGTCGGGATGATTTTTACCCACAGTATGCCAGGCGAGCAGTAAGCCGGGCCAAGGACCTCGTTCATCGATAAGCTCTGCATGCACGGGTTTGGGAGTGATTTTCAGCTCATCAAATTCAGCTATGGGCTGACTAGGCGTGGGCCAAGCATTAAAGTATTGCTCGACAAGCGACTTAACGTCTGAGGGAAGCTTGCCGACTAAGGATAACTGCATCGCATCGGGACGATAATGGTCGCGGTGAAAGGCGGTTAAACGCTCGGGACTCGCCTCGGTAATATCCTCGCGGCTGCCAATAATACCGTGGCCGTAGGGCGTATCCTTAACCTGCTCTAGCAGAAACTCCATCGCACTGCGCACGTAGGGCTGGTTATCTATGGTTTGCGCCATTTCTTGGAGCACGGTTTCCTGCTGATTTTTCACCGTAGTCTGGTTCAAATCGGGGCGAATAAAACGATCGGCCTCGAGGAACAGCCCTAAGCCGAGGGCTTGGCTGGGTAGAGTGACGTAGTAATTGGTGTAATCGAAGTGGGTGCTGGCATTAAAACGCGCCCCAAGGGCACTTAACTGCTGGGCATAGCTGTCGCCGGGAGCCTGCTCACTGCCCTTGAAGAGCATGTGCTCGAATAAGTGCGCATAGCCCGTTTGGCCTTTGGCCTCATTGCGCGCGCCGACATTAAACTGGCTGGCAATGGTCAAGGTATGCATATCTGCTTGCGGCAAGAGGTGCACCGTGAGGCCATTGGCCAAAGTGTAAGTCTCAATTTGCGACTCGAGTTGATACAGTCGCTCGGCGCCCGTTATCTGGCACTGCGCCTTAAGTGAAGGGCTAAGCAACGCGATAACTAGGCCAAAATAACCGCTAAGGTATGGTCTCATTTAGCATCCTATCTAAATTACCCGCTGAAGGCTTTCATCCGTGTGGTTGTGAAGCCGGCTAACCCACTCGTCTGATTTCATCTAAATCAGTTGAATAGCATTCAGTTTTTTAAAAGAACTGCTATGATGGCACAGTTCTTTTTCTGGCATAAGTACAAGATATGGTAAGCAGATCTCCGTTCGAATCCTTTCAGTGGAAAAGCGATATTTTTAACTGTGAAAGCACTGATATCGATAATTTTTATCTACAGCTTGAGCAGGAAATGTCCCGTTTGGGGATGGTTGAGAAAAAACTCGGTGAAGTCGGCAAGTACAGCGTCAGTCTGTATCAATCTCCCGCCGCCAAATCTGGCTTACCTTCGTTATTGATCAGCGCTGGGTTTCACGGCGAAGAATCCGCAGGCCCTTGGGGCTTACTACACTTTTTAAGTGAAGCATCGGTCGATTTATTCGAACGGGTGAATTTGAGCATTCTGCCTCTGGTGAATCCAACAGGCTTTAAGCGTGGTCATCGATTTAACAAGTTTGGCGAAAACCCTAACCGTGGTTTCGTGTTTGAAAACGGTAAACCTAAGGCGAACGAGAGCACCTCGGTGGAAGGTAAACTGCTGTTAGAACACGCACAATTACTCATTGGAGCGAGCCGAGACGGTATTTTAACCTGCCATGAGGATGTGCTGAGCCGTGATGCTTATGTGTATTCTTTCGAACCAAGCCAAGTGCCGGGACGTTTTAGTCTCGATTTACGCGATACCTTAGGGGGTTATTTCCCTATCGCGGCCGATGGTGAGATTGATGGTTGCCCGGTTAAAGATGGCTTGATTTTCAATCATTTCGATACCTCATTTGAGGCGTGTTTAGTGCGTAGCGGCGCGCGTGTCGGTGCCTGTACTGAAACGCCAGCACTGCAAAACTTCGACCAACGCGTCTTGGCAAATAGCGCGGCAATGACCCATTTCTTGGCCCTTTGCGCACCATTATGCGATTGATTCGATAAGTGCTATTTCGATTGAAACAAAAATACCCGCCTAGGCGGGTATTTTTATGGGGGTAGCGGCATCAACCGCTACTCTATTGATTCGCTTATTACTGATTAATAATCGTTGGCACGCCTGTACGCTCATCGAGCAGTTTTTTAATCACTGCTGAATCGGTATCGGCCTTGGCAATAAACTTGGCGATGTCTTTCGGTAAGGTCAGAGAGACTGGCTCTGCTGATTCAAACTCGGCAATGGTGCGCGACAGTGGCTGGTGCACGGCTAAGTAGCGCTTACCATCTGGCTCTTCGGTCGCTTTAATCGGTTGGTTCACAAATTGTACTCGGGTACCCACGGGAACCGTTTTGAATAAGTGTTCAATGTCATCGTGGCGTAAACGTACGCAGCCTTGGCTAACACGTAAACCAATACCGAAGCTGGCGTTGGTACCATGGATGGCATACAAGTTACCTATGTAGAGCGCGTAGAGTCCCATTGGGTTATCGGGACCTGCTGGCCATACCGCAGGCAGAATTTCGCCCCTTGCCGCATATTCTTTACGAATACGTGGTGTCGGTGTCCAAGTTGGGTTAGCGCGTTTACGTTGAACACTGGTGACCCAGTTTTCAGGGGTATCTTTACCAATCTGACCAATACCGATTGGCAGCACTTCAACGGTGTTCTTACCTTTTGGATAGTAATACAGGCGCATTTCGGCGACGTTGATGACAATGCCTTCACGCGGCGCATTTGGCAGAATGAGCTGTTGAGGAATTAATAGCTTGCTGCCTGGTGTTGGTAGGAAAGGATCCACGCCAGGGTTTGCTTCCAGCAAGTTGCTTAGACCGAGTTGGAATTTAGCGGCAATATCTTCGAGGGTGTGTTTACCCTCTGGCACTGTGTAATACAGGTTCTCGCCAACTAACCGACTCTTCGAAGACGGTAAAGGGTATTCCGTTGCTAAAGCGGAAAGACTCGGAAAAACCAGAGTCAATAATAAAGCTGTGGTGCGAAGCATACTCATAAGCGGATACTACGATTCCTGTTAATAAAATAACCTGTTTTACGCGGCTTTTTCTCCCCAAAACAGGGCTGCAAATTGTCGGGCAAAGTGCACTGGCGCGCGAAGCTCGCATCCTTCCTTATTTTGGCCATTATTTCAACTGAAATATGATCCGTACGGCGTATTTATCACTTATTTTAGCCTTAAGCGTTTTGCGAGGCGATGCAGATTACCTGGGTCGAGTCCTAAGGCTCTGGCCGAGGCGGCCCAATTGCCGTTTTGCGCCGTGAGCACTTGTTTGATGTAGTCACGCTGAAAGGCGTCGGTCGCTAGGGCTAAACTGACACCTTCTAACGGGCGAAGCTGCATATCGTTTACGCTTAAACTTGCCGATGCGTTTGTCTCTACAGAGCTTTGTTTAAAGGGTAAATCAAAATGTTGTGGCGCTATGGTGCAGCAGCCATCCTGTGCCGAGACGCGCGCCAGTACGGTTGCCCTATGAATGGCGTGCTCGAGTTCGCGCACATTGCCCGGCCAAGCATATTGATTGAGCAACATTAAGCTACTGGGGCTGAAGTTAAGCTGTTTCATCCCAAGCTTTTGCCGATATCGCTCGGCGAAGAATCCGCTCAACAAGGTGATGTCCTGCTCACGTTCCCGCAGGGGCGGTACTAGCAGGGGGAACACACTTAATCTATGGTAGAGATCGGCCCTAAAGCGGGCAGCCAGCACTTCTGTTTTAAGATCTTTATTGGTGGCGGCAATGATACGCACATCGACTTTAAGACTGCGATCATCCCCCACTTTTTGAATATCGCCATATTGTAGTACCCGCAGCAACTTGGCCTGAAGCGTGAGCGGAAGCTCGCCAATCTCATCGAGAAAGAGTGTGCCCTTATCGGCCATTTCAAACTTGCCACTGCGATGGCTGATGGCGCCGGTAAACGCGCCTTTAATATGGCCAAAGAGTTCGCTTTCGGCAACCGATTCAGGAAGCGCCGCGCAATTGAGATAAACCAAGGGTTTGTGCTGTCTCGCGGACTTTTGGTGAATTGCCTGTGCGACTAATTCTTTGCCCGTTCCTGTCTCGCCTAAAATCAGTACGTTAAGGTCGCTATGGGCAACAACTTCTATCTCTCGATTCAAGCTTTGCATCTGGGGCGAGTTACCGATGATTTCGGCATCGTGGTTAAGGTTGGGGCTTTTTTCTTGCACATGGGTCGAGTGGCTATTGAGGGCCATGCGCTCCAACTTTTCAACCAGCAGGGCGTTGCTTAAGGATGCGGCGGCAATCGCACTTAAGCTGCGAAGCTCAGTATTGCTGAATTGGTCGAACTGCAGGGGATTAAAGGCATCGATGGTCACGGCGCCGATAAGCTGCTCGTCGGCAAATAAGGGCAGTCCGATACAGGCATGGACTTTCAATGCCCCGGTTTGATTGGGGATCAAACCATCGTAGGGATCGGCAAGTTCACTGTCGGCGGGAAAGCGCACTATATCCCCTGCACGGGCAATGGCCTCAAGCCTTGGGTGCTCATTCAGGATAAAGCGTCTGCCGAGCACATCCTCGTTCAAACCATCGATAGCCAGCGGGGTAAAATAGTGTCCATGGAAGGTGAGTAGCGCAGCCGCGTCACAGTGCAGGTTAGCTCTCACCGTATCGAGCAAGCGTGTGAAGCGGTCCCTGTGAGCTAAACCTGAGGTGATATCCAGAGCGATACGGGTAAGGTCGGTTTGACTAAGGGCCATAAAAACTCCTGCTGCGGGGCTTCTCTGATTTATACCATTGATTGTTATATTGACACAGGTTATTTAGACACAGCTAACCGTTAATGCGGTATGGCTATAAAAGCGTGGTGGACGATAAACGGCGCAAGCTATAAAAATCAGCAACCAAGGTGCCTAAACGACACCTTGGTCAGACCGGATTTATCGCTGTGGTTAGTGATTTGTTTGTAAGACTTCCTGTTGCATTTTGGCAGGTTTATTCAGGGCTTTTCTGATCAAATCGAGCAAGAAGGCGCCCATTAAGAGACCACCGATACTGAAGATGACATCCCCAAACATGCGCATCCAAACCAGCCTTTCAACCAGTGGACTATGGATCACTTCTGGCGAACGGGCGAACCAATATCCATGGTCGATGACGGCAAAGAACTGCGTAATCCCCACGGGTAATAACGACATGAACACCATAGCCGCTAGGCCAATATTGAGGCTCCAGAAGGCGCCTTTGAGCATTTTATCATTCCACTGCATATTGCCGGTGAGGCCTCGCAGACAGAAGAGCATCAAGCCCATGCCGAGCATACCGTAAACGCCCATAAAGGCGGCGTGACCATGGGTGGCCGTGGTGTTTAATCCTTGAATGTAATAGAGCGAGATAGGTGGATTGATTAAGAAGCCCAGCATACCGGCACCGACCAAGTTCCAAAACGCGGTAGCCACAAAGAACATAATCGCCCAGTGATAACGTTGCATCCAGCCACTGGCTTTACGCAGGCGGTAGGTTTCCATGGCTTCGAAACCAATAATGGCGAGGGGAACAACTTCTAAGGCGGAGAAGATGGCGCCCCAGGCAATCACCGAGGTCGGTGTGCCTGTAAAGTAGAGGTGGTGTAGGGTGCCAATCAAGCCACCGGTTAAGAAGATCACCGTTGTAAATAACACGGCGCCGTTGGCACTGCGGCCGCGGATTAACCCTAAACGTACTAACATCAAGGCGATAACGGCAGTGGCAAAGGTTTCGAAGAAGCCCTCAACCCACAGGTGTACTACCCACCAACGCCAGTATTCTGCAATCGCTAAATTGGCGTGTTTACCCATAAAGAGGCCGGCGCCATAGAACAAACCAATCGCCACGCAGGAGGCATAGAGTACCCAAATAACAGGGCGCATTTCGCCTTGCACTTTGAGGGCGGGTTTGATGGCGGCGGTGACTAAGGCAAGCCAAATCAATAATCCTGCGAGGAGTAAGATTTGCCATACTCGGCCAAGATCTATGTATTCATATCCTTGGTGACCAAAGAGGAAGTTCATATCGAGGTCAAAATACTGCTGTACACCAATCCATTCGCCCGCCATCGAGCCAAGCACTACGACGACTAAGGCTACCCAGAGTACGTTAACGCCAAGACGTTGATATTTCGGCTCATAACCCGATAAGGCGGGAGCAATATATAGCCCTGTGCCTAACCAGGCCGTGGCAATCCAAAATACCGCTAATTGGGTGTGCCAGGTACGAGTGACAGAGTAGGGCAGTATTTCTGAAATCGGTAAACCGTAAAACTCTTGGCCTTCTACCGCATAGTGGGCAGTGATCCCGCCGAGTAAAATTTGCAGTAAAAACAGACCAATTGCCGTGATGAAGTATTTGCCGACGGCTTTTTGTGAGGCGGTTGGTTTAGTGAAAAACAGCGGATCTTGCTCCGAAGGCTTGGGCAGGCTTTCATGTTTGCCGCTTGCATGGTGCCAGATCAATCCGCCAATCCCCGCAATTAAGGTCACAATACTGAGTATCGACCAGACGATATTATCCGAGGTCGGTGTATTGCCTAACTGGGGATCGAAGGGCCAGTTATTGGTGTAGGTATAGGGGGCATCTGGGCGTTCAGTGATTGCCGCCCAAGCTCCCCAAAAGAGGAACGCATTGAGTTGTTCGCGGCGGGCAAGATCGGGCACTGTGCCCTCTTTCATGGCGTATTGTTCACGAAGATTGCTAAGCTCTGGATCGCTCCCAAACAGGGATAGATAATGCTGCTCGACCCTGTTAATCGCTTCGATACGAGCGCTAGACAAGCGAATAAGCACTGTGCCATCGGCCTGTGGCTCGACGCTGTTATGGCGTAAATCTTCCCTTAATGCTTGCTCAAGCCCAGCTTTTTGTTGGGAGTTTAATTGGGCAAACGGCGTTTGATATTGCTGCTCTGCGCGAATATCGAGCCAAGCTTCGGCTTCTCTGTGTAACCAGTCGGCGGTCCAATCTGGGGCAACATAAGAGCCATGTCCCCAAACCGACCCCAGTTGATGGCCGCCCATGGAGCGCCAGACCAATTGGCCTTGTTCGATATCATTTTCGCTGTAGATAACCTGGCCATTTACATCTGTAAATGCAGTGGGGATCGGTGGTTTTTCCCGATAAATTTCACTGCCTACGCTCAGCAGTACAGTGAATGAAGCAATCAGCACAACTAACAGTGCGATAGCGGTGAGTTTTTGTTTGCTCATAAGTCTCCTTGATGCAACGTCATTTTGATACGTTTCACCTGTTATTGCGTAATACGTGCCAAATGTTTTTGTTGTTAAAAATAAAGGAAAATATAAGTTTTATTCTATGATTTATTGTCTTTTTGATACTGGTTTTTTGTTGTCGATATGACAGCTATTGTCTTTATGACAGCTTTAAGGGCTTGAATGTCGATAACACAATGGAAAAAGAGATTTTATCTATGCTTTCAAGTTATTGCGGAGTTAATGGGATTTAAGTCGGCATTTGGAAGATAGTGTACATTTTTATATGGTTACCCCCACCATTTAGGCTGTATGCGGTGAGTTTGTATGGAATAGGTTTTTAAAATGTATTGATAAATAAAGATTTTATCTTGTTTATGGGCCTTAGGTTATGTTCAGTAGGCATTTTTGCTTGTACTGGTTTTTATATAAAAGTTAGTCAAAATGGCCTATTACTGAGGATTTCAATGTAGATGTTTGAAATTTAATATTTAAAACTCCATTAATTTGCATTTTTTATGCTAGTATAGAAACACAAAAATTTTCAACTGAGTCATTTTTAATCTAGGTGATTTCTTTATCGTTTAACTAAACACTCTTGTATTTAAGGAGGCATGTGTGGATGCAGATTCCATCAATAGTTTTTTTCTGATCGGTGCCTTGCTTGCCGCAGTGAGTGTTTTGTTAAGTCCCGTATCTTCACGCCTGGGTATCCCTATCTTATTAATTTTTCTCGCAGTAGGGATTTTAGCTGGGGAAGATGGTCCCGGCGGCATTCTGTTTGACGACTACTCAACCGCTTATCTTGTCAGTAACTTAGCCTTGGCCATTATCTTGCTCGATGGCGGTATGCGCACGCGTGTCGCAAGCTTTAGGGTGGCACTCTGGCCGGCATTGTCGCTGGCGACCTTCGGAGTCGCTATCACCACCAGCATCACTGGTGTGATGGCCGCATGGTTATTTGACTTACACTGGCTACAAGGTTTGCTGGTGGGGGCGATAGTCGGCTCCACCGATGCGGCGGCGGTATTCTCACTATTAAAGGGGCGTAGCTTAAACGAGCGTGTAGGCGCGACGCTGGAAATCGAATCGGGTAGCAACGACCCTATGGCGGTGTTTTTAACCGTAACCCTGATTGCCATCCTCGCGAACGTGGATGCCGAGTTATCCGCAAGTTTTATGCTGATAAGCTTTATTAAGCAGTTTGGCTTGGGGATTTTCCTCGGCCTCGGTGGCGGTTGGCTGCTGTGGAAGTTGGTTAATTTAAGCAAACTTGCCGAAGGCTTGTATTCAATTTTAGTGCTCAGTGGCGGCCTGATGATTTATGCCGCGTCGAACAAACTTGGCGGCAGCGGCATCCTGTCGATTTACTTAGTCGGTTTATTCCTTGGCAACAAGCCTACCCGTGGTCGCCATTCAATCTTAAACGTGTTGGATGGCATGACCTGGGTCAGCCAAATCGGTATGTTCCTCGTATTAGGGCTGCTGCTCACACCGTCTGACTTGTTGGATATTTGGCTGCCGGGCTTGGCATTGGCCTTTGGAATGATCCTGTTTGCCAGACCGTTAGCCGTTTGGCTCAGCTTGCTGCCCTTTAAGAGTTTTAGCAGTCGTGACCGTTGGTTTATCTCGTGGGTTGGGCTTCGCGGCGCCGTGCCGATTATTTTAGCGGTATTCCCTATGATGGCGGGATTACCTGGCGCTCAGTTGTACTTTAACTTGGCATTCTTCGTGGTGTTAGTGTCACTGTTAGTGCAAGGGGCATCACTCACCACGGCGGCGCGTTTAGCTAAGGTGGAGTTACCGCCTAAGCCATTACCGATTTCACGCTCTGGGGTCGAAATTTACCCGAGCAGCGAGTGGGAAGTGTTTGTGTATCATTTGAGTGAAAACAAATGGTGTATCGGCGAGCCGCTTAAACGTCTCTCTATGCCGGATGGCACGCGGATTGCGGCGGTATTTCGCCAAAACACACTGTTGCATCCATCGGGCAGTACCTGCCTTGAAGCGGGGGATATTTTGTGCGTGCTCGGGCAAGAGAAGAGCCTAGAGGCCTTGAGTAACCTCTTTAGTCAAGCGCCCGAAACCAAAGAAGTGCCACGTTTCTTCGGGGACTTCTTTATCGATACCGAGGTTAAGCTGCTGGATCTAGCGCCGATTTATGGTCTGGAGTTAGACGAAGCAACAGGTGATATGACGGTCGCGGATTTAGTGGCGGCAGAATTAGGCTCACATCCGGTACTTGGGGACCAGTTCCTGTGGCAGTCGTTGCATTGGGTGGTTGCAGGGCTCTATGAAGGCAAAGTCACCAATGTGGGTATTCGCTTACCGGCAGAGGCATAACCAGTGCTTAAGCCTGCTATGCTGGGCTTAACAGGATATGATGCTTAGGGTTTCAAGCCCTCAAGAATGCTTTAAACCGAAAGTTCTAAGATAAAAAATGCCAAGCGATTGCTTGGCATTTTTTATTCGCGTTTAAGCGCTTATCTCGAACAGATTGAACAAAAGCTTATTTATATAAGGACTTGTCCGTTGGATCTGGGCGAGTCTTAAAGCGGCGGTGAAGCCACATATATTGGGCGCGATTTCTATCGATAATCCCTTCGATAATGTTGTTACCGCGAATGGCATCGGTCAGTTCATCTTCGCCGGGGAAGTTATCCAGCGGCGGCATAATCTCGATATGGTAACCCTTATCGCCTTCGGTGCGCTCCACGAAGAAGGGGAGCACTTTGGCCTTGCCTAGTTTGGCCAGTGTGGTGGCGCCAGTAATGGTCGCGGCATCGGGCACGGCATAGAAGGGAATAAATACCGCACTCGAACGCCCAAAATCCTGATCGGCGGTATACCAAATCACATCGGGATTGCGTAAACAACGTACCATCTGACGTAGATCGCGTTTAGGTACTAAGGCTTTGTTTGAGCGTAGGCGGCCTTTGACCTGTAGGTATTCCATCACCGGATTGTTGTGTGGGCGATATACCCCAACACCAGGTTGGAATTGACCAAAAATACGCGCGCCCATTTCCAGTGGTAAGCAGTGCACTGCAAACAGAATCACCCCATGGCCAGCGTTCAAGGTGTCTTGAACGTATTCTTTGCCGGTGATCTGCATATGTTGTTGGATTTTTTCATCTGACCACCACCAGGCATTGATGGTATCGAAAATCGCTTTACCCGTTTCTTCAAAGTTGCGGGTCAGCAGGGCTTCACGCTCCGACTCAGGCATATCGGGGAAACAGAGGGTTAAATTGCGGCGCGCGGTATGGGTACGACTGCCTGCAATAGCCTTGACTAATCGGCCTAGGCCTTTGCCTAACTTCATCTGCCACGAGAGAGGTAATACTTGGGTAATCCGCATCACTAACACCCCAAACCACATGGGCCAGTGCTTCGGATGATATAAGGATGATGAAAACTCAGCTTTCTCGACCACAAAAATACTCACTACTTTTGAAAATTAGTGCTTATTCTAACTCATATTTTGCCGAAAATTAGGTACAATCACGGTTTAATTTCTGCAATAGATAAGAGCGCTATGAAGGTTTCTCTGCCAGCATTTGAAAAAGCCAAAGTGTTAGTTGTCGGCGATGTGATGTTAGATCGCTACTGGGTTGGGCCGACGGGACGTATCTCGCCCGAAGCGCCAGTGCCCGTGGTGAAGATTAACCAAGTCGAAGATAGACCGGGTGGAGCGGCCAACGTAGCGCTAAATATCGCGACCCTAGGCGGCCAAGTACAATTGGCGGGGTTAGTGGGCGAGGATGATACCGCTAAGGCGTTAACCCTTGGGGTGCAAGCTCTGGGTGTTGAACCACAATGGCTAAAAATTGCCGACAAACCGACCATTACCAAGCTGCGGGTATTGTCGCGTAACCAGCAACTCATTCGCCTCGATTTTGAAGAGTCCTTCGATAAGCAGGATAGTGCGCGTTTACTCAAACAGTCTGAAGCCTTACTCGATTCGGTCGATGTGGTGGTGCTGTCGGATTATGCAAAGGGTGCTATCGATAAGCCGCAGGATTTTATTGCACTGGCTCGCGCTAAAGGCGTGAAAGTGCTTGTCGATCCAAAGGGTTCCGATTTTAGCCGTTACCATGGCGCTTCACTCATCACACCCAATATGAGTGAATTTGAAGCCGTGGTAGGCGCGGTAACCTCGGAGGCGGATCTGCTCGAAAAGGCCCGAGGCTTACTCAATAAACATCAGTTCGACGCTATCTTAGTCACTCGCTCCGAAAAGGGCATGACCTTAGTGACGGCCAATGCCCCTGAGTTACACATTCCTACGGTGGCCCGTGAGGTGTATGACGTAACAGGCGCTGGCGATACTGTGATTTCTGCTCTGGCGACGTCACTCGCCGCGGGCGCAGAATTGCCGCAGGCATGCGCCATTGCCAATACCGCCGCAGGGGTTGTGGTGGGTAAATTGGGCACTTCAACCGTGTCTCGTATCGAGCTGATTGAAGCCTTAGCACTGCACCACGGTGAGTCGGGTTTTGGGGTGGTGAGCGAAGATCAGCTTGCCTATGCCCTAGAGCAAGCCAAATTGCGTGGCGAGCGAGTGGTAATGACCAACGGTTGCTTCGATATTCTGCATGCTGGGCATGTCAGTTACCTCAAGCAAGCCAAAGCCTTAGGCGATAGATTGATTGTGGCTGTGAATGATGACGCCTCGGTCAAACGCTTAAAAGGCGAAGGTCGCCCTGTCAATCAAGTGGATAGACGTATGGCGGTGTTAGCGGGATTAGCCGCCGTCGATTGGGTGGTGCCTTTTAGTGAAGATACGCCACAGCGGATCATCGCCAGATTGCTCCCGGATCTTCTCGTCAAAGGCGGTGATTATAAGGTTGAAGACATCGCCGGTGGTGCCGAGGTGATTGCCGCGGGCGGCCAAGTCCAAGTGTTGGGATTTGAAGACGGGATATCAACGACGGCCATTATCCAAAATATCATGGCAAAACAGTGAGTCTCATTGCTCTGACGCTGATCTCTAGCCTGACTTGGGTGCCTATTGGCGACAAGCAGGCGTTAATTTGCCCGTTAGCGCAATTGAGTCAGTGTCTGGCAAGCTTTCCAACTCAGGTCCGTGAACAACTCCCCCGTAGCGAAGCCCAATTTCAAACAGAGCTTGGGCTTCGCAGTGCGATGGTGTTACCCGTCGAAAATAGTCATTTCTCCGGTTTAATCCTGGTAAATGAGCGAGAAACACCAGAGTTTCAACTGCTCAATATCGATGGCACAACCTATCAATATGACCTCAAAGAACAGGCATTATTAACCCTGTGGCATGAGCTAGGACACCTTGAGAATCTGGCCTTGCAGGGCAGTTTATTGCCAAAAGAATTAACAGCTTACCAGCATGAGTGGTTAGCGGATCTCTATTTGGTTTGGCGTGTTGCTAAGGCCAAAGGCAATCTTGATTTAGCCTGGCAGCAATACCACAGACGCAACCTTGCGGCGTTAACAAGTTCGCAGTATATGTCTCACTGGAGCAGCCCGATGATGATACAAGTGTTAAAAAAGTATCATGTGAGCCAGATTGCCCACTACAGCCAATATCGTGATTTTGTCGCCGATTTTTATCCTAAAATAGTACAAATAGAACCAGAGGTATTTCGCGAATATTCGAGTTTAATGCAGCGCACTTTTGGTGAGACTGTGCTGCAACCCCTGCCAGCATACCTATCTTGGCGTAAGCCGGATCTTGGGCGTTACCTTAACCCGACACTGACATTGCTAATGGGGGAGGCAAAGGCCCACGACTGGTTAGTACAAAATTCAATGTTGTGAATATGTAAACAGAATCGATAAATCTCCCTGTTTCAAACTGAACCCTAGCTGAACAAAAGCGAAATACACTTGTTTGGCGTTTCCAAACAGCAGTAATCCCTGAAAGGCTTTGGTAAGCTCTACCCCAGAAAAAGAACAACGGGAGACTTTACTATGGCTAAGCGCTCGCGAGTACAGACTGAGCAGACCATAAATCAGATTATGGATGAAGCGTTAAGACAAATTTTGACTATTGGCTTTGAGACTATGTCTTATACCACGTTATCTGAAGCAACGGGGATTAGCCGCACCGGTATTAGTCATCACTTTCCGCGTAAAAACGACTTCTTAATCCGTTTAGATAGTCGTATTGGCAATTTATTTGTTGCCGCGCTCGACTTTTCTAGCCAGGAAGCCTTAGAAGCCTCTTGGATGAAAGCGATGCAAGAAGAGCATTACCGCGCAGTGTTAAGATTATTCTTCAGCCTCTGTGGTGGCGCGAATAATGAAATCACGCTCTTCAGAGCGGTCAGCACAGCACGTCAGCAAGCCATTGCTGAATTAGGATTGGTCGGTGATCGCACCATCAATCATCTATTAGGCCGTACTGCGGTTATGCTGCTGTCTAATTTTGATGTTGCCAAAGCGGCATAATTATAAGTATCACCACAAAAAAGGAGCCTCTGGCTCCTTTTTTGTTTCTATGGTTTGGCGCGCCGATTACGTGTTCGCGCTGTTAAGTTAGTTAAGCTGTAATGGGGTAGACAGTTGCGCTTGTTTTAACTTTTGTTGGGTAAGATAAACGCCGACAGCCATAAAGGTCAGCGCCGCGGCGATCAGGGCGCAAAGCGCATGATGGAACACCAAATGGCTGATAAAGAAGGCTGGAATATCCTCAATACTATCGATAAGGAAGAGTTTAACGATAAGCCCAAGGTACAAGAGTAAGTGCAATATCGCTCCTGTAATAAAGAGGCGCTTAAACTTTTTCACCAAACGAGCGGCGAGATTGATGCGGTAATAGCGGCAAAACAGATAACCGCCGGTGCCAATGCCAATCGATATCCAGCCGAGCCCCAGCAATGAGGTTTTAATCAAAATTGCCGACAGCATAAATAATCCAAGCAGCATCAAGCTATCCTTTCAATGAATGGGGCGACTACAAACAAGTTGCGCAGAGACTAGCTGAGCAGGCTTAAAAACGTGTGAAAACACATCCCTAAGCAGGGGAAAAGATAAAGGGAGCAAAGTGGCTCCCTTTATGGTTAATACGCAAACTTAAGCATTACAGCGCTTTTAAAATCGCCTCAACGCTGGCCTTAGCATCGCCGAACAGCATTTGAGTATTGTCTTTAAAGAACAGTGGGTTTTGTACACCCGCATAACCTGTATTCATTGAGCGTTTAAAGCCAATCACGTTTTGCGCTTTCCACACTTCGAGCACTGGCATGCCTGCAATTGGGCTGCCTGGATCTTCCATCGCCGCAGGGTTCACCGTATCGTTGGCACCAATGACGAGTACTACGTCGGTATCGCTAAAGTCCTCGTTGATTTCGTCCATTTCGAGCACGATATCGTAGGGCACTTTGGCTTCAGCCAAGAGTACGTTCATATGGCCTGGTAAGCGACCCGCCACTGGGTGAATACCAAAGCGTACCTTCACGCCGCGATCACGCAGTTTTTGAGTGATTTCAGCCACAGGATATTGCGCCTGCGCCACTGCCATACCATAGCCTGGGGTGATAATGACAGACGTTGCGTTTTTCAGCATGTCAGCCACATCTTCGGCGTTGGTTTCACGGTATTCGCCCATCTCTTCATCGCCAGATGAGGTCATACCATCGGTGCCAAATCCACCTGCGATAACAGAGATAAACGAGCGGTTCATCGCCTTACACATGATGTAAGACAGAATCGCACCCGATGAGCCCACGAGCGCACCTGTCACGATCAGCAGATCGTTTGACAGCATAAAGCCCGCAGCCGCAGCCGCCCAACCTGAGTAGGAGTTCAGCATAGAGACTACAACTGGCATATCCGCACCGCCGATTGAAGCCACTAAATGCCAGCCAAAAGCGAAGGCGATAAGTGTCATCAACAGTAGGGCAGGCATAGTGCCACCCGTTTGTACGAAATAAACCAATAGCGCCAATGATACTAATACCGCTGCGAGATTCAGTTTATGGCGATGTGGCAACATCAAAGGTTTTGAGGAAATTAATCCACGTAACTTACCGAAGGCTACGATAGAACCCGTGAAGGTCACCGCACCGATAAAGATCCCGAGGAACACTTCCACTAAGTGAATGTTGAGCATAGCGCCAGTTAAATGGGCTTTCTCGGCGGCTTTGGCCGCTTCGCTTAGCGCATCCTGCACTGCGGCTAAGGTAGAGTTGATATCTCCGCCAACGGCCACAACCACTTGCGATACTTGCTCTGGGTGTAGGTCGATAAAACTGTTAAAGCCCACTAATACCGCCGCCATACCCACAAAGCTGTGAAGTACTGCGACCAGTTCGGGCATTTCCGTCATTTCGACTTTAAGTGCTAAACGCACGCCGATGGCACCACCAATCACCATGGCGACAATAATCCAAGCGACACCGCTGGTGTCAGGATTAAAAATGGTCGCCAGTAGGGCGATGGCCATACCTGTGATACCAAATAAATTGCCGTGTTTGGCCGTTTCTTGCTTCGACAATCCTGCGAGACTGAAGATAAAGAGCACGGCGGCAATAATGTAAGCTGCTGTTACCAGTCCTTGAGACACGTTATACCCCCTTAATCTTTACGGAACATCTTCAGCATGCGCTGAGTGACGGTGAAACCGCCGAAGATGTTAATACTGGCGATCAGCACGGCGATAAACGCCAGCACAGTGACCAAGGTTGAACCTTGTCCAATTTGCAGCAAGGCGCCGACCACGATAATGCCCGAAATCGCGTTAGTCACTGACATTAAAGGCGTATGTAGTGAGTGGGATACGTTCCACACCACGTAATAGCCCACCACGCAGGACAGGACAAAAACCGTAAAGTGGGATAAGAACTCGGCCGGAGCAACCGAGGCAACCGCGGCAAAACCCGCAGCCCCAAGGGCGGCGAGAATATACTTAAGTTTGGATGGCTTTTTGGCCTCTGCCGCTTTGGCTTCGACCTTAGCCGCAGGTTTGGCGGGCGCTGCCGACACCGAAATCGCCGGTGGCGGGAAGGTCACTTCGCCCGCTTTGACCACTGTCATGTTGCGCATCACCACATCATCGAAGTTGATGCTGGCGACGCCATTTTTCTCTTTACACATTAACTTCATCAGGTTGACTAAGTTAGTGCCGTAAAGCTGTGAAGACTGCGCGGGCAGGCGGCCGGGAAGATCGGTAAAGCCGATGACTTTAACGCCATTCTCGGTCACAAAAAGCTCGCTTGGCTGAGTGTATTCACAGTTACCGCCCGCTTGCGCGGCCATATCGACAATCACAGAGCCGGGCTTCATGCTGTCGACCATCGCCTTGGTGATGAGCTTAGGTGCAGGGCGACCTGGGATCAGCGCTGTGGTAATGATGATATCGACTTCTTTAGCCTGCTCGGCAAACAGTGCCATTTCGGCGGCAATAAACTCGTCCGACATGGTTTTAGCGTAACCATCCGATGAGCTGCCATCTTCATTGGTGAAGTCCAGCTTGAGGAACTGGCCACCCATGGATTCGATTTGTTCGGCCACTTCTAAGCGCGTGTCGAAGGCGCGAACGATAGCCCCTAACGAACCTGCGGTACCAATGGCGGCAAGACCCGCCACACCGGCGCCAATCACCAGCACTTTGGCTGGCGGAACCTTACCCGCGGCGGTAATTTGTCCGGTAAAGAAACGGCCAAAGTGGTGCGCGGCTTCAACAACGGCGCGATAACCGCCGATATTGGCCATAGAGGAGAGAGCATCGAGGGATTGGGCACGGGAAATACGTGGCACCATGTCCATCGCCATCACATTGATGTTGCGTTTAGACAGTTTCTCGACCAACTCTGGATTTTGAGCGGGCCAGATAAAGCTGATTAAGGTCGCGCCTTCTTTAATTTGCGCAATTTCAGCATCGGTCGGTGCATTGACTTTAAAAATCAGATCCGCTTGCCAAACCTCTGCCGTGATCTTCGCCCCAGCGGCTTCAAAAGCGGCATCGTCAAAGCTAGACAGTAAGCCAGCATTGGCCTCAACAACAACTTCAAAGCCGAGCTTTTTAAGTTGTTCGACGGTGGCAGGGGTCGCGGCGACCCGAGTCTCACCGGCGAGACTCTCTCTCGGTATTCCAATCTGCATGATTACTCCCTGGTGGTTTATATAATCGTTCCGCCTGAGTGCTTCCCCTGAGCTAAACCTAGGTAGGGCTAGGCCGCGGTAAGAATGGACTCGTTTATTCAGTTGTGACAGTTAGCGCATTCAATCTTGGTATGAAATTTGTGCTTGAAAACAAACTTCTTTGCGAGCAACAGAGGTCACTGTACAGCAGGCTCGTCACCATTGTGGCAATACTTTGGTTTGACACAAGCGCATATTGCTCAAGCTGGCCGTTTCTGAACTGGTCGTATCAAAAACTTTTAACCAGTGCACACTTTTGTAGCTTAAATTTTGCGCTTTGTATATTCCAAAATGGAATTAAAAATCAAATATTATTCTTTTTTGCTTTTCTAAAACCACGTTAATCTGCTGGACATTACACTGTCATAGGGCCGTCTCATGTTGTTAAAAGAACTTTCATCACTGGCTTCACCCCTGTCGCAACCGCAGGTCGAAAAGCTGAAACAACTCACCGCTGAATTAAACGCGGTGCAACTTGCTTGGGTGAGCGGTTATTTAGCCGCAACGGCCAATGCGGGCAATCAGGCCCAGCTCGCGCCCGTGTCCGACGCACAGGCGGCGCAGACAGTGACCATTCTCTATGGCAGCCAAACCGGCAATGGCCGTGGCATTGCCAAAGCCTTGGCCGAGAAGGCGAAAGCTCAGGGCTATGGCGTGAATCTCGCTTCTATGGGGGAATACAATGTGCGCCAGCTCAAGCAAGAAACCTTGTTATTGCTGGTGGTCAGTACCCATGGTGAAGGTGAAGCGCCGGATGATGCGATTGAATTACATAAGTTTTTAGCATCGAAACGCGCCCCTCAATTAAACAACTTACATTACTCTGTGTTGGCGCTGGGCGATTCAAGCTATGAGTTTTTCTGCCAGACAGGTAAAGACTTCGATGCCCGTCTTTCGGCATTAGGCGCCAAAGCGCTGCTGCCTCTGGTTGAGTGTGATGTGGACTATGAGGCTGCGGCCGGACAGTGGCACGCCGATGTACTCACCGCCGTGAAGCCACTGATTCAAACCACGGCTAATGTGGTGGCGCTCAATGATACCAGCTCGGCACTCGCTGCCAGCGAGAGCGAATTTACTAAGCAAAACCCTTACAGTGCCGAAGTGTTGGTGAGCCAGAAGATCACCGGACGTGGTTCAGACCGAGACGTGCGCCACGTTGAAATCGATTTAGGCGAGTCAGGACTGCGTTACGAAGTCGGTGATGCCCTTGGGGTGTGGTTTAGCAACAATGAAACTTTGGTCGATGAGATTTTAGCGGGCTTAGGGTTAGCCGCCGATACTAAGGTGACTGTTGGTAATGAGTCCATCAGTCTCAAACAAGCCTTGCTCGAGAAGAAAGAGCTGACACAGTTATATCCTGGTTTAGTCAAAGCGTGGGCCGAGTTATCTGCAAGCCCAGAGCTGCTTGCCCTGAGCGGAGATAAAGAACAGGTTCGCCAGTTTATCTTACACCATCAATTTGCAGACTTAGTGGCGAATTATCAGCTCAAGGCCGATGCTAATCTCGATGCAAACAAGTTAGTGGAGTTATTACGCCCATTAACGCCAAGACTCTACTCCATAGCCTCGAGCCAGAGTGAAGTCGATACCGAAGTGCATCTCACCGTGGCTTTAGTGGAAGATGAGCACCAAGGACAAGCCCGTTTTGGTGGCGCATCGCATTTCTTAGCTTCGGCAGAGGAAGGCGCCGAAGTAAAAGTGTATGTTGAACCGAACAAGCATTTCCGTTTACCTGAAGATCCACAAACGCCAGTCATCATGATTGGTCCTGGCACAGGGGTTGCGCCGTTTCGCGCCTTTATGCAGGAGCGCGTGGCGCAAGGCGCTGAGGGCGATAGCTGGTTATTCTTCGGTAATCCTCACTTTGAGCAGGACTTCCTGTATCAAACCGAGTGGCAACAGTATCTGAAAAACGGCGATTTAACCCGTATCGATGTGGCATTTTCGCGGGATCAGGCCCATAAGATTTACGTGCAGCACCGCATTAAAGAGCAGGGACAAACCCTGTGGCAATGGCTGCAAAATGGCGCGCATCTCTATATTTGTGGTGATGCCGAACGTATGGCTAAAGACGTACACCAAGCCTTATTAGCGGTTGCGGTGGAGTTTGGCGGACTGTCGAGCGAGGCGGCGGAAGAATATTTCGAGACCCTGCGCAGTCATAAACGTTACCAAAAAGACGTGTATTAATTAATCGATCCCAAAGATAGAGAGCAGTATCCACGGAGATACTGCCGCCGAACGAATTTTAAGAGGCAGTTGCCATGAGTGAGCAAAAGTTAGCATTAAACGAATACCTTAAGACCGACAGTGATTATCTGCGTGGCACTATTAAAGAGGGATTAGATTCCTCGGTGACGGGCAGTTTTAGCGACGGCGATCAGCAATTAATCAAATTCCACGGCTTCTATCAGCAGGATGACCGTGATTTGCGAAACGAGCGCAAAGAGCAAAAACTCGAGCCTTTGTATAGCTTTATGTTACGTGCCCGCGTGCCAGGCGGTGTGTGTACGCCTAAGCAATGGTTAGGTGTGGATGAAATTGCCTCGACGCTCACCAGCTCTAACAGCATTCGTTTAACGACGCGTCAGACGTTCCAATACCACGGCATTCCAAAGCGTAATCTCAAGACCATTATTCAAGGCTTGGACCGTGAGGCGCTCGATTCAATCGCCGCCTGTGGTGACGTTAACCGTAACGTGATGTGTAACCCGAATCCGGTCGAATCTAAGCTGCATGCGCAGGCCTATGAAGTCGCGAAAAAGCTGTCTGATCACCTGCTGCCCCACACTCGTGCCTACGCCGAGATTTGGTTAGATGAAGAGAAGTTACTGACCACAGAAGACGAAACCGTTGAACCTGTATACGGCAAAACCTACTTGCCACGTAAGTTTAAGATGGCCGTTGCCGTGCCGCCGGATAACGATGTTGACGTCTACACCAACGATTTAGGCTTTATTGCGGTGGCTGAAAATGGCGAATTAGTCGGTTTTAACCTGACCGCTGGTGGCGGCATGGGTTCGACCCACGGTGAAGTGGAAACCTTCCCGCGCTTGGCCGATGACTTTGGTTTCATCAAAACTGAAGATGTGATGAAGTTTGCCGAAGCTGTGATGACAGTGCAGCGTGACTGGGGTAATCGTACCAACCGTAAGCGTTCGCGTCTTAAGTACACTATCGTTGACCATGGTTATGAGAAGTTTAAGGCCGAAGTGGAAGCCCGTGCTGGCGTCAAGTTTGAGCCCAAGCGCGATGTGGTGATTGGCGATCGCGGCGATCGTTACGGCTGGGTCGAAGGTGTCGATGGTAAGTGGCATTTAACCCTGTTTATTGAAAGCGGCCGCATTAAAGACGTGCCCGGTAAGAGTTTGCAAACCGGTATGCGTGAAATCGCGAAGATCCACAAGGGCGATTTCCGCATGACCTCAAACCAGAATATGATTATTGCGGGTGTGGCTCCCGAGGATAAAGCGACCATTGAAGGCCTTGCCCGTAAACACGGTTTACTCGGCCAAGTGTTGACCCAAACTCGCGGTCATTCGATTGCCTGTGTGGCCTTGCCAACCTGTCCATTGGCGATGGCGGAAGCTGAGCGTTATTTCCCTGAGTTTATCGACCATATCGATGCGCTGCAGGCGAAAAATGGTATTAGCGATCAAGCCATTGTGGTGCGTATGACGGGCTGTCCAAACGGTTGCGCACGTCCATTTGCCGCTGAAATCGGCTTAGTGGGTAAAGCGCCGGGTCGCTACAACCTGTATCTTGGGGCGAACTTCGAAGGCACTCGCCTGAATAAGATGTACAGAGAGAATATCCAAGAGGCTGAGATCCTTGCTGAATTGGATGCATTATTTGCCCGCTACGCGATTGATCGTAATGCAGGCGAAACCTTTGGTAACTTCACCGTCCGCACGGGCGTAGTGAAGGCGGTTATCGATGCCGCTAAGGATTTCCATGGCTGATCTTGATTCTGGGGTGACGGGTTCCGGCTTGCCGAACGCGTTGCAGAGCGTGGTAAGTCACAGCGAACTTAAAGCGCTGCTGACGGCGCCTAAGGATGTGCAGCGAGCGGAACTGGAACGCATTAATCGCTTCTTGGCCGGATTGACGGCTCAAGAACGAGTGCTCTGGGGCTTAGCCTATTTGCCGGGTAATCACGCGCTGTCATCCAGTTTTGGGATCCAGGCGGCGGTGATGCTGCATATGGTGAGTCAGGTGCAATCGGATATTCCGGTGATCTTAACGGATACTGGGTATCTCTTTCCTGAGACATACCAGTTTATTGACCAGCTTACCGAGCGCTTATCCTTAAACCTCAAGGTTTACCAAGCGCCGATGACCTCGGCATGGCAGGAAGCGCGTTTTGGCAAGCTGTGGGAGCAGGGCTTAGATGGGCTCGAGCGTTACAATCGACTGAATAAAGTGGAGCCGATGCAACGTGCTTTGGCAGAACTTGAAGTCGGCACTTGGTTTGCGGGACTTCGTCGCAGTCAGTCGAGCACTCGCGAAGAGTTACCGATATTGGCTATCCACGGAACTCGCTTTAAGCTGCTTCCGATTATCGAGTGGTCGAACAAAGATGTGCATTTGTATCTGACGCAATTTGACTTGCCTTACCATCCGCTATGGGATCAAGGGTATGTTTCTGTTGGGGATACCCATTCGAGTAAACCCTTAGAATTAGGGATGACTGAAGAAGAAACCCGCTTTAATGGCTTAAAACGCGAATGCGGTTTGCATTACGAAATATAGTCATCTATTTGATTTAATAGATAAATGCCACAGTATCCCCTGTGGCATTTTTTATTTTACGCCACCAAAACAGTATTTTGCTCAATTTTAAAGCGGCTTGGCCGTTAAAGTATTTTGTGTGTCATTCTGGCGTCATCAAAGTCAGATAAATTGTATTTTCATAGAGTTAGTTAAGGTGCGTTTGCCTGAGTTAAAATTTTTGTACATTTTTACTCACAGGGTTATGCACATTAGAATGTTCTGAGCTATATTACAAAGTTCCCGTAGATGGTTTTGAGGGAGTTTACTGCGCAGATATACCTTAGTCGGTATTTTGCCAAGTTAAGTTGTTGAATATCGTTATTTATGGGCTTAGTTTGCTGTGTAACGATATAACGAGACGGAAAATAGTAGCACTTCCAAAAGACCTTGCTCGCCGCCGCGAATATCAAGCAGTTTGATTGACTTGCTAGCCCTCGTTAATCTGCCCATTTCACCTCGGTCAGCTGTGGTCAAAGCTGCCGAGGTTGAGCCAACATAGTTAACATCGTTTATTTCGCTAATTCATCAATTCAGCTCGGTTTTTGGTGCTGTTTATGACAATATTATCATCAACTTACACTGTGCTATTTTATGCGGTGTGGCCAATGCCACCGCAAACGGCCCCTTTGGTGGAACTATTGATGAGGATTATTGGATGACCGCCCCTATGTATGCCATGCGCGATCATGTCAATCGTCCTCAAGGGAACAAATCCAATCGCCCAGCACCCAGACCCAAGGCGCGCGGTTTTAAGCGCATAGTCGCTTGGTTCGTTAAACTCATCTTGGGCTTATTACTCGCCTCTGTTCTAAGCGTGGTGCTACTGCGTTTTATTGACCCGCCGATGTGGACTTGGCGGATTGAACGGGCATTATTCCCGCCTGCACCAGTGACAGAGGTGCGACATCAATGGCGCTCACTCGAGCAAATTTCCCCTGAATTACAATTAGCCGTGATTGCCGCAGAGGATCAAAAATTTGCCAACCACACGGGGTTTGATTTAGCCGCAATAAGTTCGGCCATCGAATACAACCAAAAGGGCAACAAGGTTCGCGGTGCGAGTACCTTAAGTCAGCAAGCGGCGAAAAATTTGTTTATGTGGTCGAGCCGCAGTTTTATCCGCAAGGGAATTGAGGCCTGGTTTACCCTGTTGATGGAATTGATTTGGGATAAGTCGCGGATCCTCGAAGTGTATCTGAACATCGTCGAATTTGGCCCCGGAATATATGGCGCCGAAGCAGCATCGAAACATTATTTTGGTAAGAGTGCCGCCAAATTAACCCGTTATGAGGCGTCATTATTAGCGGCGGTATTACCCAATCCTTGGCGATATAAAGTCTCACCGCCTTCACCTTATGTTGAGCAGCGCTCCGCTTGGATCCGTAAGCAAATGCGCCAGTTAGGGGAAGTGACGCTTAACCGTGTTCATAATGCCGATTAATGGGTAAATAAGGCGATAACCTTCGTCTTATTAACATTTCATGCGCTTTATCGCTGCGATGAACTTTATCATTAATATGAATTAGGCGCTGAATATGAAATTAATTTAGTTTGCTAAGCGAATTCGCCTTAATAGAGCAGCTTGATTCGCATCCTAGGTTAATTAATGGTAAATTAGCGCACGAACTTCCCCTTCAAATACACTCAGTCCTTGGGCTATTCCCCTCGCTAATTCTTAGCTTGTGTCGGATGTTGGTTTGCCATGACGCGTGTAAAAAGGAATGACAACAGGTCAGTATTTAAATACCGAAGGCGAGTGCTTTCGGTATTATTTTTGTCACTTTGACGGTAATTAAATGGAGTTTTAGATGAAGAAGATTGTTATTGCTGCGGCTATTATTGCAGCGGGCGCAGGTGCTTATTGGTACACTCAGCATGGAACTAGCTCGAGTGCTTCGGCCAATCCTTTGCTTGATTATATCCCTGCCGACACCCCAGTATTTTCAGGTCAATTAAAACCTTTCCCACTGAAAAACTACCTGCAATCCATTTCTAGCAATTACCAGCAATTCTCAACGGATTCGTTGGCCGAGTTAGGTGCATTAGATAGCCCTATGGCCAAGTTCTTTGTTAGCATCTATACGCAGTATATGGATGGGATGAAAGATCCAACCCAATTGCTTAAGACCTTTGGTTTGCCAAATGAAGTCGAGCCTTTTTTCTATACCTTGGGTGTGATCCCTGTTCTTAAAACCAATGTGGATCAAATTGATGCATTCTGGGCTGTCTTGGATAAAGCCGAGAAAGACAGCGGTTTCACCCATGAAAAGCGCACCTTAGCGGGCGTTGATTATCGCGCTTATTCACTGGCCGAAGAGGGTTCTACTGAGAAGGTTGACCTGTTATTTGCCCATAAAGATGGCATCTTAACTGTGACCTTATCTGGCACAACGATTGAGCCAGAAATCTTAGAAATGGCCTTTGGATTAAAGAAACCGACTCAATCCTTAGCCGCTTCTGGCATGCTGAAAGACATCATCAAAACCCATGGTTTTATGGAAGATAGCATCAGCTTTATCAACCACGTTGAGATTGTTAAAGCGATTACGTCTCCCGATGGCAATATGCTAGGCAAACAGCTCACTCAATTCATGGCTGAAGAAAACCATGGTGAAGATCCGTTAGCGGAAATCCGTACTCCTGAGTGCAAAACTGAGCTAACCGCCATTGCTGCCAACTGGCCTCGTACGGTTGCGGGATTAACGGCATTTAGCTCAACCGAAAAAGAAAGCCATATGGCGGCCTCTTTTGTGGTTGAAAGCAAAAACCAAGCAATCCTAACTGCGCTGCAAAAAATGCGCGGCTACATTCCAACCCACTTAGCTGACATTAACAGCACTATCTTCTCGATGGGACTGGGGATTGACGTTAATGAAGTTGCGCCTTCACTGACGGCGATTTGGGACGATCTGCAAAAGCCACAGTTAACCTGTGCGCCGCTTGCCGAGTTACAAGCCGAATTAAGCCAACAAAGCCCTGCGATGCTGGGTATGTTTACTGGCATGGCGAACGGCGTTAAAGGTGTGAGCCTATCATTGCTCGATTATAAGATGAGCTCTCAAGACCAAGAGCCTAAGCTTGAAAGCTTAGATGCCTTAGTGAGCTTAACGGCCGATAACCCATCAATGCTGTTCAACATGGTGAAACCTTTTGCTCCAATGCTGGCTGAACTGCAAGTTGCAGATAATGGCGAGCCTACCGATTTATCACCACTGTTAATGTTGCCGCCTGAGATGAACATCAAGCCGATGCTGGCAATTAAGGGACAACACTTAGTGGTTTACTCTGGCGATAAAGGCTTAGCGTTAGCCAATAAACTGGCTGGCGAAAAGCCATCGGCCAATGGGCTTTACAGTATGTCGGCTGACTACGGTAAGATGTTTACCCCAGTGTTAACCCTATTAGAACTGACTGGCGAGCCGATTCCTGAAGAGCTGCAAGCGCTGAAAGATTACAATATGCGCGTCCAAATGAGCTTCGATGTGAATAAACAGGGCTTAGTGTTTGGTTCAGTGATGAACTCAAAGGCGAGCGAGAAGAAGTAAGCTTTATGCCAATCGTGCATTAATTGAAAAGCCAGCTTATTGCTGGCTTTTTTGTTAATTGGCTTGGGCTAACTTAGGTTGAGAACCAAGGGGCGTATCTGTGGGTTTGGGTTTAGCTGAGCGCACTAAACTGACTAGCCCTTGCCATTCAATATCGTTGTTCTGTGGCAGCCAAATATCCGGCTCAGTGCCTTTTCCTGAAAGCAGCTCGCCTGCGGCGTCATAGGTGAGTGAGCTACTAAAACGAACATCTAAATCACTGTTAGGTAAGGTAAGTTGATACTGTCTGGCAAAATCCCCCGAGGTATTCTCACCAATCAAATTGACTCTAGACCAGGCTTTTGTTCGGTAGGCTATCCACTCGCACTCTTGTTTACACAAAGGGCTGACAAGTAGCGCAAGGCGATTATTACCTTCGGCGAGCACTTCGGGTTTAGTGCGGACAAACCAAGGGCTAAATCGGCTCTCATCTATGTTGGGCAAGCGCCGAGTTAATACATTCAGCCGTGGCGAACTGAGTTCCAATGCTTCGAGCGGCCTAAAATTGAGGGGCCTTAAATAATCATTCCTAAGTTCCGGGGAGCGGCGATAATGGGCAAAGCCCATGATTTGTTCTAGCGCCGAATGATATTGCTGGCTTTTGGGCGGCATATCTTGATAACGCGACAACATGGTTAATAACTTAGGGCTAAATCCCTTGGCTTGCCTCAAATCGACAATCAGTAATGGCTGCTGCATTCCCTGTCGGAGCGCATCCTGCTGGTTTTTATCGAGTTCAAAGGCGTAGAGATCATCAATCTTGAGTTTAGCCGTGGTTGGATTGACCTGTTCCAGTAAATAATCGGGCTTGATTGGTGCCGTCGGGGCCAAATTATCGAGTTGGGTGATGAGGCTTTCAAGACTCAGTTCAGTCTCATCTTCAATCGGTTTGACTATGGTTTTTGACGGTTGCGGCAGGGCGATAGTCACTTGCGTGGTCTGCAAATCATCATTAATCAAGCTGATAAGTACATGGGGCTTGATGCTTAAGCCTAAGTCCTCCCGCAGTAAATTGAGTCGCTTGAGCCAAATCAGCTGCATCTCTTGGCTGTTTTTCGCAGGCTCAGATAAATAGGCTTGGCTGGCCGAAATCCACTTGCTTAAGGGGATGCCATCAATATGGGTAATAAAGGGAAAATCGGCGCTGATGGGGTTATTTTTGCTGTCCAAGGCGAGCCATTGCTCGTTGACAGGCCTGAGCGTTAAGGGCAGTTCACCGCTGCTATTTTCGACTTTCGCGACCTGTGTTCCTGGATCTTTCAAGGTATTGAGCAGTTTGGTGAGCTCGGCGGCAAAGCGTTCTTTAGGGATAACATCTTGATATTGTTCTGTGATTAATCCAGCTAATCGTTTGAGTTGCTGCCCATTAGCCTGTGGGGCCAGTGCGTAAAATGCCGAGTGTTGTTCAATTTGATCGAACAGAATATAGAGATCTTGGCGAATATCTTTGGTCGTCAGCGTGGGTTGGGCTTTTTCAGGAATAGCGAAAAACGCGAGCCTGATGAGGCTCGCGCAAATGATCACGCTCAGTAAAGTAACGACAGTGCGATAGCTAAAATTCATACTCCTCCATGACCACTTTACTTTTACCGCTAAAAAGGTGTGCGACTATCGATGTAAATGCCTATTTTGGCAATAAAAATCATCATTAGGTCCCTTTCGCTCCTGTCCATTTGAGCAATTTAGCAGCAGTTTTGGCAAGTCAGCATAGAATTATGGCTATTTTTCGTGCTCTGTCACGGTTAAATCGTTAGAGAATATCGTTGAGTGATACGCCGATACCGATGCGTTGGTTATGGTAATTGTAGTCAATAAGACTCTCGCCATAACCATTAAAGTATTGAGTATAAAGGCGTAAATTGCCGATGATTGGGTAGCTCCAAGTCAACTCCGCCGAGCCTCGATCAATATCTTTAAAGTTGGTTTTTAGGGTGAGGGTGAACCTATGATCATCAATCCCATACACACCCACAAACTCGGCTTTGCCTATGTATTCATCGATATCGGGGTTATCGTCACCACGGGGTTGATGGATATCGGTTTTTTCATCCTCAGGAATACGCCACCACACCTTGGTTGAGAAGGCCAATGGGCCAGCATCGAAGATCATGGTGCCGTAGATACGGTTCCAGCTTCGGGATAATAGCCCTGACTTTCCATTGGATTGATGCACAGCGCCAAAGCCCCAGAAAGAGTTAGTCACGCTGCCGATTTTCCAATCATTGTTAAACAGCATCAAGATTTCGGGTTCGTGGTTAGTCTCACGGAAGGGGGAAGAAATATCTTTGTTATACAGCTGCCAATAGGATTGGTTCGTGTAGGCAAAAAACAGGTGGCCATTGTCGCCAAAGACGTTGTACCAAATAGGAAACTTAAAACTTATCTGGAACTTAGCTTCCATCTCGTCCAGTGTGTAATTGTTCTCCGCCGCATCTTGAGCAAAGGGGGCCATGTTGGGATCGGGATTGTAGGTGGCGGGTAAAATGTAATTCACTTTATGTGGCGTGATCACGAAGGGACGTTCTGAGGTGGCAAGCTCGTCCTGCACGCGCCCTTCAACAAGGGATTCTTCCGCCTGAAGCCCTGTACAAGTTAACAGTCCAATTAATGCGATACCTTTATTAAATCGGGACATCGGCCCTCCTTGATGTGTCTGTTTGCCTTACGCTTTCTCGTTGTTTGCCCAGCTTAACATTAGTTTGTGGATCTATTGTGAGAAATCCTGCCAGAGAGTTACGCAACTGGTGCGAGCTTGCGCCTATTTTTATGTGCTAAAGAGACGCTTGAGTAGAATTTTTAGCAATAACATAGTGCGGTTATGTGAGGTGACGCAAGTTTTGATTGCCGATATATTCGGCATGAAATCCTGTTTTATTTAATTATTTCATTTGCTTAAACGATTTTTCGGCCATTGGCGTTTTGGTTACCCTCACTTATCGTTAACAGGCTTAATTCGCAGCGCTTTTGTTATTTCTTTTTGATATAACAATTAATGATTTTATATTTATTAAGGAATATAACTAGGGCTATATTGCTACACATTGATCTCATATCGGGGAATGTGATGGAAATTTTATCTTTACCGTGCCAAAGGGCGAAGGGCAAAGTCTGGCTTGTTGGCGCAGGCCCCGGAGACGTTGAACTCCTAACGCTCAAAGCCTGGCGCATTCTCAAGTCGGCCGACGCTGTGCTATACGATGCGCTCGTCAGCCAAGATATCCTCGATCTAATCCCTAAGGATGCAGAGAAGATTGCCGTCGGCAAACGTGCCGGTAAGCACAGTGCTGCACAAGATGAAATTAATCAGTTACTGGTGACGAAAGCCTATACCCGTAAAAACGTGGTACGCCTCAAGGGCGGCGATCCGTTTATTTTTGGCCGCGGTGGTGAAGAGTTACAAACCTTAGTTGAAGCGGGCGTCGAATTTGAAGTGGTTCCTGGCATTACCGCCGCCAGTGGCACTTCGGCCTATGCGGGCATTCCATTAACTCACAGGGATTATGCCCAAGGGGTGACCTTTATCACTGGCCATTGTCAGCTCGAAAGCCGCCCAATGGACTGGCAGGGTTACGCTAATCCAAACAATACCTTAGTTGTGTATATGGGGATTTTAAATGCGGGCATTATTCGTCAAGGATTAATCGATGCTGGTCGTAGCCCACAAACCCCAGTGGCTATTGTCTCTAAGGCGACCACTCAGTCGCAGCAGCGTTTTATTGGTCAATTAGATTCACTCGAACAGCTTGCAGCCGAGCCACAATTGCAAATGCCCGCCCTGATGATTATTGGCGAAGTGGTTGCGCTGGCAGACAGCTTAAACTGGTTCCAACCTAAGGGTGAAGGCGAGTCAGCGCTCGATACCGCAGATGCCGCCAAGATTGTGGCAAAAATTTAGTTAAATCAGATCATTAATAGTTAAGTTAAATCCAGCTGCCTGTAGCAGCCCATTTTAGGTAAACGGAGAAGAGTATGGCCGGGCGTGAATTAAGCCACTTACAACAACTGGAAGCCGAAAGCATTCAGATCATTCGTGAAGTCGCTGCCGAATTCGACAATCCAGTAATGTTGTATTCCATCGGAAAAGATTCTTCGGTGATGTTACACCTTGCGCGTAAAGCTTTTTATCCCGGCAAGATCCCACTCCCCTTGTTGCACGTGGATACGGGCTGGAAATTCAAAGAGATGATCGCCTTTCGTGATGCGCAGGCGAAAAAGTTTGGCTTTGAATTATTAACCCACACCAATCCTGAAGGCGTTGCCCAAGGGATCAACCCCTTCGACCATGGCAGTGCCAAGCACACTGACATCATGAAAACCCAAGGCTTAAAACAGGCCTTAAACCAATATGGTTTCGATGCCGCATTCGGTGGTGCACGCCGCGATGAGGAAAAGTCTCGCGCGAAGGAGCGGGTGTATTCGTTCCGCGATCGTCACCACAGATGGGATCCTAAGAATCAACGCCCCGAGCTGTGGCGCACCTATAACGGCGCAGTGAATAAGGGCGAAAGTATTCGTGTATTCCCTTTATCTAACTGGACCGAACTCGATATTTGGCAATATATCTACCAAGAAAACATTGAGTTAGTACCACTGTATTTTGCCGCCGAGCGCCCAGTGGTTGAGCGTGGCGGTCAGTTAATTATGGCCGACGATGAGCGCATGAAACTCGAAGAAGGCGAAACCATCAAGTATGAGGTGGTGCGTTTTAGAACCTTAGGTTGCTATCCATTGACGGCGGCGATGTATTCGCAGGCAGATAATCTCGAAAAAATCATCGAAGAAATGCTGTTAACTCGCTCGAGCGAACGCCAAGGGCGGTTAATTGATTCGGATCAGAGTGCATCGATGGAGCAGAAGAAGCGCCAAGGTTATTTCTAAACCAAGGCATTTCGAGCGCAGGTTGAGACAAATTAAACCGATTTCGTGAATGTCCCGATGACAGCTTTTAGAGCAATCAAGTACCAGCGACTTCACGAACAGTTGAGCAAGATAAGAGTGAGATAAAGATGGATAAAGCGGTCAATAAAACCAATCGTATGGCGGCAGAAATTAGCCAGCACGGGGTTAAAGAATATCTAGCCCAGCAACAACATAAAGGTTTGTTGCGCTTTTTAACCTGCGGCAGCGTAGACGATGGCAAGAGCACCCTGATTGGCCGTTTACTGCATGACAGCGCGCAGATTTATGAAGACCAACTCGCCAGCTTAAAAAATGATAGCGCTAAGATGGGCACAACAGGCGAGGCCATCGACTTGGCTTTGCTGGTAGATGGTCTGCAAGCCGAGCGCGAGCAGGGCATTACTATCGATGTCGCTTATCGTTATTTTTCAAGCGATAAGCGTAAGTTTATTATCGCCGACACCCCAGGCCATGAGCAGTATACCCGCAATATGGCGACTGGCGCCTCAACCTGTGATTTAGCCGTGATCTTAGTGGATGCGCGTTACGGCGTGCAGACTCAAACCAAGCGTCATGCCTTTATTGCCTCTTTGCTGGGTATTCGCCACTTTGTGGTTGCGGTCAATAAGATGGACTTACTCGGGTTCGATGAGCAAGTATTCAATCGTATCCGTAATGATTTCAGTGAGTTCGTGAAAGACTTTGGCGACTTAGATATCCACTTTGTGCCCTTATCCGCACTCAATGGCGATAACGTGGTTGAGCCGAGCTTGCATACGCCTTGGTATCAGGGCGGCACACTGCTGGAGCTACTCGAAACTATTGATACTCAACGTGAACTGAGTGCCTTACCCGTGCGCTTCCCTGTGCAATATGTGTCGCGTCCAAATCTGGATTTTCGTGGTTTTGCCGGTACTTTAGCCTCTGGCGTGATTAAGGTGGGGGACGAGGTGGTTGCGCTACCTTCGGGTAAGCGTAGCAAGGTTGAACGTATCGTGACCTTCGATGGCGATCTCGCCGAAGCGACGGCTGGTCAAGCCGTGACTATCACCTTAGAAGATGAAATCGATATTTCCCGTGGTGACTTACTGGCTCTGCCAGAGAGTGCGCCACAGGTTGCCAACCAAATCGTGGCTGACCTAGTGTGGATGGATGAAAAGCCATTACAACTCGGCCAGTTATACGACATTAAAGTCGCGGGTAAGAAGACCCAAGCCTCTGTTACGGCCATCGACTATGTGGTTGATGTGAACACGCTTGCGCGCAGCAGCGCCGACACTTTAGGGCTCAATGCCATCGCCCGGGTGACCTTAGAGCTGACCGAAGATATCGTCTTCGATGCCTATTCTCTGGTGCGTGATACTGGCGGTATGATCCTGATTGACCGTTTATCCAATGCCACTGTGGCGGCGGTGATGGTGGTGTCGGGTCAGCATGTGAACAAGCAAGTATCTTCACAATTTAGTGCTTTTGAAATCGAGTTTAATGCACTGGTGCGTAAGCATTTTCCGCATTGGCAAGCGATTGATATTTCAAAGCTTGGAGCCTAATACGTGAGTGACTTGTGGCTATTAGCTATTGTGTTGTTTGGATTAGTGGCTGGCTTAATCGCCGGCCGCATTAATCCCGCGGTGTTGTTTTTATTTGCTTTTTTACTCTGTTACCTCCTAGGAATGGTATCACTCGACACGGCGCTCACTAGCTTTACCAACACAGGTTTAGTCACTCTGGTGTTATTGGTGCTGGCGGCGACGGCGCTGGAGAAAACCTCACTGCTGGGCAAGTTAAGTCAAGTGATTGGTAACAGCTCGCTTGCGGTGACGATGGCAAAACTGGGATTTTCAACGGCGCTGCTGTCCTCTTTTACCAATAACACCGCGGTCGTCGCATCTTTGATTGGAGTGGTGCGCCGTAATCAGGCCCATGCTCCGGCTAAGTTGTTACTGCCACTCAACTATGCGGCGATTTTGGGCGGTACGCTGACCTTAATTGGCACTTCCACTAACCTTATCGTCAACTCGTTTGTCGAAAACGCTGGCTTGCCAGCGCTGGGATTCTTTGAATTCACTCCAGTGGCTACGCTGATTGTGCTCTTAGGCATAGTGCTGTTGATAGTGCTGGCCAATACCTTGCCCGACAGGCGGGATGAATCGACTGAAGAAGCGTTGCCCTATCTGTTGGAAGCCCACGTAGCCAAAGGCTCGTCTTTAGTCGGTCGCAGCGTGGTGGATAACAAATTAAGAGCCCTGAAAAAACTCTATTTAGTTGAGCTTGAGCGAAGCGGCATTTGTATCTGTCCGGTTCCGCCCCAGTTAGTGCTACAGGCGGACGATGTGCTGCGTTTCAGTGGCGCGGTGGAGTCGGTGGAGTTGTTACATCAATTCGATGGTCTCGATTGGTTTGGAAAACATCAAGCCAAGGGGCAAAATCTGGTCGAAGCCGTGTTAGCGCCTTCGTCGAGTCTGGTGGGCAGCACCTTAAAAGAATCCCGCTTTCGCGAGCAGTTTGATGCGGCGGTGATGGCGATTCGCCGTGGCCACCATCCGCTAAAGGGCGGCTTGGGCGATATCGTATTACAGCCTGGCGATGTGTTGCTGTTGACGCCGGGGGATGGGTTTAGTGCTAATCCAAAACTCGGTACCGAATTTGCGGCGGTGAGCGGACTCGATTTGAATGTGCGGTTAGACACTAAGCGTAGTCGTATCGTGTTAGCCGGATTTGTGTTGACGATTGGCCTGAGTCTGGCGGGGATTTTACCCTTAGCCAAAGGACTCGTGCTGTTATTACTCTGCTATTTTGCCATCGGCGCCGTGACCTTATCTGAACTTAAGCGTCGCTTCCCGCTCGAGTTAGTCGTGATTGTAGGCAGTGCCTTGGGACTGGCAAACCTGATGATGAGTACAGGTCTTGCCGATGGTTTAGCACAGGGGCTGCTTGGTGCCATCAATGGCTACGGAGTGTTTGGTGCCTTTGTGGGCGTTTATTTAGTCACATTGCTGCTGACAGAACTCGTGACCAATAATGCCGCAGCGGCCTTAGCCTTTCCTATTGCCTATGCGGTAGCGCTGAATTATGGCGTCGATCCTCGGCCGTTTATCATGGCCGTGGTGTTTGGTGCCAGTGCCAGCTTTATTTCGCCCTATGGTTATCAAACCAACTTGATGGTGTTTAATGCGGGGAACTATCGTTTTAGTGACTTTGTGCGTTTAGGGCTGCCCTTATCCCTGCTGTATTCGCTGATCGTGATTTTTATGGTGCCAGTTATCTTTCCGTTTTAATGATTTTTTTATCTTAGGTTGTTACTCAACCTAAGGTTTGAGGAGTGTTTATGAGCAATATTGTGTGGCACCAACATAGCGTTGACCAAGCGGCCAGAGCCAAACTTAAGGGACAAAATCCGGTATTACTCTGGTTTACTGGGCTGTCTGGTGCGGGTAAGTCGACTTTGGCTGGGGCGCTTGAGCGTGCACTGTTTGAGGCAGGCTTTCACACTTATCTGCTCGATGGTGACAATGTTCGCCACGGTTTATGTAAGGATCTGGGCTTTAGCGTTGCCGATAGGGATGAAAACTTACGCCGCGTCGGCGAAGTGGCAAAACTCATGGTGGATGCGGGCTTGGTGGTGTTATCGGCCTTTATTTCGCCGACCCGTGAGGAGCGCGATAGCATACGTGCACGTTTCCCGACTGGGCAGTTTATTGAGATCCATGTGTCAACACCGCTTAGCGTATGTGAGCAGCGCGATCCTAAGGGCTTGTATGTTAAGGCTCGTCGCGGTGAGATCAGTAACTTTACTGGTATTTCATCTCCCTATGAGGCGCCGCTCTCGGCGGAGCTGACGATTGATACCAGCAAAGGGGATTTAGCCTCGCAAGTACGCGCCTTGATTGACTATTTGACCGCGATTGAAGTGATTAATCCAGATAAAGTCAAAGCCTTAGCCTAAGGTCATTTTATGGGATTCGGGGGCATTTGTTGGCAGCGTTAGCGTAAAACAAGTGCCTTTTCCCTGTTCACTCGTCACCTTGATATACCCGCCAAGTAACTGCGTCACCAGTTGATGCGCCAAGTGTAATCCTAAGCCTGTGCCGCCTTTACCCCGGCGAGTCGTAAAGAAGGGATCGAAGATCTGCTTCAAGGTCGCATCATCCATTCCGCTGCCATTATCGCTAACAGTTATGGCGATGAAGGCATCTTCAAGACGGTAGGCCGTGATGTAAATCTGGCCATTACCGACATCATCAAAGGCATGGATGAGGGCGTTGGACACGAGATTTTCGAGCACTTGGCCAAGGGCGCCAGGGTAACTGTTTAATTCAATCTCAGGCGCAATATCGATGTTTAATTCATGGGATTGTTTCTTCATCCTCAGCCATGAGGTGTGCAGCATATCTTGAACTAAGCCTGTGAGTTTAAAGACGCGCCGTTCTTCACCGGTACGGTCGACCGCTAAGCGTTTAAAGCTTTTGACTAGCGAGGCGGCGCGCTCCAAGTTGGTTCTGACTATCTCTGCGCCTTCATTAAAGTGCTCAAAATACGTATCTACATCGGAACGTTTAAGGCCGGTCTCGAAGGCTGACTGTAATCGAAGACATTCATTCTTCATACTCGATAGGGTCATTAAAGATGCGCCCACAGGGGTATTTAACTCATGGGCTACCCCCGCGACCATCATCCCGAGTGAGGAGAGTTTGCCGGTTTCAATTAATTGCTGCTGGGTGTCGTGCAGGTGTTGTAAGGATTGGGCCAGCGCTTTATTGCTGCTTGCCAGTCGTCGCTGTTGCTCGGTTAAGTCGTCGTGGAGTTTATCCCGTTCATACATAGATTTAGCCGCGCGCCAACAGACTATGCCGCCTAATATCAACAACATTAGCCCGATAGTTAAAGACTCCAGAGCGCATTGCAGGGTGATTTGGCTTAACACTGTTGGGGAAATATGAGCAACCAAGCGCCAATTCGGTAGCGTCGCATTACCGAGATTTTGCACATTTTCATAATCCCAAAATCCATTTGATGTGGTAAAGGCAAGTTCGGTATTTTTGCTGATGGCTTGCCACGCTTCGGGATAGTTATTGCCAAACTTTAAATCTTCTCGACCATACATAAATCCCCATGCCATTTGCGGCTGCGGCGCGAATAACCAGTATCCGTCGGCGTTTAGCATCGACAGTTCGACTCCGCCTTTAGCTGTGCTGGCGATGGCGTCTAACAGGGTTTGGGCGAGAAAATTCAGCGCAATAAATCCTTGCCTTTCCCCCGAGGCTAAAAACACAGGGGTGGTGATGCGCAGCATAGGTTTAATCGGGGTTTCAATGACTTTGTTTTCAACGTTTAAGTCTAGGGGGGAGAAGTAAAACGTATCGGGCTCAAGCGCCAGACTCGGTGCTATGTAGTAGCGCCCCTGTTTAGATTGTAACTCTGTCTGCGGCACAATTTGGGCGACTTGGTTGATGAGATTAATGCGTACCTTTTCCATGGCGTCGTTATCGAGCCAGCGCACTTGGTCATATTGCTGTGACGCCTCACTGAATGCCTTAAAAAAGTGTTCGACGGTACTGAGATCGGTATTTTTGCCCGAAGCGGTATCGAGAAGAAGTTGATATTTAGCGAGAAACAGTGCATCCCGTTTAAGGCTGCCCAAATAGTAGGCTATGGTTTGGTTGGCATCGGCCAGCACCATCGCCGCCTGTCGCGCTAAAGGCGTCATCGCTTCTTCATGGCGTTTTTGATAAAGCACGAGACTTAGCAAGGGTACCAAGAGTAACCAAGGCAACATCAGTTTAAGCCAGTAGCGACTAAGCAGTTGTAAGGGCGTCATGGCTCGGCTCAATATCATTCGATAATGCGTTTTTGGAAGTTGGCCAACCAAATGAGTAGCTCTTTGAGTGGCATTGGTTTCGCGTAAAAATAGCCCTGGGCATCGTGGCATCCTCGATGTTTCAGCCAACGTGCTTGCTCTAGGGTTTCGACACCTTCGGCGATCACATTCATCTTAAAGCGTTCCCCGAGCAGGATAATGCTATCGACAATCGCCGCGGCACCATCATCCGTGGTGACATTATCGATAAAGGATTTATCAATTTTAATGCGATCGAAGGTGAGTTTGCTGAGGTAGGCCAGCGATGAAAAACCTGTGCCAAAGTCATCGATGGCGACGTTAATATTCATATTACGCAGGGCTTTGAGTTGCTTATTAATCACCTCAAAATTCTGCATGGCAATCGACTCAGTGACTTCAATTTCAATTTGATCGCTGGCAATTTGTGCCGCTTGGATATCTGCATTGAGCTGATTGACGATTTGCTCTTGCTCAAACTGCATCGCCGAGAGGTTAACGCCGATCCGCAGATTCGGGTAACCCGCTTCGGTTAAGGCATGCATGGCTTGGCAAGATTGCACAAATAATTGTTGACCGAGTTTTGTGATCAGCCCCGTTGCTTCGGCGATGGGAATAAAGCGCAAGGGAGGTACGCTGTCGCCATTGGGCAAGGTCCAGCGCGCCAGCGCTTCGACACCCACGACTTCCCCCGTTTGTAACGACACCTGTGGCTGCAGCGCGATATTGATATCTCCTTGGGTTATCCCAAGTTGCAAGGCCTGCAGTAATTCAAAATGCGACGCCACATCATCTTTAGATGGTTGATATGTCACATGTTGACGTATCCCGAGGCTCTTGGCCTTTTTCAGTGCCATATTCAGCTGAGTGATGGCGGCGACAGCATCCCCTTCGGCGAGCTCCAAGGGCAGGGTAACTGTACTGATATTGACAGTAATACAGGAGGTACCCTGTTGATAGGGCGCGACAAATAACTGCTCAATCAGAGCGGCTGAAACTAAATGTTTAGGGCCTAAAATGGCAAACTTATCATCCTTTAAACGGCTGACTAGCACGCTGGCGTCGAACTGATCTTTTAGACTATTTGCCACATGCTTGAGCATGTTGTTGCCATGCTCTGAGCCAAATACATGGTTGAAGTCTGAAAACTTATCTATGTCTATGAGTAGTAAATTAAATTTGTCGCGAATGTCTTCCTTCAAAATGCCATCCAGTGTGCGGATAAGCACATTGCGATTCGGTATTTTCAGTAAGGGATCTTCAAAGGCGATTTTATCCAGTTGGCTCATTAACGATACGCTGTGCAGGCCGCCGCAAATGTTCATGCTAAAAACACGGATAAGCTCGGTTTCGGTCGCATCGAGTAGTCGCCCCGTGGCGAGGTAAACGGCATAGTCATTACCGGCAAGCTCGCCGGGGAAAAACAGGCAGGTATATTGCGACTCGATTCGGGAGTGTTTGCTGCTTAGACACAACTCGAGTTGGATGCGGATATGTTGCTGTTCGAGCTGCTGTAAGGCTTTACCGTAGTAGGATTCAAACTCTCCTGAAGCGCCAATGATTTGATGCATATGGCCAAATTCATGCAGATCGTTAATGGCTTTGACACAGACTATGCCGCCCGAGGGTAAATTTAGCAGAATTGCCAATTGTTGAAGCATTTTGCTCGACAGTTCTTTGATATTGCGCGAGGTGTAGAGGGCACCGCTGGACTCGGCAATTAACTGCAACCCGCGCTTTGCATTAGCGATATTACTGATCTGTTGATAGGAGCGCAGGTTAGTGGTCAAGATGGTTTGCAGACGGTCGGCGGAAAGCTCGGATTTAGTCCAATAGTCATTGATATCATAATCACGCATCACGTTAAACACGGGCGCCATACCGGGTTGCCCTGTGAGCAGAATAATGCGGATTTTCTCGTTTCCGAGCACTTCCCTGATGCCTCGCACGAGTCTGAGGCCTGCATCTTCGGTTTCCATCACCACATCGACTAAGGCAATGGCAAAGTCGTCTTCATTGGCAACCATCTGACAGGCTTCTGCGTAACTAAATGCTTGGGCTAATTCTATTTTTGCGCCAAGAATGGTGAGAGTGGACAAGGCGAAAGCGGTAGAGCGTTGGAAGTTAATATCATCGTCTACCGTGAGAATTTTGACCGCTTTCGTTGCCTTTAGCGCGGTACTTGGTTCGGGTTCATCTAAGAAGATAATGTCTTGCGATTGGCTGACCATATTCTCTTTCCTTGAGATTTCGAAACATCCTTATTTACCCAGTTTAGAATTGAGTGTTTTTTATACTCAAAGTATTTGCGACACTCAGGGGTAATTCAAGAAAAGATTTCGTGGTCAGACATATAAGTCTGTTTAAGCGATTACTCTATTTTAAAATCCTTCGCAAATAGCGCCTGTAGCGCCTTCAGGTAATCTTGGTCTTGTTTTGGTAGCACCAGTTGCGCCAGCTCATCACCAATCGGGGTTAAGCGATAGTAGCTAAACAGCAAGTTACCACTCTTTGGGGTGAGCTTCATTTGGATGCCGGGCATGGTGAGTTGGATGGGGGTTTTACTGTTGAGTAGGCCAGTTTCAAACTCACTGCTGTGCAGGATCCCCGCATCGACTAAGGTGAGAATGCTGGAGTAGGGCAGACCAAATTGGGATAAGCCTAGGGTGACACTGGTATTTTTACGAAAATATTGGCCGAGTCCGCCCGTGAGCCGATAGCCGCTGATCAGCTTTAAGCGCTGCTCATTATTCACTTTGGCCGCCATACCGAGGGCTTTTTCGAGGATTTGCGCTTCCCTATGGGTCAGTTGTTTTAACAGCGCTAGGGTGCGCAGGCTAAAGTTGCCCGGGTTGACGATTTCACTGGAGAGGATACGGGCCCACAGATCCTGCATTTTGCGGTTGTGGATTTGCTCCGCCATCAAAAAAAATTGATGGCTCCAGTCGGGATCCAGATCGACCCCAGTGACATCCGACGGGGTGTAACTCAAGGCGAGGGCGAAAATGGTTTCGACATTGGCTTGATACTGGCTGGCGAGTTTACGCTCCCTTTGTTGCGCACGTTCGGCAATAGAGGCATTGGCGGGGCGATATTCCTGCTCACTGGCGAGACCGAGTTGGCGACCCAGTACCAGCGCTTTTTTACGGGCCGAGACCTCGGCTGCGGGAGCCGCTTCATCCGCAAGCATTAAAATATCTGAATCCTTCATGCCTTTATCCTGTTTGACCTATTTGTGTTGGCCCTATTTTTGTGAGCTCGTGGGATCAAGTTGACCCCACGAAATGCTTCCAGCTTAGTCGATTGCAATCCTTAAGTCTCTGCGCTGGATTGCTTTTATTACGCTGCGGGCACTTTTTAACTGTCGAGACTCGGTTTTTCGATGGATTTAGCAGACCAAGCCCAATTGGTTTCATTCCCTGGTGACGGATGGCGCGGCACATTGAGGGCCAATACTAAGGAACAGACCGCAAATCCAGCGCCAATGTAGAAGACGAGGGCGGGATCGCTCAACCACAGTAAGCCCAAGAGCACAGGGATAATCACCGCAGCGATATGGTTAATGGTAAAACTGACCGACATGGTAGCCGCAATATCTTTGCTATCGGCAATCTTTTGAAAATAGGTTTTCATGGCAATCGCCATCGCAAACAGCAAATGGTCAATCACATAGAGGGCGGCGGCCATATGGGGTTGCTCGACAAGCGCATAGCTGACAAACACAAAAAATAACCCAATGTATTCCACCGTCAGGGCGTTGCGCTCGCCAATGCGGCCGATTAGGCGACCAATGGATGGCGCAAACAGTAGATTGACCACATAGTTGATCAGGAAAAGGGCGGTGATTTCACTGACGGTATAGCCGAATTTCTCGACCATCATAAAGCCTGCGAACACCATAAAAATCTGCCGACGGGCGCCAGAGAAGAAGGTTAACAGGTAATACAACCAGTAGCGTTTACGCAGGATGATTTTTTTGTGTTGCACTTCGTGGGTATCAAACTGTGGGTAGTACAGACTCATGCTGATCACCATCAGCAGGCCTAATACACCAATAATCAAATACATATGCCAGTAATCGAGTTTTAGCCAAGTCATGACAATCCAAATACTGCCATAGCCGACCAAGGCCGCTGCCGAGCGCCATGCCAGCGCTTTGCCCATAAAACCTGCGGTATCCTGCTTCGCGACCCATTGTAGGGTGAGGGATTGGTTAATGGTTTCAAAGTAATGGAACCCAACCGACATCAATACTGTGGTGAGGTATAAGCCCAATACCTGCGGAAAGAAGCCGGTAATTGCCACGCCAATGCACAGAAGGGCTAATGACAGCAGGGCGAAGGCTTGCTCGCGCACTAACAGCAATACAAAAATAGCGGTAAAGGCCAAAAAGCCGGGGATTTCCCTTAGGCTTTGCAGCATACCGATTTCGGCGCCAGTGAATTGGGCTTTTTCAATCACGAAGTTGTTCAGTAGGGCTTGCCAAACGGCGAAGACGAGCGACATAACAAACGTCATCCACAGCAGCAGTGCTTTGGGATCTGCGTTTTGAGTTGTTTTCATGGGTAGGGTACTCAGGCGATAAGTGAACAAATGCTAATGCTTTTGCCTTTTATGTGCTAGCGCTAAGGATTGGCACTTATTTCTGATTTTGTAACATTTTGATCCCAGAGATGCGGATATTTATTTTTGTGAGCAAGCTAGAATTACCGTATATCCAGCGGCCATTTGGCGCTAAGCCCGTGATCTATTTCATGTAAATTGGTGACTAAATCACCTAGTATGCAATATCGTAATAGGCAGTTTGCTTTTTGCGTGGTAAACCTAAACCGCCTCTATTTAACTCATGCACCATAGACTCGCTTAAATCTTGCCGTGGTGAATTGTGTTATAGAGGCTGAATTAATCGGTTTGTTTAGGTCAACATAAAGCCGCCGTTCTTTGTCTTTCTTCTGGCCGCTTTTTCTTATTTTTGTTGAGATAATCGAGGCTTAAGTGAAAAAAATTCTGATCATCTTCTCTAGTGTTCATGGTCAAACTCGCAAAATCACCAATCAATTGGCGCAGCAACTTAAAGAGTTGGGCAATTCTGTGGTGATTGCGGATATTAAGGCTGTGCCGGCGATGGAGTCCTTCGATAAGATCGTTATTGGCGCCAGTATTCGCCACGGAAAACATAATCCGGCGTTGTACGAATTTATTCAAAAGCATCAAAAGATCCTCTCGCAAAAGGTGAGCGGTTTTTTCTCCGTCAGTTTAGTCGCCCGTAAACCTGAGAAAAACACCCCAGAAACCAATCCTTATATGCAGGCGTTTTTAAGCAAAACCACTTGGCGCCCAACCTTGTTACAAGTGTTTGGCGGTAATCTAAATTACCAAGGCTATAATGCCTTCGATAGAAATATCATTCGCTTTATCATGTGGTTAACTAAGGGGCCGACGGATCCTGTGACCAATGTTGAATACACGGATTGGCAAAAAGTGAATGATTTCGGCCTGTTGATCCACCAAGCCTGAGCGAGCCCGTCGCTTAGCTCTTAAGGGGAAACCCACTATGTCGGCAAAAGTAACCCAGATATTCGATTTTGTGTTGGCACGTCTACACCTGTGGATTGTGCTATCCGTGGGGCTACTCGTCTGCACCAGCCCATGGATTTTTATCGGTAGAAGCCTGCGCGCCAATGCCAGTATCTGGGATTATCTGCATGTTTATCTTGGGTTAATTGCTGCTGCATTGGGGATCTTATTTTTACTGCGTAACAGTATTCAAGGTAAATGGCATCAATACTTCGCCTGGCTGGTGGGGGATTGGGGGCAACTGATACAGGATATTAAAGGACTTTTTAAGGGAAAACTGCCCGTTGCCGGGGGCAAGGGCTTATTCAGCACGATTGAAGGCATTGGCATGTTGCTGCTGGTCGCAACGGGCATGACAGGGGCGTTGTGGTTTTTCTATCAAGGCACCCCGCTGGCGATGACATGGCGTGGTTACCATCAAATTTGCGCCGATGTATTTATTGGCTTTTTAGTGGTTCACTTGGTTTTAGCGGCATCTCACATTATTGAATTTATTAGGCAATAAGTCGCAAATAGGTTCGGATGCACCTAAGGATGTGGCTTTGTTCTGCTCGAGTCCTACACCTTCTTAATATCTTCCACCGTTGAACGGATTTTCACCGTTCAGCGTACGTTCATCGACAAGCTGCACACTCAGCCCTAGATTTATCTCTACATGCCTACCCAGCCCGTTTTAGCCGTTGTTTTCATGCTTTGGCGTTACTATGTGTGCTCATGGGGCGAGGTATGACGATGTTGAGAACTTTTTGGAAGACTAATGAAGGTATCCTATGAATATTCAAAAAAGTGCTCTAGCGATAGCGTTGACAGGTTTGCTGTTTGGTTGCGGTGGATCTGACTCGGGCGAACCTGCCACCCAAATGGCGACATTCAGCCTAGGCGTATCCGATAATCCCGCTGATGCCAAATCGGTCACGATTGCATTCAGGCAAGTGGTATTAAAGAACGACACAGGTAGCTACTCGTTCAATGTCGCCCCAAATGGCGAGCTTAAATTTGTCGATTTATTGGAGTTTCAAGGCAGTGCGGTAGATACCCTAGTGAGCGGTCAATCGATTCCCGTGGGCGAATATCAAATGTGTTTGTATATGAAAAACAGTACAGTAGCCAATAGCGACAGCTCACACGTACAAACCTTAGACGACACTCTCTATGGGCTAACGACCAACAGCAACGGCTCATGCGGCGGTGTGGGTGCCGATGAAAGCGATACGGGCCGATTGTTTTTCAATAAGAAATTCACCATTGCGGCGGGCGTCAATAGCTTTGTTGCCGAGTTTGATTTAAGCAAAGGTTTGCAAGATCCCCACGGTAATAAAGATTACTGGACGCTAAAACCGACTTCAGTGCAATTATTTAATCAGTCCGAAGTGGGCGCGATTAAAGGCACAGTTGGCGCTACTGTGATGGAAGGCTGTGAAGTCGCCGCGGGTGGCTCAGTGTTCTCGCCAGCGGTTTATTTGTATCCAGCCAATACCACGCTGGAGCAGATGAAGGATTTCAGAACCGAGGCCGACACGGCCACTGAGATTGCGCCTATTGCGGCGGCTCGGGTGAATGATGTCACCGATGCAAACGGCCAAGTCATCGGCCACGATTATGAATTTGGCTTTGTGGTCGCAGGGGATTACAGCTTAGGTTATACCTGCCTAGCGCAAAATGATGATCCAGATGTGAGTAACAATCCCGATGATGTGGAATCGCCTTTCTTTATTCACGCCGCAGAAACTGGGGTGACTGTGACGGCCAAAGGGGTTGCCGAGCGTAACTTCCCTTAGTCGTTAACCGAGCCAACAAAAAAACCAGCATCACTGCTGGTTTTTTATTGGCTGCTCGTCAATCGAGCCTTAGCTCAAACGCTTTTGGCGGCCAAGGGCGATAACGGCTGCAAAGGCTAAGAATAACCAGTTTAAGCTGCCGCCTGAACTCTTAGGCGCCTGAGCATCTTTCTCGACGGCCAGATAGTTAATTAAGCCAATCAGCTCATCTAAGGTTTTGATACTGCTTAAGTTAACCGCATATTTATCGTTAACGATAAAAGCAGGCACGCTTTCAACGCGGAATTGATTTTGCTGGGCACGCCACAGGGCCAGCTTCTCATCTGTGCTTTTACTGTCGGCGAGTTGGTCGTACTTGGCCGCATCGATACCAAACTTGGCGAAAATTTGCTTAATGTCGTCACGGCTGTTGATTTGCGGTTCGTGCTTATGGCCTGGCGCACCGTGGTCGTGGCCGTTTGCGCCTGCTTCGCCTTGGATGGCGGCAAACATCGCATGGGTTAACGCATCCTTATTATCTAACTCATGAATGACTGCCAGTGAGCGCATCACTTCGGTGCCAATGTCGCTATTCATAAAGTCGACATGCTTAGTATCAAATGCAATACCTTTGTTTAGATTGGCTTTGATATCAGGCAGATAGTTGGTTTCCATATTGAAACAGTTATGACAATAGAAGGAGAAAAACTCGGTGAGTTTTGGCTCGCGGCTCGGTGCTTTGTCAGAGATTTGCGTGTAGTGCGTGCCTTCGACAAAGTTGGCGGCAAAGGTGCTAAATGGTGCAACGATTAAGGCGACAGCCAAGGCGATTGGTTTGATCATAGAACCCTCAAATTCGGTTAGAGTGAATTCACCGCATCAATTGCATGCGCTGTACCTACCTAAGTGGACTAAGGTGGCTCAGGTGATTTCAGTCTCGGAGTTACGCTCGCGTTATACCAGCGTGTATATGGTTTTAGGTTAGTTTGGGATGCTTAATTATCGCTGAAACGGGCGGTAGATATTGGACTAAATCTGTGATCCCGCGGGAGTTTAGCTCGATAACTTTGTCAGACTGCAAAGGGGATCACAGATATAAAAGGAAAAACTTAAGCAATATCGCGCAGGGATTGCCAAGCCTCACAGACCTCGCGGAAACGCGCCGCATCGCCTTCGGGTCTATCGGGATGCCATTTCAGCGCTAAACGGCGCCATTGTTTGCGGATGTCCCTTGGTGTTGCGCTCTCATCTAACTCGAATACCCTCAGGGCGTGGCCCTTGTGCATCAAGTTCACGTTCAGGCCAATATAGCTCTTATAACTGCTCCAGAAGGCTTCCAATAATTCGCGTACTACGTTTTCACTGGTGTCGTAGTTATTCCAGTCAAGATAGTATTCCCGCAGTGAAGTATCTTCCATTATCAATAGGTTAACGTTGGAAGGCACGAGGCGGAAAATCTGGATCTCCATCGCTTTGACTTGTAGCCATTGCTTTGGCATCAGGATCTCTTGCAATTCGAACAGGGCATTCATCAGTAAAAAATTGCGTTTAAACAAATCATTACCAGGATTTTCATCTAACGGATGGATTAGCCCGCGATTTTGCAGTTCGGTAGCTAGGTGATGGATTTTCCAGCTTTGATTAGAGGCTTGTAACACGGATAACACGGGCCAGATTAACGGGTTATCGCCCTTAGTGGTCGAGAGCGTTGCCGATTGAGCTTCTGCACTGAGTGAAGGTTTAGCGAGTAGCATACTGACTGTCCCATCCTAAGTTGTTATCAAGCGAGTGTGATTAAAAGTAAGGCTTTACTATCTATAAGATTTTAAATGCTTTTATCTTATTGTGATGCGAGTCGTTACTGAGCTTGGAATACACTATGCCATAGAGGAAAAGTGTAGGCAAAGAAGGATTCTAGAGCAATTTACCCCGAGGTCACTCCGACTTTGGTTGGTTTTAACTGCGGCATGGGATCTGCTGATGCTGGAGAGCAGGCGATAAAAATGCCCTTGTTTGCAATCACAAACAAGGGCATATGCAAACTTAGCGAACGAGGTTTAGATCTCGGTAAAGATAACCTCTTGCGCTAAACGTGACTTTGGTAACTTAGCGTTGAAGTCTTCTTCGGAGCGGTAACCTAGAGCGACCACCACTGATGCACAGAAACCTTTTTCGCGTAGGCCTAAGACTTGATTGAGTTTAGTCGCATCAAAACCTTCGATTGGACAGGCATCGATATCGAGCACACTCGCACCTAACATTAGGGTTCCGAGTGCTAAATACACTTGTTTTTCCATCCAATGTTGGGCGTCTTTTAACTCATTCTTGTGCATATTGGCAAAGAAAGAGCGGCCGTTGTGCTGGCCTTGCTTGGCTTCTTCATTGGCAAAACGGCCATCAGCAGCCTCTTGCTCTAACACTTGCAGTAAATGGGCTTCATCGAGTTGAGTGCGAGTGCAGAGCACGACCACATGGGAAGCATTAAGGATTTTCTGGGTGTTAAAGGCAAAGTGCTCGGTCGATTGCGCGATTAAGCTTTTGCCTTCGGCCGTGCTTGCTAACACAAAATGCCAAGGCTGCGAGTTAGTCGATGATGGGCTGAACTGCAGTAATGTCTTGATTTCGGCTATCTTGTCGGCAGGAATCGTCTTTGTTGGATCAAAGGCTTTAGTGGTGTAACGCTTTTTAGCGAGAAAACTTAAATCACTCATGTAACAGCTCCAAATCATCGAGGAATACAAAATCAACGACAGCATTTTAAGCGGGTTTAAGTAAAAAACAATGTGATCAAAACGGCTATCAGTTTCAAAATATTTTTGAAATTAATAGCCGTTATGCGCAATGAATGCTGAGGGACGTTTTGTGAAAAGCAGTGAATAGCAAGAGTCACCTCATGGCGTTATGGCTGGTTAAACAAATTGCTGAGTGCGGTTTTGATGTTGCTAGAGAGATGAGCTAACTTAAAAATACTGAGTGAGATCAAAAGTCTTCCATAATAAAGTTGCCACTTGTGTGGTTTAATCTATTCCTTTGCTACATTTTATTAAGTCGAGCTTACTGTTTTATTTAGGGGAATGTATGGCGAGATTATTGATGCTGCTGATTGCTATTAGCCTATTACCGCTGTCTTGTGGCTACGGAAAGGAGCTTAAGTTTGCAGTAGTACCTAAATTTTATAGTATTTTTTTTGATCAAAGCAAAACGGGTTGTGTTGACGCCGCCGCACAAATTAAAGGGGTTGAATGCATCTATCGGGGACCCGAATCAAGTAGTGTGAGATTGCAAGATCAAGTGATAAACCAGCTGATTGATGAAGGTGTGGATGGAATTGCCGTTGCGGTTACCCAATCTAAGTATTTAATTGAAAATAGCCTTAAAAGAGCAAAGGAAGCCGGCATACCCGTTGTTACCTATGATTCTGACTTTGATGCTTCTATTAACCAAGATCCCAAGAATTTTCGCTTAGCCTATATTGGCACGGACAATTTTGAACTGGGTAAATCATTAGGTGAGGAGTTAAAAAAACTACGGCCTAATGGAGGGACGTTAATCACGCAATCTGGGCGACCAGATTCCCCCAATTTGAATTTAAGACTGATGGGCGTTCGCTCCGCATTATCTGGGACTACATACAGTGTTCCTCCCGGGAAAATGCTAAATAACGAACAGGGCTGGACTGAAGTGCGGGAGCCTTTGTTTAATTTTGACCAACTTAGTCAAGCGGTTAAGCAAATGGAGTCCGTGATGAAAGGTAAGCCAGTAAAGGCAAATTCCTTCGTTGCCGTTGGTGGTTGGGCACAAAATGATGCAGCCCTCTACCGAGAAATGATGGCACCCTATCAAGATAAAATCGATAACAAGGACATCGTCATTATTATTACCGACACCTCTCCAGAGCAATTAGCTATGTTGAAAGACCGCCTTGCCCATATCAACATTGGTCAAAGTCCCTATGAAATGGGAAGGCAGGCCATTTTGACCTTATATAAAATTGTCACCAAACAAAAATACGACGACATTATCTACACACCTGTGACCTTTTGTACTCAGCAGAACTATGAGGCCTGCGAGAAACCTACGGGAATGTAATGCCATAGAGGTTATGTTCTAGAGACCGTTTTGGAGAGTGCAGCCCCAAAAAAGTCACAAACAGATGTTTGCACAGTCTTTTATATCCGTAAGTTGGTGATAAAAGATCATTGGTAATCTGTTACTGTATTAATTTGAAATTACCCTATTAATATTCAAACGTGAAAGTGGATCAAACTTGCCTAGTCTTGTTAACTTCGACCCATTTTCAATTTTCGTTGGCTTCTGGCGAACGCGCTTTTGCCCCAAAAAGTGTAACAGTTAGAAGGCTTGCTCTTGCTTAGTCTGATAGTTTGAGATACTTAAAGTAATGAAAACCAAAAAGTATGACCTAACCATGAGCGATTTCAAAAATCGTTAACAGTGAATCAGACTTGCCTAATCTGGTTCTCTCAATTAGGTAAACACTCATGCGCAATAATGAAATGATTTGCGCCAGTAAATTATCACCGATATGATTCTAATATGCCTTTTGTTATGGCAAATTAGATAATATCTCAAATGAAAATACCGTTAGGATATAGAATATCATGAACTTAAAACCTTTATTATCTACATGCCTTTTGGTGTTTCTTTCAGGCTGTGTCGCACCTACGTTAAAGCTAGTAAATCATGTCGGTCCAGTAACTTATGATGCGTCTTCAGCTTCAGAATACAGCAGCAAACAGACTGAACAAGGATTTATAGTTGTAGCTTTTCGTAGTGTTCATAGGTTCCTTCCTGATACACAACCTGATTACCAAGAGTGCTCTGATGTATTAAATTCAGTAGCTAAAGAATATACCCCTGTATCTTGGAGCGCTGTGAATATAACGGCTCATGAATATAATGGTGTAACAGGTATCGCAAACACAACCTGTACTTATACATATAAAACATGATCTTACTCACTCTGATTACGATGTGAAAGGTGTTAACTACTTAAGGAGTATCTTAGGTTGTTAGATAAAGTTGAGTTACAAAAAAATTATGAAAAAGCTCTGTTTAGAGCACTAAAATAGTTTCAGTTTTTAGAATCTATTCTCATAAAATATATAACTACTTCGCATTATGTTATTCGATTCAAGATTCAAATACGTTGCATTACGATTTTTGTGACGAAAAAGTAGAAGAATGGGGTCTTAGCCGATTAGCGACTCGCTTTAAAAATATATGCAAAAATAATGATTTAAGTTCAAAAATAAAAAGTGTATGTAAGACTCGAAATCAATTAGCACATGATGCTTTTTTTCAAAGTTTTCGTGATAAAATTAATGGTATAAATAACGAAGAACTACATACAAAAGGTTGCAAAATATATAGTAAATCAGTTGAAGTTAGCCAAATTATCACCGAATTACTTAGAGAGCTCAAAGTATTAGAACAGGAATATGAGCAATTAACAAAGCAATCAAGGTGACGTTTTGGTATGAGTTTTGACTTGTTTTGCAGGCTCAGCGCTGGACTCCTAGCGCTATCATATAGGAAATTTTATATTCTCTAGTCTGCAAATCAGCAATTCTGTGTTGAAAAATCTATCCCACAATTGCCTCAAACTAAGCGAGTGAATCACTCTACACCAGACTGATTCACGCGAGCCGCTAAAACCCGTCCCAATCCCCCGATTGCGGCTATTCTGGGGCGGTTTTTTCCCTTAAGATGAATCAAATCTCTAGATAACTGATTCATGCCCCTGTTATGCTTATTCCGACAGGAGATATCGAGTGTTAGTTGGTTTGTTGCCAAACGAAGCATTGCTATTAGAAGAGCTAATCCGAATCTGGCTAAGAAGGGTGAATAATCTAACAAGGTTTTGTCCCTTTGCTTTTTACGTACATATCGCAAATGGGTAGTTAAAATTGGCATTGGGGCACCAGTGACCGTTGGCGACATGGATGTCGCCGTCGAGCCTATAGGGATATATTCACGGCGAGTCACTGGGGAAACAATGACAATAAACTCCATAAATAGATAAAAAATTCATCGCTTCTGTCTCGAAGCATGCTGAGTCTCATCGAGCAAATACCATTGTTCAACTTTCAATGTTGTATAAGTCTTTATTACCTCAGCACTTTACTTAAAAAGCTTTGGGTTCTGGCTTCTTTGGGGCGGGTGAATAATTCCTCGGGGATATTGGACTCCACCACATAGCCGCCATCCATAAAGATGACTCTGTCGGAAACATCGCGTGCAAAGCCCATTTCGTGGGTGACAATCACCATGGTCATGCCTTTTTGCGCTAAATCCTTCATCACATCCAGTACATCGCCGACCATTTCGGGATCGAGTGCCGAGGTGGGCTCATCGAATAGCATCAGATCCGGCTCCATCGCCAGCGCGCGTGCAATGGCAACCCGTTGTTTTTGTCCACCCGAGAGACTCGAAGGATAAGCATGGGCTTTATCCTGCAAACCCACTTGAGTGAGTAGCGTGAGCGCCTTGTTATCGGCTTCGGCTTGGGTCATTAACTTTAGGCTCACTGGCGCTAAGGTAATGTTTTGCAATACGGTTTTATGGGGGAACAGGTTGAAGTTTTGGAACACCATGCCCACTTTTTGCCGTAATTTGTCGACACAGGCATCCTTAGCGGTAATGGATTGCCCTTCGATTTCAATATCCCCTTGGGTGGGTTTTTCTAACAGGTTGATGCAACGTAAAAAGGTGCTTTTACCGCTGCCGCTAGGGCCGATCACACTCACCACTTCGCCTTGGCGAATATGTTCGTTGATGCCCTTAAGGACCGCATTATCGCCGTAACTTTTGTGTAGGTTGGTTATGTTAATCACTTTGCTTCAACCTCTTTTCGAATTTCGACAGCATAAATGTGAAGCTGTAGGTCAGGAACAGGTAAATCAGTGCACAGGTAAAGAGTGGGATACTGTCTTCAAAGGTACGGCTACGGATAATCTCACCCGCCCGCATTAAATCCACGCCGCCAATAAAGCCAATTACGGCGGTTTCTTTGAGTAGCACGATAAACTCATTACCTAATGCGGGCAGAATATTCTTAATCGCCTGCGGCAGAATAATTAGCTTCATGGTCATCGCCTGTGACAGGCCGAGCGAGCGTGCCGCTTCGGTTTGACCCTTATCGACGGCTTGAATTCCTGCGCGAATAATCTCAGAGATATAAGCGCCGCTGTTTAAACCAAAGGCGATAATGGCGGCGGTAACCTTATCAACATCGAATGCGGCCAGCACGATGAAGTAAAGGATCACTAACTGCACCACCACTGGCGTGCCGCGGATCACGCCAACATAGAGTTCAGCGGGGAAGCGGATATACCACTTAGATGACATCTTCATCAGTGTGGTACCCACGCCTAATACTGCGCCTAATAACATGGCGAAGAAGGTCACAATCAAGGTGACTTTTAAGCCGTTTAAGATCAGCAGTATGCCTATCATGCCGTCGTCGCCAATGGGACTAAACAGCGAAGTATTGATTGCTTCTAACATAGGGATCACTTGATATGGGCTGAAACGAGCGTCTGATATTGGCCGCTTTCTTTCAAGTTTTTCAGCGTGTTATTAATGCTATTGAGAAGTTCAGGCTGCTGCTTTGATACCGCAAAACCATAAAACTCTGGGGGGAAATCCAGCTTGATCAGTTTGAGATCAGGGTTTTTCGCCAGATAGTTCGCCGCAGGTTCGCTATCGAATAGCACTAAGTCGACTTTGCCATTCTTCAGTTCCATGATGGCTTCGAAGCCGGTGTTAAACGCCGTGACATTTTGGGTGTATTTTTTAGACATCATATCGGCGGTTGAGCCGAGCTGCACCGCAAAGTGTTTGTCTTTAATGTCATCAAGGGTATGAATGGTGTCGTTATTTTTATTCACGAGCAGCACTTGAGTCGCTTCGTAGTAGGGCTCCGAAAAGTTAACGCTGGCTTGGCGCTCTGGAGTGATGGTCATGCCCGAGGCGATAAAATCAATCTTGCCTGAGTTTAGCGCGACGATCAGTGAATCGAATTTCATGTTTTCGATTTTAAGCGTCTTGCCGGCATCCTTAGCGATTTGTTTGGCAAGTTCAATGTCGAAGCCTTTGATTTCGTCGCCACTTTGTCCGCCTACGTATTCAAAGGGCGGGAAGGCCGCATTGGTGCCAACCACTAAAACATCGTTACTTTTCCCACATCCAGCTAACAACAAGGTGGCAGTCAGCGCTAGGCCGCCTAATAACATGGATTTTTTCATTTAAGACCCTCTTTTGAATGACTCGCAATGTGGCGACTATAGGGATATACAGCATGGGTGTCAATAATTATGCTTTAAAAATGATTAAAAATTCACTAGTGAGTGTGGGTGACTTAGATAGGATTCTATGTTTAATAGGATAGTGTCATTTGATATCAATAGATTTTTAAAAAGTTGCCAAATTGTTTAGGGTGACCGTGAATAGCAATTTCACGATTTTAAACCGCGAGATATGCAATTTTTTATTCACTTTGGCGAAAGGGATGGATTTTTATGAACTATCTCAGATACAAATGGTAAAAACTTCATTAAATTACACTTAAATCATCTAATCTTAATGCAGTATTAAACAGTATTTTATGGAGCGAAATGTGAGATACCTAACTCTGGCACCAGTGGCACTCCTTCTCGGTTTAACCACCTCAGTCAGTGCAGAAGAATCCACCCAATGGCATTACACCATGGGGATACATGATTTTATTGTGGAGCAGGAGAGTTCACATACCTTTGGATTCAACGGCAATATTATGATTGAACATACCACTGCATCGGATATTTATTTGTCTGCGGTACTGGATATGTTTATCGATATTGATACGGATAAGTTGGATCCTGACCATATTCCGATGTGGTTCAAATCGGAATATGCCGCTCTTGGGGAGCTTTATCTTTTTTCTCCCGAGTTGTCCTTAGGATGGCAAGTGGATTTGCAGGGCAAGCGTAATACCGTGAGTTCAGTGGAGAAGCAGGCGAAGTTTTTTCCTGGCCTAACAGCCAATTATCACGGCCAACAAACCCAAGCCCAGCTTAAAGCGGGCGCAGGTTATTACTATTTAGAAATCGATGACGACGTGCCCCGTACCCGTGGTTACGATCGGGGCGATTTTGGTAATGGCGAGTTCGCTTACACCTTAATGGGCAGTTTTGGTTTTGATATCACGCCCAAGTTAAACATGAGTTTTGCCGCGCAAAACTGGAACGACGGTGATAAATGGCTTGAAAATCAATATCGCTTCAGCATGAGTTACGATACGGATTATTGGGAGAAGGGTAGCCAGTGGTTACTGTATGTGGAGCATACAGAATACAACCTAGACCACTATGCCAAGGAGAGTGTGCACTCACCCGACTACTTGCCCATCCTGCCTTGGGATAACGATACCTTAGTGCGCTTTAGCTTAGTCGTGCCTTGGTAGTGAGCTACTTTTGCGTTAAGTGTTTCTCCACTAACGCAATCATCGCCTGTGCCGCAAAGGACAATACCTGTTCTTTGCGCCAAAACAGTGATAACTCCCAGCGCAGTTCATCGCTCGCCAATGGAATATTCACTACTCCAGATACGCTGTAACGCCGCGCGATAGAGCGCGGCAGTATCATCACGCCCGTGCCCGCCGCCACGAGGGCGATCCCGAAGTCGGCTTGGCTGACTCGAGTGATGTTTTTAGGGGTAAATCCGGCGTGTTGGCAAGCGGTTAACACCAGTTGATACAAGGTGTATTCGGTTTCAAACATCACTTGTGGCTCGTCGACTAAGTCGTGGATCGACAGCATAGCTTGTGAGGTGAGGGGATTCTCCTTGGGCAGTACCACCACCATGGGATCGTTAAACACCCGAATGCCGTGGTAACCATCGTCGAAGTTGATAATCCCGGTGGCCAGTTCAATTTCACCCTTTTGAATCGCTAAGGTTTGCTCCACACCGCCGCGCACCAGCAGGTGCATATCAATTTGCGGATATTGCTGGCGATATTTGGCAATGATAGGGGCAAAAATTTCAGCACTGCCGAGTGGCGCGAGACCGAGTTTCAATTCGCCTGCGGTTAAACTGCGCTGGGCACTGAGTTCGGCCAGCATGCGTTGTCGCCCAGCGAGCAACTCCTTGCCATGGCGATAGACCACTTCTCCCGCTTGGGTGAGCTTAACCTGAGTGCCACGCTTGCCGCGCTCGAGTAGTACCAGATCCAGTTCTTCCTCCAATTGACGCAGCGCCTTGGAGAGGGCGGGTTGGGTGAGATGAACCTTTTCGCTGGCCTTACCAAAACCGCCGGCATCGATGATCTCGATAAAATAACGCAGCACTTTAAGATCCATTCTCGCCTCGATAATACATTCTTAAAATTCATGGATTACATGCTTAATATTCATTTTTTTTATTGAATAGGCAAGCCTAAAATATTCCCATAGCAACTTTAGTGTAAATCGAGAAACCACATGTCTTTCCTACAAGCCGCAATACGTCGATGCCGTCATGGGGCTTTATTGTTAACTCAAATTGGCCTCTTTTGTTTATTGTCTTTCGCCTGCCATTGGTTAGCCACTTGGGCGCATTTACCTGTGCCTGGTAGTGTATTGGGTTTAGGTATCTTACTGATTTTACTTGCGACTAAGCTAATCCCTGAAAATGCGGTGCAGCTTGGTGCCGCTTGGTTGATTGGTGAGTTACTGCTGTTTTTTATTCCGCCAGTGATCTCTGTTATCAAGTACGAAGGCCTGTTTGAGCAATATGGGGTGAATATTCTCTTCACCTTAGTCATGGGCAGTGTGTGCGTGATGGTGGGTACGGGATTTGTGGTTGACCGAGTATTTCGATTCGAGCGTCAACTCAATATCAAAAAGCATGCACGTCGCCATGCTAAGGCCGCCTAATGTCGAGCCTTAACTTAAGCCCAGCAGCGATTTCCGAGTTACTGTTTTCGCAGACGGGATTGGCACTTATCAGCTTGTTATTAACGCTATTCTGTTACTTTGCAGCCAAGCGTTTATATAGGCTCCACCGTGTGTGGTGGTTGGCGCCGATTGTACTTGCACCCGTGGTGATCACGCTCTTGGTGTTTAATCTCGATATTCCACTGCCGACTTATTTTGAATACACCCATTGGTTAATGGCGATGTTAGCACCTGCGACAATCGCATTTGCCTTGCCGATTTATCGGGAGCGTAAACTCATTCGCCAATACCCGCTGACCATTGCCCTTGGGGTGATAGCGGGATTGTTGCTGGGCATGATTTCTAGCTGGCTGTTAGTGAAATTTGTGCCGCTACCGGTCGAGCTGTCTAAGAGCTTGTTGGTGCGTTCGGTATCTACGCCCTTTGCGATGGAGGCGACAAGCGCCTTTGGCGGTGTGCCAGAACTGACCGCCATGATGGTGCTCATCACTGGGATTATCGGCATGTTGGTATGTGAGCCGCTGTTCAAGCTGATGCACATTCGTACGTCTTTAGGTAAAGGCGTGGCATTAGGCGCTTCGGCCCACGGTGCGGGCGCCGCAAAAGCCAGTGAGTTAGGCCAGCAAGAGGGCGTTATTGCCAGTTTGACCATGATTTTTATCGGAATCGCCATGGTGCTGGGCGCGCCCGTATTTGCTGTGATCTTCAGTTAGTGTTCGAGAGTGATGTGCTGAATTTGCGTTAACCCTCTCCACCTTAATGTGATTTTGTCAGTTTTAATGATGTTGTTTTGCCTCTTAGGGCGCTAACCTCTGCTTGGGTTATGCGCCCATTTTTTTAGCTGGCGGCGAATGTCGAAATAGAATCACACTAAATTAAATCGAATAGGGATATAGGATGGACAAGCAAACACGGGTATCGAATGTGACATTGAGACCCATAGGACAAGACGATCTGGAGTTGATCTTCACCCATCAACAGGATCCGATTGCCTCCCAATTGGCGCAATTTCCCTCGCGGGATCGTGAGGCATTTTACCTTCATTGGCAGCAAAATATTCTCGGACAGGCGTCGGTACTGGCACGGGGGATAGAAGTCGATGGCTTGCTGGTTGGCAATATTGGCCATTGGCATATGGACGGTCAGGCGATGATTGGTTACTGGATTGACCGCGCATTTTGGGGGCGCGGGGTAGCAACCTTAACCTTAAGCGCATTTTTACCTTTAGTGACCTCAAGGCCGCTTTTTGCCCATGTAGCACAGCATAATCTTGCGTCCCAGCGGGTGTTGCTGCGCCATGGGTTTGTAAAGATGGACAGACTCATTCAAGAGGCTGACGATGTGGCGCCTTTGTTGGAGTTTGTGCTGCGCTGATGCTTAAACCGTCACGCTAACCAAAGGCTTAAAGCCCTTAACCTGAGATTTTGGCATATTGGGAGCCGATACATTATTTGCTAAATCTATTTAGATATGCGTGTTTTATCGTAAATTTAGATTTATCAACCCGACTTTAGTCTAGTACCTGATGGCTTGACCTCATTGGCTAACTCAATGAAACTCTCCATTTAATCACCTCCTACTAAAGTATGGATAATTAAATAATGTTTATTTTCTTCTTATGCCTTGCGCTCTTAGTGCTGGCATACAAGTTTTATAGCCCATTTGTTGAGCGCCAAGCAGGGATTGATCCTAAAGCGCAAACTCCCCAAGCAAGATTCGAAGATGGTGTGGACTATGTGCCCGTTCACCCCGCCAAAGCGTTTTTGATCCAATTCTTAAACGTTGCCGGTGTAGGCCCGATTTTTGGTCCTATCCTAGGTGCTTTATATGGTCCAGTAGCCTTACTCTGGATTGTGTTAGGTAACATTATTGGCGGCGCGGTACACGACTATTTCTCTGGCGTGTTAAGCATTAAAGAAGACGGTAAGAGCCTGCCAGAAATCGCCGGTCACTACTTTAATGTCTACTTTAAAGGCGTGATGCTGCTGTTTACTGCGATGTTACTGTTCTTCGTGGGCGTGGTGTTTATCATGAGCCCTGCGGGTCTGTTAAGTAACCTCGACTATTTTAAAGATACCATTTTTGGCAATAACACCTTCTGGGTGTTAGTGATTTTGGCTTATTACTTCTTAGCCACCATGCTGCCAATCGATAAGATTATCACTAAGCTTTACCCTGCTTTTGGTCTGTTGATGATCGTTATGACCACTTCGATTGCGGTTGCTCTGCTGATCAGCGCGCCACAGTTACCCGAAATGGGCGATGTGTTTGCTTACTTCAACCACAGCCATTACAACAATGACTTGCTCGAGCCAAACCCAGACGGTTTACCGATTTGGCCATTGCTGTTTGTGACTATTACCTGTGGTGCAATCAGTGGTTTCCACTCGACTCAAGCACCTATTATGGCGCGCTGCCTGACCAACGAAAAATACGTTCGCCCTGTTTACTATGGCGCTATGGTGGCTGAAGGTGTTGTGGCTTGCGTGTGGGCAACTGCGGGTATTGCGGCCTTCCCTGGTGGTTATGTTGAGCTTAAGAGCTTACTCGACCAAGGTGGTCCAGGCCTTGTCGTTAACCAAGTGGCTACTAGCTATCTTGGTGTATTAGGTGGTGTGATGGCGATTATTGCGGTGGCTGTATTCCCTATTACCTCGGGCGATACTGCATTTAGATCGCTACGTCTCACTATTATCGACGCCTTTAACATCCCACAGAGTATGCATAACCGTTTGTTGGTGGCAGCGCCCATCCTGACTATCGCTTACTTTATGACTAAGATCGACTTCTCCTTGATCTGGCGTTATTTCGCCTTCTCAAACATGTTGTTATCGACAAGCGTGCTGTGGTTGGCGACTAAGTACCTGTTCGATAGAGGCAGCTTCCATTGGATTGTGAGTTTGCCTGCGATTGCCGGAACCTGTGTGACCATCTCTTACATCATGACGGCGGGTATTGGATTAGGTTTGCCTCAATCTCTGAGTCAACCCGTGGGGATTGCGGTCGGCGTGGTGTGTTTAGTGGCCTTAATTATTGCCCATAACAAACGCAAAACAGTGCTGAATACAAACTCTTAACCTCATCGATTTTATAACTGCTAAGGGCTGCATTTTGCAGCCCTTTTTAATACTATTTTCATAAACTGGCGTCAGTATTGAATATTGTCACTGTGACATATTCCATTGCGTCGAAATTATGTTAGATTCTGGCGAACTGATGGAGATAGAGGTATGGTTATCACTGTCATCAACAGTTCTCCACAGGGCAGTCACTGCAATATTGCTTACTTTTGCAGAGAAGTGTCAGGAAGTTACACCAAATCAGAGTCTGCTTATGCAACCCAATTTATTTCCCGAACAAAGACATTTTAATCGTGAGCCGATGGTGATGCCGTCGGTGGAAGCTCAGTCTACCCGTAGCCGTTTACAACGCATGGTGGGCAGTGTGCTACTCACCTGCAGCGTGTTGTTAAGCTTATCTGCTTGTGCAGCGGGTAAGGCGAGCGCACCGCAGGAAGAAGAGTTTAGCTACGCCTGGTTGAAAGGCTATGCCCATACGTTGGCGGCTGAGTCCTATGTGAGCCATAAGGGCGAGTTGCCAAAAAGCTTACAGGGCATGAGCTGGGATGATTACCAGCAGTTCCATTTCAAGAAAAAAGCCGCCCTGTGGCGTGAGGATGATTCGGAGTTTCGCGCCGAGTTATTCCACTTAGGTCTGTACTTCGATACGCCTGTGCATATTTATCAATTGGAAAATGGCAAGGCAAAGCTGATCGAATATTCGTCTTCCATGTTCGATTACGGTAAATCCAAGGTAAAGGGTAGCCAACTACCGAAAGACCTAGGCTTTGCTGGGTTTAGAATGCAATTTAATACCGACTGGCAGCGTGACGTGGTCGCCTTCCTAGGTGCCAGCTATTTCCGCGCCGTAGGTCAGGAAATGCAATATGGTCTATCTGCCCGTGGTTTAGCGGTCGACACTGCGCTGCCTAAGCCAGAAGAATTCCCCATGTTTACCCGTTTCTGGTTAGAGAAGCCACAACCGGGTTCTAATATTGCGACTGTGTACGCTCTGTTAGATTCACCAAGTGTAACAGGGGCTTACCGTTTTGATATCGAACCGGGCGAGCGTTTAAAAATGAAGGTCGATGCGGCAATTTACCCGCGTAAGGCCATTGAACGTTTAGGCGTTGCACCACTGACCAGTATGTACATGGTGGGTGAAAACGATCGCCGCACCGGTTACGACTGGCGCCAAGAGATCCACGATTCAGACGGTCTTGCCATGCATACGGGTAACGGTGAATGGATTTGGCGTCCGCTGGGCAACCCAAGCAACCTGCGTTTCAATGCCTACAGCGATGAGAATCCAAAGGGCTTTGGTTTAATGCAGCGCGACCGTAACTTCGACCATTATCAAGATGATGGCGTGTTCTACGAGAAGCGTCCAAGCCTGTGGATTGAGCCAACTGGCAATTGGGGTAAAGGTTCGGTGCAGTTAGTGGAAATTCCAACACTGGATGAAACCTTCGACAATATCGTGGCGTTTTGGAACCCTGCAGAGCCCATTCAGCCGGGTCAAGAGTTACTCTACAGCTACAACATGTACTGGGGCGGTATTCCACCCGTGCAGTCGCCCCGTGCCCGCGTAGTCGATACCTTTACCGGTATTGGTGGTGTGGTTGGTCAAAAGCGTAAGTACTATAGCAAGCGCTTTGTGATTGATTTTGCTGGTGGTTCCTTACCTATGCTGGGTAAAGATACCCAAGTGAAAGCGGTGATTTCGACCTCTCAGGGTCGTGTGGAAATCGAATCTGCTCGCCCACAACATGCGATCAACGGTTACCGCGCTATGTTTGACCTAGTGCCGCCAGAAGACAGCGTTGAGCCAATTAACCTCAGAGTTTACTTAGAGGTAGATGGTCAGCCGTTAACTGAGACTTGGATGTACCAGTGGACACCACCACCAGTGAACGAGCGTGAATTGCATAACGCCGGTCATCTGCAGTAAGCCGAGACTCAGTTTTAAACCTTAAAACGCCAGCCCTGTGCTGGCGTTTTTGTTTTGGCCTTAGCTACTTTTTACTCAGTATGGTGTTTATACCGCTTGATAGGCTAAGACTAGATTATCTAAAAAATGCCCTAGCAACTGATTCATCTGAGTCGTTGATTGCTCCAGGATGAACTCAGGGCTTTGAATGTATGGCATGGTATGCGTACTGGAAAAAGCCTGTTCTTGGGCAATGAGTGGCGTTAATTGACTACTGATAAATTCAAGATGGCATTGGAATCCATAAACTAAATTTGTGTAACGCACAATTTGTCGTGGGCAAGCTTCACTGGTGGCGAGTACTTCGCTATTGGGAGTGAGGCCTGGCATGTCGTTATGCCAGTGGCCGACTATTTCGGTTGTCGAAAATGTCTTAAGGTTAATATCATTTTTACCAGCTGCCGTTAGCTCTATGGGGAAATAACCAATCTCGGCATGTGGGCTCTTTTGATAACGGGCGCCTAATGCTTCGCCAATTAATTGTGCGCCAAGGCAAACCCCCACAACGGCTTTATTTGTTTGAATAGCTTGCCTGATAAGTCTTTGTTCTGCTTGACTATCAAAATATGGACAATCGCTTTGGCATGTGGCGGGAGACTGAGGGCCTCCGAGGATAATTAACAGATCAAAACCATCAGTATCTTCGGGGAGGGCTTCACCTAGATAGACTCTGCTAAAGCTCATTTTGTAGTTTTTGCTGGCGGCCCAATCACTAAAATATCCTGGACCTTCATAGCTTTCATGAATAATGCAATGAATCTGCATTGAGTTTTCCTGTGTCTTTTATGGGATTACGCTATGCTACAATTCTTTTATTTGGCCGAATAACGTCATATGGACAAGTAATAATGTTAAGTCGCCAACCTGATTCGATTAATACTATTATTGAGCAAGCACCTAATATGCCTTGCTTTGTAAAAACGATTGAGATGCAGAAGGGGTATGTGGATGTTTTACATAAGCACTGTTGGCATCAGCTTATTCTTCCGCTTCAAGGCCTGTTACAGACAGAAGCGAATGGGGCACTGTTCTTAGTTCCCCATACCACAGCGCTTTTTGTGCCAGCAGGGGTGATACATGAGTCTGTTGCGATTACTGATACTTGTTTTATTGGTGTCTATCTGAATCCAATGTGTGGTCGAGATTATGGCGCCACGATAAAACCCGTCGCTATGAGTGCTTTTCTAAGGGAATTAGTGTTAACGATCAGAAAACAATGTGTTTTTAATACCTCAATGAATGTTGAGCCAATAGCTCTGCCGACAATACAGCGTTTGCTTGAGGTGTTATACGATCAAATTAATAATGCAGAGGGACAGACTTTTAAGTTATTGATACCACAAGATAGGCGCCTAAAATTGATTTTTGAGCACTTAACTCAAACGCCAGCTTTAGATTTATCTTTAGCGAAATGGGGTGAGATGGTTGGGGCATCGGAACGAACATTGTCGAGGTTATTTGTTAGGGAGTTTGGTTCTTCCTTCGGATTATGGCGCCAACATTTACGGTTGATCTATTCGCTATCACTATTGGCCACTAACCTATCAATACAGAATGTGGCCCACCAAATTGGTTATCAAAATGATTCATCCTATATCAAAGCTTTCAAGGAGCGTTTTGGGATGACGCCACAGCGATTTCGGTTAGGCGATCATGGGATATAACGCTATTACGACTTATGGTAAAGAATGCTCTATCCAGTTAGAATTTATTAAATTTAATCAATATTTTGAGTGCTTTTTTGGCCTGAGTGTTCATGGGCGCAGAATAAAATCAAGCCAGTGTTAAATGCAAGCCTGACACGGAGTTATTGAGGACTGATTCACTTTTTGCAAATCTAAATAATTTTTCACTGTCAAAGAGGTCAACCTTAGGCGTAATCTGTGGCGTCCTCGTTATAGGTTAGCGATTCATGTTTGAGATATTGACTTCTATCGGCCTGGGTTGGTCGGTAGCTTTAGTGCTGGCGGTGTTATTTGTGCTGGCCTACGAATTTATCAATGGTTTCCACGATACCGCCAATGCTGTTGCCACAGTCATCTACACCAAGGCTATGCCTGCCAACCTCGCGGTAATTTCTTCAGCCCTCTTCAACTTTGCCGGAGTGCTGCTCGGTGGGCTTGGCGTCGCCTACGCTATAGTGCATCTTTTGCCCGTCGATTCTTTACTGGGAATGGATTCAACCCAAGGGCTGTTGATGGTGTTCTCACTGCTCTTCTCAGCCATTATTTGGAACTTAGGGACTTGGTATTTTGGCATTCCTGCCTCCAGTTCCCATACCCTGATTGGCTCGATTATGGGTGTTGGCGGCGCATTCGCCTGGATACACAATGAACCTGTACTGCACGGCATTAATCTCACCAAAGCCACGCAGATTATGCTGTCGTTGATCATTTCGCCCACGCTGGGATTTGTGCTGGCGGGGATACTGTTATTGCTAATGAAGTACGTGTGGCAAAAGCACAAGATACACCGCACCCCCGATGAACAATTTCAGATTAATGGCAAACGCCATCCGCCGTTCTGGGCGCGCGTCAGTTTGATAGCCTCGGCCATGGGGGTGAGCTTCGCCCACGGTTCTAACGATGGCCAAAAAGGCATTGGTTTAGTGATGCTGGTGCTGATCTGTATGGCACCAGCGTATTTTGCCCTCGACATGAGTAGCCAATCCTATGATTTGGCGAGAACACAGGATGCTAACCGCCGCATTATGGCTATCTACAGTCGCAATCAAGCTGTGATTAGCGATTTGGTGGATGTTAAAGCACAAGTGAATGTGACTGACACTGACACTTTACTGAGCCACTGCTCGGCACAAACCGTGTTACCGGCCATGTCGCTGCTCGATCGCCGTTTAGATAAGGCCAGCAGTTTTCAAGAGATGAGTGTCGAAGAACGTCGTGAAGTGCGTCGCTTGCTGCTATGTATCGATGATACTGCGCGCAAAGTGGCAAAATTAGACTTACCCGCCAAAGAGTTAACATCACTCAATAAATGGCGTAAGGACCTAACTAAGTCAACCGAATACGCGCCTTTGTGGGTGATAGTGGCCATTGCGACGGCCTTGGGCTGTGGCACCTTAGTGGGTTGGCGCCGCATTGTTTATACCGTCGGTGAGAAGATAGGCTCCTCGGAGATGACCTACAGCCAAGGGATTGCGGCGCAGGTGACGGCGGCGGCATCGATTGGGATTGCCAGCGTGACGGGCATGCCAGTATCGACTACGCATATTTTGTCTTCGGCGGTGGCGGGCACTATGGTGGCCAATCGCTCAGGCTTACAAAGCCAAACCATTAAGCAGATTTTATTAGCTTGGGTGCTGACACTGCCGATTACCATGCTCTTATCTGCCTTGGTGTTTATCTTGGCTAACGCGCTCTGGGGTTAAGCAAAATTCCTTTTACCACGTCAGTTGCATCTGCGCGGCAGACTCTGCCAACGCTTTATGCAACTGAATAGTGGGCAAGCTGACCTCATCGGCCAGTTGTTGCTGCAACTGCTGGTATAAACGGACCGCTAATTCGGGCGCGGTCTGGTTATCGGGCGTATGGATAAACAGATAAGGCTCGCGCCCCTCTTTTATCCAGAGTGCGAGTTGCCTTAGCCAGTTGTTAAAAAAGCTATCGTTATTCTTTACCAGCAATTTATCGTTACTCGCCGCTAAGGCTTCAATTGTGCCATCCGTTTGGCCAATAAAACGTACCACGGGCGTATGGGCGGTCGCGATAGCGTGAACGGGCACCTGTGGCTTTTTCTTATGGGCATCAATAATCGCCTCGTTCGCGGGCGGCAGGGCAAACAGCGGTCGACTGTCCATGATGATGCGATTGACTTGTCTGTCCATCAGCAGGCGATTCAGTGCTCGCTCGGCGTCTCCCTTGGCAAAAAAGCCTAAATGGCGAACCTCTACGCCATAGCTTAAACCTTGCGGTAAAAGATCAAAAAAACCTGCTAACACTGGTAGCTGTTCGGGGCCGAAGGAAGCGGGAAGCTGAATTTTCCACAAACCGGTTTTTTCAACCAAGGGTGACATCACTTGGAAGAAGGCTAATAACTCCTGCTGACAATCCTGCAACTGCTTTTGATGGGTGATGGTTTGCGGCAGTTTGAAGGTAAAACGAAAATCATCGGGAGTGGCGCTGTGCCAATTCATCACTGTTTGCGCATTTGGCGTCGCGTAAAAGCTGGTGTTGCCTTCTACTGTGTTGAAGATACTGGCATAGCGGGCAAGTCTTTCAGCTTGTTTAGTGCTTGAACCATAAACACTTTCTTGCCAATGGTTATGTGACCACATGGCAAGCCCGAGACGTAAATGTCGCGCGCTATGGGCAGGGGATTGGAACGACGTCAAACATACTCCTACTTAACTGGCAAACAGTGGAATGAGGCTTAAGTGGGCGACACGTGCCATCGCCCTTTAGGGTATTGTGCTTAAATCGGTTTGTGTCCGTCAAATACACCGCTGGCTTTTATCAGTATGCGGGCGCAATTGCGCTGGATTTAGCTTGGAACTGTCATAGTAATTAACCTACTCTAATAGTATGTTATTCTGTGTTTTGGACTTTAACGGCGGGGTTTTTCCCGGTTTGTTAATGGGCCTTGTGACGTAAATAAACCCTCGGCATAGTTGGAGAGTTGTGTGAAAAACGATGGTTATACTTCCCTAAGCCAATTTGTTGATTTGTTATTAGATGCTATTTGCGTCGTCGATAAAACCGGGCGCTTCGAGTTTGTCAGTGCGGGCGCTGAGCGTATTTTTGGTTATACCCCAGATGAAATGCTGGGGATGCAGATGTTAGATCTTGTGTATCCAGAAGATAGAGAACGCACACTGGCCGCCGCCAATGACATTATGGCGGGCAGTTATAAGCTCGATTTTGAAAATCGTTATGTTCGTAAAGATGGCTCACTGGTCGATATTCTCTGGTCTGCCCGCTGGTCTGAGGATCGCCAGCAGCGGATTGCCGTCGCACGCGATATCACTAAAAGCAAAGCCGCTGAGCGGCGTCAGGCTGCGCTGTATGAGATTTCTGAAGCCGTGCATGTTACCGAAGATCTCCTCGCCCTGTATCGACGCATTCACCAGATCCTGGCCAAACTGTTACCGACGGATAATTTTGCAATCGCGCTGTATGATGCCGATCTTAATGAGTTAGATTTTCCCTATCGCGTGTTGGCGGGGGAGCAAAATCTGGCGCAATCCGCCAGTTTCGATCATTTTACCGAGCAAGTGATCCAAAGCGCAGAGTCTATGCTGCTTTGTCCCATGACTCGGCCTGTTTCTGCGGTTGAAAGTGAGCTTTGCTATTCGCAAGTCGGTCCGCAAAAAAATCAGCAAGATAATCAGCAAGATAACCCGCAAGCCATAAGTTGGCTTGGTGTGCCGCTAACATTGCAGAAGGGCATTATCGGCGCCTTGATTATGCATAGCACCCCTGATTCTCGGGCTTATACTCAGCAGGATCGCGAACTGGTTGAGTTTGTGTCGACACAAATCGCCTTCGCTATCGAGCGTCGGCAAATGCTGGCGCGATTGGAGCATATTGCACTTTATGATCAACTCACCCATTTGCCCAATCGCGAATTGTTTTATGACAGATTCCAGAAGGCGTTATCGCGCGCGAATCGCGAGTCGAGCTATTTTTCCTTACTCTACTTGGATTTAGACAAGTTTAAATGGGTGAATGATACCTATGGCCATGGTGTGGGTGATCTCTTATTGCAAATTACCGCCCAGCGGATTTTAGGATGCGTTAGAAGCTCGGATACGGTTGCACGCTTTGGTGGTGATGAGTTTGTGGTCCTGCTAGAGCGTGTCGATTCGGCGCAGAATACCTTACTCGTTGCGCAAAAAATTCTTGAAGTGCTTAACCAACCCTTCGAGTTGGTGAATCAGCAGATCCATATTTTGCCTAGCATTGGGATTGCTCTGTATCCTGAGCATGGCAGGGATGAAAAACAACTGTTGTCCTGCGCCGATACGGCGATGTACAAGGCGAAGCGTAATGGCGGTAATCGGATTGAAATGGGTTATCAAGGCTTAAAGACCAACTATTTCGAACCTTTAATCCAACCCCATCGAGAGGCCTTGAAGCGCTAGTGTAATCTTTATAAAAAAATCCCCGATAAGCTCAAGATTATCGGGGATTTTTTATAGCATGGCGATGCGTTAGGGCATAAGCCGTTGATGCATTTATAGCTTAAAGCGGCCGACTTCCTGCTGCAGCGAAGCGGCTAAATGAGCCAATTCCTGCGCTTGTACCATAGAGCTTTGCGCCTCTATAGAGAGGTTTTCAGAAACTTCGCGAATCGACTCGGTATTACGGTTAATTTCACTGGTGACCGAGGTTTGTTCCTCTGCGGCGGTGGCAATCTGACTCGCCATATCTGATATCTCATTAATGGCTTTGCTGATCTGTAGCAGGCTCTCACTGGCCGAGTTGGCGTCGGCGACACTGGTTTCAGCCATATCATGGCTTTGAGTCATAGATTTAACCGCCTTACCCGCAGTTTGCTGTAAGGTTTCGATCATCGCCTGAATTTCTTGGGTCGAGGAGTGAGTTCGCTGCGATAACACGCGCACCTCGTCGGCCACCACCGCAAAGCCGCGACCTTGTTCACCGGCGCGGGCGGCTTCAATGGCGGCGTTTAACGCCAGCAAGTTGGTTTGTTCGGCAATGCCACTGATGGTGAGCAGGATGCTATTAATTTTTTGCGAGTGTTCATTAAGCTCACTGATAATACGGCCCGCGGTCTCGACCTCATTGGCCAAGTTGCGGATCGATTGCTGACTCTGCATCACTTGTTTTTGGCCGTGGTTCGACAAACCAACCGCGTCTTGTGCCGTTTGCGCGGTATGCTCGGCGTTGCTAGCAATCTCTTCGGTGGCGCTCGCCATCTCAGTGACAGCGGTCGCCACCATGGTCACTTCGTCCTGCTGCACGGCGATGCGCTGGCTATTATCCGTGGCCGATGCACTGCTGCCCTGGGCTTGATATTCCAGTTGGCCAGCAATCTTGTGCATTCTGGAGATCATGCCATGCAGGCGCTCGACGAAGCGGTTAAAGCCCGAGGCCAAGATACCAATCTCGTCGTGGCTGTTGGCTGTGTGTATTCTCATTGTTAGGTCGCCATCCCCTTCGGCAATATCATTGAGTGCCAAGGCAACGCGTTCTAAGTCTTTAAATTGAATTTTAAAGATAGCCACGAGAACCAAGCCGAAGAGGACCAGTAACGCGGCACCGACGGCGGACATCCACCAAGCAAGTGTGGTGGCCTGCGACATGATCTCCTCTTTGTTCATCACGAAAATCAACTCCCAATCGGTGGACGGTATTGCCGCCACATAAATGAGTTGAGTTTCGCCACCGAGTTCACGCTCTTCTAAGGTATTGGCATTTGCCCGTTGGGATAACCAGCTGGGGGTAAAGTCTTTATCTATGGTGTTCAGCTGTTGATTGTTGAGCTGGCTATTGGGATGGCTGATGATAAGCCCTGTCCTGTCTACCATTAAGGTGTAGCCTTTACCTGGGACTTGAAGGCGCTGAACCGCATCGGTGAGCTGGTCTATGGTGAGGTTTGCTGCGGCCACCCCGAATAGGCTACCCGAGACCATGACTGGCTCGGCAATGGTCACCACTTGTTTTTTCAAGGTCGCGCTAACATAGGGCGCCGTCATCACCATCGCATTGGCGGCTTTGGCGTCCATATACCAAGGACGGACTCTGGGATCATAGTTAGCCGTGTTTAGCGCGGGATCTTGGCGGTACATGTTGCCTTGTTCATCGCCAAAATAGGTCAGCGCGAATCCCATGCCATTATGGGCTTGTAATAAATAGGACGTGATCTGCACATTGGGATCGGCTTCAATGGTCTTTTTAAGACTGGTAATCGCCATTTTGCGATCTTGCATCCACAGGCCAATCCCTTCGGCAAAGGTGTTCGCCAGTTGATCAATTTCATGTTGGGTATTTTCTAAGGCGTTATTGCGGATGAAATAGCTTGAAATGCTTACCAGCACTGCAACAGTAATGAGAACGGCGAAAAGACTACTAAAGAGTAGGCGGGTTTTGAGTGTTGATCTCATATTTAATTCCTTTAAATTCCGTTAGCTGTCTAACGTCAATAGAGTATAGCGGCTGAAAGTGTGAAAGCATTAATTGATAAGTTGCCAATTTTTTAATGTGTTTAAATTGGCAGCACCTCGGATTGACTGTCATCTTGGTAAATTGGCGATATTGCCCAAATAGGAGTTTACTCCTGTAAGATGACTAATTTGATTTGTTGCACAGCTTTCATCGGATATAAGGCATACTCTGATATAACAGTAAGTTAGTACAAATCAGTGCTGATGAATGCAAATGAGCGGAATAATATGAAATGGAATTTTCCTCGCTGGAGCCTTAATCCCTGGTTACATACCTGCCTTATCTTTATTTTGCCCATACTGCTGGCATGTGCGATGCAACCTTGGTTGACCCGTTACAGTATGGAAAAAAGATTCAGCGATGATTTAGATATTATTGCGACTTCGTTTGCCAATGGACTCGATGGATTTGAAGCGACAAATGTCGCGCAGGCCTTCAGCGAATTATCTTTTACCTGCGATACCGACGATATCGCGCTGCTAAATAGCCCATCACTAAGCCCCGCGATCGTTCGTTTTATTCAGTTAGAATTGGTAGACGGCAAGCAATGCTCCAATATAGGGCCTCCGGTTAATTATCAGTTCGACCGTTCTCGAAGTTTATATTTCGATTCACATCGAGTGGATATTGCCACGACAGTCGCGGCTAACGATAGGGCCCGCAGCATTGGTTATGTGTTCCATTTGGGCAAACAAAAGTTAGTCGTGCTCACCAATAGCTCTGTCTATAACGAAACCCTGTCAAATCTGTGCCTAGGTTGTTATCAACTATTGGTTGGTTATCAAGGCCTTTCTTCCCTAGAGCGGGGCGTTGAGCGGCTAGAAACAGAGAACGTATTCATTGAGGACTCTCGTTATATCAACGTATTAGATGTGACCTTGACCTTAAGGGCGGGGGATACGCTTTACTGGCGAGAAGCCTCACACGTAGCCGTTGTGCTATTTGTAGTTGCCTTGTTAGTGTCTTTCCTTGCGGTGATTTTTTATTGGAATTGGCAATCGGCGCGGGTGTCGCTGGGGATGCTCATCCAAAAAGGCATCAGCCGAAAAGAGTTTATTCCTTATTATCAACCGATTATCGATTGCCGCACCGGAGAGGTCGTCGGCCAAGAGATGTTAGTCCGCTGGCGCCGATTCGATGGCGTGCTCGTTCAACCGAACCAGTTTATTCCCTACGCCGAAGATTCGGGCTTAATTTTGCCGATCACCGATCTGATTTTGGAGCGGGTGTATCAGGACTTGCCTCAGCTCAAAGGCTGGGTCAGCGTTAATATCGTCGCCCAGCACCTCGAGTCGGGGTTATTGAGCAAATGGTTCTCCAGCCATAGCGATCCCAAGGTTAAACGTATCGCCTTTGAGCTGACAGAGCGTAAGCCCATTACCCAATTTGAGCTGGCCCTCGCCGAAATGAAGGCGGTGTTACCCCTGTGCCATGACTTTAAATTGGATGATTTTGGCACTGGCTTTGGTGGTTTTAGTTATTTGCAGCGGCTAGGGATTAATAGCATCAAAATCGACAAGATGTTTACCGATACCATAGGCACGCAGGATTTAAAGGGCGCGGTACTCGATGCCATTATCGCCTTTGGCCGTGAGTCGCATATGGATATGGTGGCCGAAGGCGTTGAAACTCTGGCGCAAGTGGAGTACTTAGCCGCGAAAGGGGTTTATCAACATCAGGGATATTTTTACGCTAAACCTTTGGCGCTCGAAGAGTTGCTGCAGTTCTATCAAGAATTGCCTTCTCGGCGTATTGAGTAACGGGATAAAAAAGAGGCTCAATTGAGCCTCTTTTTATGAGCCATTATCAATGGGTCATTTTATTTTTGATCAGTACGCAACGTTGCTCGGTTTGTCGGGTTTCTAACAGCGTGCGGCGCGTTAGGTTAGATAATCCTGTTTGGGTATCTAATACCTTATCCAAGGCGGCAATACTGGTGTAATTACAGTCGGTTGGGATAAGGTTGCGGCTGTAGCTACGCATAAACACTGGGCCTTTCTTATCCATGTCCGCCAAGTTAGCGAGGCGCTCTTCCGCGGTGGCGGCGCTTAGCAGTTTCTGTTCAGCAGGATAGAGGTTTTCCATAATAATCCGCTGTTTGGCAAACGGCAGGGCGTCGGCGTGCACTTTGCTCAACCAGCGGCGTTTGGCAGCGGCTTCTGGGCGGATAACCTGTGCGGCCAATGCGGCCTTTTCACCCGAATCCGAGTTATCGCGGGCGGCTTCCTGGGTAATACGTTGCTGCGCATTCGGGAAGTCATAGCGATTCAGCTGAGTGATGATGGCCCAGCGGAGATCTTGGTCTAGGGTTAAGCCTTTGATTTTGGTTGTACCATCCAGCAATTGCGCTAAGTGGCGCAGACTGTCGCGATCGCCCGCTAACTGAATATAGGCATTGAACCAGCGGCGCTGGAAGTCATTGTCGCCTCGGCTCTCCATGGTTTTGCGAAGGCTCATTTGCGCTAAGCCTTTGACCGCATTTTCAGCATAGTTTTGCTGAATCGGCGCGATTTGCGCGAGGTATTCTTTGCTGTGCAGCAGAGTCGAAATAATCTGGCCGACCACAGTGTAGTCATTTTCCGCAGGGGCGTTGACGAACACTGTGCTTAAGTATTGATCTAGGCTCAGGTTACCTTCACGCACGCTGTCCCACAGGCTTTGCCACAGCATAGAGCGCAGCAGTGGATCTGTGACTCGGCTTAACTGTTGCTTGGCGGTGTCGAAGGATTTGTCATCGAGTTGCACCTTTACAAAGCCCCAGTCATCGTAGTTGGGGTAAACCAAATCCGGACAACGCTCGCCGACCAATTGTTTCACCTCGGTGCGCTCACCCTTATAGGTGACGGCGACCGTGGTCTCATGTCTTAAATCGAAGCGTCCCTTAGTGAACAGGGCGATTTGGACTTTCTGCTCCCTGAGTGTCGGCAACTCACTGCTTGCAGGATACTGCAACAGGCTAAAATCGCTGATGCGGTTACCGTCACAGCGGTATTCGGCCTTAATGGTGTTAACCCCAGCGCTGTAGAGCCAATCTTTCGTCCAGGCGCTTAAGTCACGGCCCGCCGATTTAGCTAGGCTATTGATAAAGTCATCTAGCTCGGCATTTTGATAGCTGTATTGCTTTAAGTAGTTACTCACGCCGCGCTGGAATACCAGATCGCCGAGTAAATGGCGCAACTGCTTGAGGGTCGAGGCGCCTTTTTGATAGGTGATAGCATCGATATTATCGAAGGCGTTTTGCGTGGTCGCCACGGGCACTTCGATGGGATGCGTGGTCACTAGGCTGTCTTGCTCATAGGCGCGTTGTTTGCCTTGGGCGTAAAAGCTGCGCCAGGCATTGGTGAACTCGGTGGCCTCTTGGGTCGCGAGCGTGCCCATAAAGGAGGCAAAACTTTCGTTTAGCCACAAACCATTCCACCACTTCATGGTGACCAGATCGCCAAACCATTGGTGCGCCATTTCATGCATGATAACGCCGGCTAAGCTTTGTTTTTGCTCGGCGGTCATAGCCGCTTTGTGGAGGAAACGATCTTCGGCGAAAGTGATGGCGCCAGCGTTTTCCATTGCGCCGTAGAGGAAATCAGGCACTAAAAGTTGGTCGTACTTCTTAAAGGGATAAGGAATACCGAAATAGGCATCAAAGAAGGTTAAGCCTTGTTTGGTATAGGTAAACCAATCCTCAGGTGTGACTTGGTTAGCCACAGATTGGCGCGCGAACAGGCGCATCGGATAGCGGCCAGAGTTGTCCTGCCACATATGGTACGGACCAGCATGCATCGAGAAGTTATAAGGGCTTAACTTAGGCGTTTCAGGAAACTCCCAACGATTCATGGCCCCAGCTGGTGTGACTGAGGACTCGCGCATGGTACTGATCACTTGCCAGTCCTTCGGCGCGGTTACGCTGATTTTATAGTTGGCTTTCAAGTCGGGTTGGTCGAACACCGCAAACATTTGCTGCGCAGCGGCAGGCTCAAAATGCGAATACAGGTAGACCTTGCCATCGACTGGGTCTTGGAAACGGTGCAAGCCTTCGCCGTTGGTGCTGTGGGGGCGAGTAAATTGCACTTCAATGGTGTTGTCACCCGAGGACAGCAAACGAGTATTCAGGCTGATATAGGCGCCGTTGTAGTTGGGGTAAACCGCAGTGCCGTTGATCAAAAAGCGCTTAATTTGTGCCTTGTTCAAATCGAGGCTCAATTGCTTGGGCACTTCGCTGAGATTGAAGTTGACCTTAGTCGTTGCACTAAACTCAGTGTCGCCAGTCAGTTGAAAATCCAGCTCATAATGCACATTCGAAATCACCTGTGAACGTAAGCTCGCCTGATATTGGCTGATATAGGGGCTTGCATCCCTTGGGCCCGTATTTAACGGACTTTGGACGGCGCACGACATGAGTGCCGAGCAGGTGATGGCAACTAGGCTGGCTTTGAACAAATTCACGACTTCAATCCTTCAACGATTTACTTTATTTATGGCTTGGATGCGGCGCAGGCTGGCAAGTTTAGGCTCTGTGGCCTAGCAAACTTATCCCCATTTGAAAGCGGCACCCATGCTGGGTATTTTGGCCGAGTACACTACCTTATTTAGCAGGGATAACCAATGTTAAAAATGTAAAAAAAAGCCAGCGAAAATGCTGGCTTTTTTTAAGTATTTCGGCTTTAGCCCATGGGGCTTAGCGGGATTACATGCCTAAGAAAGACTTAGACTTAGTCTTACGGATTTCTTTTTCGTCAGACCACTCGATCAGGCCTGTTTCTAAGTCCATCAGACGCATAGTCATCTTGTAGTAAACGTCTTTGGTGCTGCCATCTTGCTTAACGATGCTAGACAGGTTGCCATACAGCATGTATTGGGCGCCGATTTGACGGCCAAACTTGATGGCGGTTGATGGGTCAACCATACCGGTATTGTTTTGGTAATCCAGTTGCTTACGAACTGAATCTACTTTTGTCATGTCGATAAAACGGAACTTGCCTGAGCGCAGTAACTTGTTGCTGATAGAGTCGGTTACTGACTCTGTATCGATATGCTCAGAGGTTTTGTTTTTGATGCTATCGACAAACAAAATTGGGCGGTTGTTCGCCGTCATGGCCACGATAGGTGGGAAAGTCATCATGCTATCGACCATCTTAGCGGCGATGGCTTGCAGATCCGTTGAGCCAAAGTTTTCGTTAACGGTTTCCACTTCTGTGGCATCGCCATATTCGACTTTCGATTGACATGCAGCCAGGCCCATTACGGCAGCCAGCACAAAAATCAGTTTAAATTGTTTCATAGTCAGTTCCATTTTGTGATTGTAAAAACTTAATGACACTCGTTTTATTCAAACATTCACCGCTAGGTTAAATGATTATTGAATAAATTCGGGTGTAATTACCAGTATCAATTGCCCAGACCAAGGTGGTCTTGCCTGCGGCAACTTCAATTTTGGCCGGTGGTGCCTTGTCCAACTGCAGCGTGTATTCCCCGGGATTGAGGTAACGTCTGCCAATTTGCGCCTGTTTTGGCAGGGTCAACCAACTGCGGCGATCCGCCTGTTCGCTGACCACGTTAAAAATCTGCATGGCGATACTGCCAATATCGGCGGCATTGTTGCCGGGCTTACCGCTTTTTTCGACCTGATAGGCCATTTCCGATTTGGCATACACCCGCGCGACTTGGCGAACTAAGGTGCCGGGTAAATCTTCCTTGAGCGCGTTAATCGCTAAGGCATCGATATTGGCGATGGGCTCGGTTTTCAGCACTGTACCTAAGCCTTGTACTTGGGTCTCGGCGACAACACTATTGTTCGGCCCATAGGTGGCCAGAGACACGGTTTGCCAGTTGCCATGGATAGTGAAGGGCACTGTGAGCGCTTGTTTTTCAGGTACGAAGCCCTTTTCGATCATTAGGATGACTTGGCCTTCACCCGCCTTGGGAAGCTTGGCATCGCCCCAGCGCTTTTTAAATTCATCGTATTGTGGCATGCCGAGTTGCTTGGCAAGGCGCACTAAATCCTGTTGCAGATAAGTGTTATCTGGGCTGATTTGCGCCGCTTTACGATAGTCGATAAAGGCATCGTTTGGCTCGCCCAAAACCTCGTGGAGCAATCCCGTCGTGTAGTAGCTATAGGCATTGAGGAAGGAGCTGGTTACCGTACCTGCGGCTTGGCCGAGCTTATTCATTTCGGCATCTATGGTGCCATTGGCCATGGCCTGCACGGATTTTTGCGACTTCTGATAACGCTCCTGCTCAGAGCCTTGCAGCTCGTTACTGCGGCGAACTTCCACTAAGGCGCCTTGATAATCACCGCTGAACAGGTAATTCAAGGCTTGATATTGGTGCAACATAATGCGCTCGTAGCCTGGGCCACGGTAGGGGATGGCATTATCGTTTAATACCAAGCTTGTAGCGGTTGCGCCTATGTCGCTGGCGCTAATCTTGGCTTTATCATCGAAGGCTGTATAGGCCTCGACCGCTTGCTGGTAGTACTTACGGCTGCTAGCAAAGTCTCCGGCCACCTGCGCCACGCGTCCCGCTTCTTGGGCGTAGAGTAGGCCATCGTTACCTTGGATATTGCTGGCTAATTTCTCGATATCCGCCATGGGCGTTGCGGTATTGAGTTCTTGTTTTATCGGTGCAATTTGCGCCGGATAATTGATAAAAATACTGTTATAGGCACAGCCGCTCGAGCCTAAGATCGCGGCGAGCATCAGGGTGCTAAGAGTTGGTTTGATTAAAGAGTGAATGAAGGTGCTATTCATGCCTGTGGTTTACCTTCTCGCGCCATGTGTTTTTGTTCTGGCATTTGTGAACGCTCAAGCAAAGTGATCCCCTGAAGATGATCAAACTCATGTTGGAAAATACGAGCAATAAAACCTGTTAACTCAGAGCGTTGCCAGTGTCCCTCCAGGTTTTGATAGCGCACAACAATAGTCTGATGGCGCCAAATGGTAAACCTTTGCCCAGGAACCGATAAACAACCTTCCTCACCGCTGACTAAATCCGCGGAGGCGGATAAAATTTGCGGATTGACCACCACTTCGGGGTCCATCAGCGGCGCATCGGGATAACGCTCGTTTGGCCGAGATGCCATGATAAAGAGAGCGAGTGGGCTGTGCACTTGCGGCGCGGCAATACCAACGCCTTTCGCGGCCACCATGCTCACAGCCATCTGCTCTGCTAATTGACTCAAGGCCGTATCGAAGTCGCGAACTTCAACGGCTTGCTCTTTTAAAATGGCTTCACCCACCACGGCTATCGGCAGTGGCTGACTGGGTGTGGGTGATATCGCATCTTTAAACATCGCATTCCTTGGATATTTATGGGCCATTGTGTCGTTAACGGATGGGGCTATCCGCTATCACATTAGTAATGGGGTGGCGGCGTTTCTTCGGCTTGGGTCGCAATATTGCTGGGTTCCATCGCTTTTAATTTACCAATCAATAACTGAATTTGATGTTGCTGATGGGCGATGAGCTGGTTCAGCTTAATGACCTCTTGGTTTAACTCTTCAACCGTGAGCTCTTGAAAAGCCATTTTCATTTGCAGCTCTTCAATCTGTTCTTGTACGCCTTGCATGACTAACCTCTACTCCTGCCAAGTCTCGACTAAGCCTTGGCTACTGATACTAACCACTTTATTGGTATCTCGAATTGCCACAGAGTATACAACGGCTCCTCGGTTTTGGCTGTTTTTAGTCAGCGCAATTTGCCACTTAGTAATAGGTTTACCCGTTTGGCGTTGCCAGAGTATGACTTCGCGTGCGGGCGTGCCTGTAAGTAGTTGACTGTCTTGCTTAGCGAAACGCACCGCCGAGAAGGTCATTTGCCGGCGTTTAATCTCTAATTGATTTAACAGCTTACCATTGGTGTTATCCCAAATCTTCGCCTCATTGGTACTGCCATTGGTAAAGCTTAATGTGCCACTGTCGTTGAGTGCCACCTTAGTCACCCTACTACCTATATCCCAAGTGTGGATCGGCTGTCCCGTTTGCGCTTGCCACAGGATAGCCTGCATGTCGTTAGAGCCTGAGAGGGCAATGCGCCCATCGGCGGAAAGCGCAACGGTATTCACCCTTTCCTTATGGCCTAAAAATTTAATCAATGCCGTCTTGGCCGCATTGAGTGACATCACACTGCCATCGTTTAAGCCTATGAGCAGGGCGCCATTATTCGCCACGGCAACACTCTCACCCGAGGCGGGCAGCGACCACCATCCTCTGGATTTACCGTCGGCTATTGTCCATAGGGCAACTGAATCGCGGCTTAACGATGCGGCGAACTCACCGTTAGGGGAAATGGCGGTGGCCGTGACACCGGTATTCAGGTCGCCATGCACCCATTGGTACTTGAGGCTGTGGGTGGTTAAGTCCCAACATTGCACCCCTTGGCTTTGGGTGGCGACAATGGCGATATTGCCGTCGCTAGAGAGGCTCGCGCTGTATGAGGGTTCCTGTGAAATAACTCTAATATCATCGGCTTTGGGCTGACATGCTGCTAAAAAAAGTGTGCAAAATACCAGCAGTAGGGTTTTCTTCATGAACTTGCTCCTAAAGTTGGTGTCTCTAGTCCGGTAGAGTGAGATTAATCACAGTTAACACATAACAGAATCTAGTTGGTATAACCCAGATAACTAGTATACAGTTGTCGCGCTTAGGTTATTGTAACCGCTTGAGGATGCTGAGGAAGCTTTAATGAAATCGATTTATAAATTATCGTTAGTTGCATTGGCTGTTATTGGCCTATCTGCTTGTAATCAAGAAGAAAAAGCAACAAACGCAAGCACAAATGTTGAATTAACGACTGAAGCACAAAAAGAAGCCTACAGTGTTGGCGCTTCAATCGGTCGTTATATGTCTGGCCATATCAAAGAGCAAGAAGAATTAGGCCTGCCAGTTGACCGCGCGCTGATCGTAACTGGTTTTACTAACGGTCTGAATGATCAACTGAAATTAACCGAAGAAGAAATGCAAACCATTCTTCAAGGTTTAGACAAAAAGTTAAACGACAAACGTACAGAACAAGCTAAAGCCATTGCTGCGAAAAACATCGAGGATGGTAAAAAGTTCCTCGAGGAAAACAAAGCTAAGCCTGGCGTAGTGACCACTGAATCGGGTCTGCAATACGAAGTGTTAACTCCAGGTTCTGGTGACAAGCCAGCGGCTGAAGACACTGTAGAAGTGGATTACGTAGGTACACTGCTTGACGGTACTGAGTTTGATAGCTCATACAAGCGTGGTCAAACGGCTAAGTTCCCATTAAACCGCGTTATTCCAGGCTGGACCGAAGGCGTACAGTTAATGCCTGTGGGCGCTAAGTACAAGTTTGTTATCCCTGCAAACTTAGCTTATGGCGACCGCGATACTGGTACTATTCCACCAAACTCAACCCTGATTTTTGAAGTTGAACTGAAATCAATTGAGAAAGCACAAGCGGCTCCTGCTGCTGAGCCTGCTAAAAAGTAATTTACCGTGATGACGGCTTAACTCGGGTTAACTCGTTCACTCATAAAATACCGCCCACACAGGGCGGTATTTTTTTGCACTCGAAATGACTAAGCAGTGCTGCAATCGATACAAATAAAATCATGGAGGAGTTTGTTTATCCGTTTTATACCATCTCGCAAATGACCCACCGCCAAGCTTTTTAAATCGAGCTAGCGTTTAAAAGACGGATAAGGAGTATTCGTTTTTCAACGAATAATATTTCAAAATAATGATCAAATAATTAAGTTATAAATAAATCGACATTATTTAAATTACCCAAAAGCAATATTTTATTCAGAATGTCATACCTAAAAATATCATCAAAATATCATATTTATTTTTTGATTGTTATTTGCTCGTCTTTAATGTGATATGTCGTTGTGATGTCTTTATCTTACTTATTGTTTTCTTACTGCTTAACACTTTTGCTCTACAGTACTGTTCTGTATATAAAACAGTTTGCTTTGTAAAATTTCATTTTCATCAATATCTTATGCGTGCATAGTGAGATCTTCCCCTCTTTTTTTAACCTATCAACTCTGGAATAATCCGCCCGCACGTTAATAAAAATTAGCGGCAATATTATAATAATGGGGTTGTTGATATGGATAATGTTAATAAGTTAACGGCTATTTCTTTAGCTGTAGCCGCAGCTTTGCCAATGATGGCAAGTGCTGATGTGATGATCACTGAATATGTTGAAGGTAGCTCAAACAACAAAGCTATCGAGTTATATAACAGCGGTGATACGGCAATTGATTTGGCGGGTTATAAACTCGTTCGTTATAAAGATGGCGCCACTGATGCCTTAGATATGCAGGTATTAGATGGACAAAGTATTGCGCCAAAATCGACAAAAGTCATTTTAAACTCAAGCGCAGTCATTACCCTTCCTCAAGGTGTCGATAGTTTTTCGGGTTCTTTAAGTTTTAACGGTGGCGATGCGGTTGCCTTAGTTAAAGATGGCGCTGTGGTCGATATTATCGGTGACGTGCCAACGCCGACTGGTTGGGGGCTCGATGTCACCCTTAAGCGTAAACTCGACGCATTAGTCGCCAACACTGTCTTTAATCCTGCCCAGTGGGAACAATTACCTAAGGACACTTTCACAGGTTTAGGTTCGTTAGATACGCCAACTGAACCTGAAACGCCAGTCTTTAGCTGCAGCGGCGCGAAAATCGTTCCGATTTATCAAGTCCAAGGCGCGGGTGAATCTAGCCCTTATGTGCCTGAAGGTGCATTCGAGTCTGAAAGCGAAGTGACGGTTCGCGGTGTGGTGACGGCCCGTGGCGAGAGCTTATTCAAAGGTTTCTATCTCCAAGAAGTGAAGGGTGATAACTCGCCATACACTTCCGACGGCGTGTTCGTGTTTTTAGGTGAGAATCCACCAGAAGCGATTCAACCCGGTGTTGAAGTCTGTGTTCAGGGTAAGGTGAAGGAATACTTCGGCCTAACCCAAATCGATATCAAAACCGACAAGAAATTTGAAGTTGGTGCTAAGGGCGAAGTCCCCGCTGCGGCGCCATTCTATGTGGCCGATGGCGAAACTTTAGCGCAGGCATTAGAGCGCTACGAAGGCATGAACGTGAAACTGGATGCCGGTAGCGATCTGAAGATCAGCCGTACCTTCAGCTACGATTATGCTGGCCGTCGCAATAACATGTTGGTGTCTTACAAGGCGCCATTGATGAAGCCAACTCAGCTTTATCCAGCATTGTCAGCAGAAGCGACAGCTTTAGTTAAATCTAACCTTGAAAATCAGTTGTTTATCGAATCTGATTACAAGCCAGCCGATGGTGTTATTCCTTACTTCCCTGACTTTAACGTCGAAACCGGTTATATCCGTGTGGGTGACCAGTTGACCAACCTCGAAGGTGTGATTGGTTACAGCTATGGTGCCTACCGTTTAGTGGCGACCAACACTATTACCGCTGGCGACTTTATCCGTGGTGATGATAGAACCGACGCGCCAAGTGTCGCCACTAAGGGCGATATCCGTGTCGCCAGCTTCAACGTGCTGAACTTCTTTAACGATGTTGTTGGTGGTGATACAAACCCATCGGGCAGTAACCGCGGCGCCTTGACCGAAGAAGAAATGCTGCTGCAACGTGCGAAAATTGTCAGTGCTATCACCGCCATGAACGCCGATATTGTCGGTTTAATGGAAATCGCTAACAACGGTTTTGGTGAAAAGAGCGCGATTAAGAACTTAGTCGATGCCTTAAACGAGAAGCAAACCGCTGAAAATGCTTACAGCTTCGTTGAAATCACCGACGAAGATAAATACGACGGTAAGTACTTCGGTAGTGATGCCATTACTGTAGGTATGCTTTACCGCGCGGGTAAAGTGAGCCTTGCGGGTGCGGCCCGTGCGATTGATACTCCAGAGCAGCACGCGACCGCTGGCAGTGTGACTCGTGTTAAAGATGGCAAGACTGAAACTAACCCAGGTAACGATGCTTACCAACGTCACAGCCTAGCCCAAACCTTTAAGATCCATGATCAGAACTTAACAGTTGTTGTTAACCATCTGAAATCAAAAGGTTCAGGCTGTTTAGAAGATTGGGTCAACTTCGAAGAGTCAGTCGATCCGGCCGATCAACAGGGCAAGTGTAATGCCTTCCGCGTATCGGCTGCTAAAGTGCTCGGCGAAGCCTTAAAAGACGTTAAAGGCGATCTGCTGGTGATTGGTGATATGAATGCCTACGGCATGGAAGATCCTATCCGCGTATTGACCGATTACGATGCGAGCAAGTCTGAGCGCGATATCATGACCGCCTCATGGACCACCTTAGATGGCAAAGTGTTTGAGCGCCAAGGTAGCAAGATTGAGAAGGGCTATGGCCTCATCAACCTCAATACTCAGGCTCACGGTGCTGGTACTTACTCATACAGCTACAACGGTGAGTTAGGTAACTTAGACCATGCCTTAGCAAACACCAGTCTTGCTAAGCGTTTAGTGGATATCGAAGATTGGCATATCAACTCGGTGGAATCTAACCTGTTTGAATACGGCAAAAAATTCTCTGGTGAACTGGCCAAATCTGAGAATGCTTTCTCAGCGTCTGACCACGATCCTGTTATTGTCGCACTTAGCTACCCAGCACCTGTTGAACCACCGAAACCTGAGCCAAAACCAAAGGATGATGGTGGTGCGTTAGGATACTTAGGTCTAGCCTTGCTATCCCTATTTGGCCTACAACGCCGTCGCCGTTAATCGAGTGATTGCACGCTCACAACTGAGTTTGTGAGCTAAACTCAGAGCTAAGGGATGGTTTTACCATCCCTTTTTTATGGCACTGTTGTTGTGGGACTTTATGTACCTTGATCACAAGGAGAGCGGACATGGCAGCGACTGGCTCCGACCATGTAATCGGCGTGGCAAAAGCGCCACTGTGGTTTTATTTTGTCGCATTCATCAGTTTGTTATGGAACATCATGGGCTTATTGGCATTTGTTATCCAAATGACCATGACGCCTGAGGCCATGGCGCAAATGAGCCCAGATCAAATAAAGCTCTATGAATCGACACCCGCTTGGCTCGACTGTGTGTTTGGTTTTGCGGTGGTTTCTGGCTTTATAGGTTGTTTGTTGTTACTCATTAAAAAAGCCTTTTCTTATAAAGTGTTGCTTGCATCTCTTGTCGCCGTATTGGTGCAAATGGGCTATGTATTTGGTATTCAGCAGGCGGCTGCGGTATTGGGGAGCGATGCCCTTATGATGCCGAGCGTGGTGATCCTGTGGGGAATGTTCTTAGTCTGGTTTAGTCGTTTTGCTGTCACAAAGCATTGGTTAACTTAGGCGTAGCGGTTCTTTGCCATTATCTGGCTGTTATTAGCCAATGCTTATGTGTTGAACTTCAGTCACTTCTTAGTAAACTGCTAGCTGGTTTTCTTTACTAGGATGTTGAAATGAGTATTTGGTTTAGACCTGTCACTTTAGAGGATTGTGCCCGTTTAGATGCTGGTATGGGGGGCAAAGGCACCCTAATGCAGACCCTAGGGATTGAGATCAGCGAGATTGGCGATGACTATATGAAGGCGACTATGCCTGCCACGCCCGCGATACATAACCCCTTAGGCATTGTCCATGGCGGCGCGAACGTGGCACTGGCCGAAACCGTGGCCAGCTATGCCGCAAACTTTGTGGTGGATTTCGAGCAATATTATTGTGTTGGACAAGAGATTAACGCCAACCATTTACGCGCTTCGCGTAATGGCGTACTGACCGCGACGGCTAAACCAGTTCATTTGGGGAAACGCAGTTCGGTGTGGGAAATCTTAATCCATAATAGTGCAGGGGAGTTGACCTGTATTTCACGGATGACGGCGGCGGTAGTAAAACGCTAAGAAGGCTCAACCAACCTGTTTTAGTTGTATCAATCGATAAATAAGGACGTGATATGGATAGTGCAATGATGTGGGAATGGGTTGGTTATTTGGCGTCTGTGGTGGTAGCCATCTCTTTAATGATGTCTAACATCAAAAAGTTACGCTGGTGGAACTTGTTGGGGTCGGCATTGTTCGTTGCCTATGGGGTTGCGATACAAGCTTACCCGGTGGCGGCGGTTAACTTTTTTATCGTGTTAATCGATGCCTATTACTTGGTCGTTATCTATCGCGAGCAGGCGAGCTCTGTCAATGAGTAATATGTAGCACTTTGAATCAATTGAAGTATTTTTTAAGTTTGTCTTAAGCTCGAGTTCTCATTTTTGCCAAGTCGGTTTGCGTTACGGCTGGCATACTCTTTATTCTGTTGCTGGCTATTTCATCACATACGGGGAGTGAACTTTACTCCCTGAATGATCTAAGCACTCTTCGTTAATCTGAAATGTAGATTATTTGAATCTATATTAATCGTTTTATTGAATTCGTATTTTTGCCTATTCTAACTCCATCGACAACACGTCGCCCTGCCAAGGAGATAAGCCATGGCCACCATTTACGATTTAATTGAATCTTGGGTTAACACCAATCAAGAATGAGGAGCAAGATATGAGTCAACAGTATTTAACAAGCCAAAGCGGTTCTCCAATTGCTGACGATCAAAACTCATTGTCAGCGGGTGAGCGTGGTCCCTTACTACTGCAAGATTGGCATTTAATTGAAAAACTTGCCCACTTTAACCGTGAGCGTATTCCTGAGCGTGTTGTGCATGCGAAAGGGACTGGCGTATACGGTACTTTCACCCTGACTAAAGACTTAAGCGAATACACCATCGCCGACCACTTTAACGGTGTGGGTAAGCAAACTGAGACCTTCGTGCGCTTCTCTACCGTGGGTGGTGAAATGGGCTCTGCCGATGCCGAGCGCGATCCCCGTGGTTTTGGTCTGCGCTTCTATACTGCTCGTGGTAATCACGATATCGTGGGTAACAATACGCCGACTTTCTTCCTGCGTGACGGTATTAAGTTCCCAGACTTTATCCATACCCAAAAGCGTAACCCATTGACGAATTTGAAAGATCCACAAGCTATGTGGGACTTCTGGTCATTAAACCCAGAAGCCATGCACCAAGTGACGATTCTGATGTCTGACCGTGGTATTCCGGCAAACTACCGCCAAATGCACGGTTATGGTTCGCATACTTTCTCGTTTTGGAATGCTAAAGGTGAGCGTTTCTGGGTGAAGTTCCACTTCAAATCGCAGCAAGGCGTAGTGAACTTAACCAATGAGCAAGCCGACAAGTTAAAGGGTATCGACCCTGACTCATCCCAGCGCGATATGGTAGTAGCAGTGACCGACGGTAACTTCCCTCGTTGGACGGTGAACGTACAGATTATGCCTGAGGCTGATGCTAACACTTATCATATCAACCCATTCGATTTGACTAAGGTGTGGCCACATGGCGATTACCCGTTAATTGAAATTGGTGTGTTAGAGTTGAATCGTTTACCGCAAAACTACTTTGCCGAAGTCGAGCAAGTGGCATTAGCACCGAGCAACTTAGTGCCAGGTGTGGGCGCATCGCCCGACAAGATGTTGCAGGCGCGTTTATTCGCCTATGCCGATGCGCAGCGTTACCGAATTGGGGCGAACTACAACCAGTTACCCGTAAACTGCCCACATGCGACTAAAGCCAATCATCACCAACGTGCGGGTGCCATGGCGGGAACACAATGCCCGTACCACGGTAGTCAAACCGGTGGCGATGCCGCGGCTAACTATGGTCCAAACAGCACTGCGGGTGCTTTAGTTGAACCGGCAAACTTTGCCGAGCCACCACTGCGTTTAGATGGCGAAGCGGCGCGTTACAGCCGTTACAATCAGGATGATTACACTCAGGCGGGTAATTTGTATCGCATCTTCAGCGAAGCCGAGAAAGCACGCTTAGTGGAAACGATTTCTGGCTCTCTGCGTCAGGCAAGTGTAGAGGTACGGCAACGTATGCTGGCACATTTCCACAAAGCCGATGCCGATTATGGTCAACGTATCCAAACTGCTCTCGGGTTATAAGTTAATTCGTTAGCCCAATAAAAAAGGCCAGTGTTATCACTGGCCTTTTTTTTATCTTCATTTTATCAATCAGTTAACCATTAAGGTTGCTACGCCGAGCAGGGCAAACAAAATTGCGCAGCCCCTGTGGATCCACTTCATTGGTAATTTTTCGGCACTAAAATGTCCCGCAATAACCACTGGGACGTTCGCCAGCAACATACCCAAAGTAGTACCTGCAACCACCATGGCTAAGGCATCGTATTTAGCGGCTAACACGACAGTCGCGATCTGGGTTTTGTCGCCCATTTCGGCGATAAAGAACAGAATAAAGGTCGCAACAAAGGGCCCCATCTTATAGAAACGGCTCTCTTCGGCGTCCACTTTATCGGGGATCAGTACCCAGAGTGCAATCGCAAAGAAGGAGGCGGCAACCAAGTAGCGTGCTACATCTGGGCTCACCCAGTTAATCGCCCATTGGCCAAGCCAAGCGGCGGCAAAATGGTTAAACAGAGTCGAGAGTAAAATACCCAAGATAATCGCGGTTTTATTTTTAAATCTTGCTGCGAGTAATAGGGCAAGCAGTTGGGTTTTATCGCCAATCTCGGCGATGGCAACCGTAAAGGTTGAGGCGAGTAACGCTTCCAAGTGTGATCCTTTTAGGGGTGGTTTTTGACATAAGCACAATAGACCGTCCACCCCTAGGTGCGGTTACTGTGCTCAGGTCTTGCAGGACAAATCGATGATTTGCTGTGAACACCATGGCATGCGGCCAAGTATGTTGATGTTCACCCTGAATATCGATGGCTCGAAATCCAGTTAGCTACTCCCCCGAAGCGAGGTGGGCATTATACCCAAGTGAAACAGGGTTTCAAGATTAAACTCATCGAGTCAGAGGGCAAATAATCTGACAGGTGCCAATAAAATACCGCTTTTCGTTTTGTAACACATTGAATTGTAATAATTTAAATTTTGACAACGCTGTCTTTTGTTGTTAGGTTAGCCGGGTCTCAATGTTTAAGTTACATACTGTTAACTTCAATAGAGATCCACCGTATTTGGCAAACTAATTGAAAAATTAGGACGCAAAGCCTCCGGTCTAAGGTTGTAAAGGGATGTTGAAACTAAGATAGCGGGGTTGCCTCAGAATTGGGCTGATGCTTTCAATTCTTTGAAAAATAAACGGCTTTGCTTAATGCTGTTTTGCCTAAATACCACTTTTATACCTATGCCAATCTCGTCGAGAAAGGCGCCCTACGGAGTACAATAAAGTGGCACATCTAACTGCTTTTACATCAATCACAAATGCTAACCGCAAACACCCACAACTGGCTCGTTTAAGCCTAATTGCCTTGGCCTTAAGCGCTACGAGTGCGCTCGTTAGCCAAACGGCGTCGGCCCACGGTTATGTGGTTTCACCAGAATCACGCTCATACGCCTGTAAAACTGGCAGCAATTTAAACTGCGGCGCCGTTCAATGGGAACCGCAAAGTGTTGAAGGCACATCAGGTTTTCCTGAGTCAGGCCCTGCCGACGGTAAAATTGCCAGTGCAGCCAATGCTGCGTTTTCTCCCTTGGATGAACAGAGCCCAAGCCGTTGGTCTAAGCATGACATTAAGTCGGGTTGGAATGACTTTAGCTGGCAGTTCACCGCTAACCATGTGACCCGCAATTGGCGTTATTATTTAACTCGCCAAGGGTGGGACCAAAACCAAGCGTTGAGCCGTGCAAGCTTTGACTTAGCTCCCTTCTGTGTGGTCGATGGAGGCATGGTTCAGCCGCCTAAGTTAGTGACACATAACTGTTATGTACCTGAAGACAGAAGCGGTTATCACGTGATTTTGGCCGTGTGGGAAGTCGGTGATACCACCAACAGTTTCTATAATGCCATCGATGTGAACTTTAGCTCAGATGTTGTGGTGCCGGGCGAGTGGACCGATATTGGCGATATCAATCCGTCACTCGATCTTAAGGCGGGCGATAAGGTGATGACGCGGGTGTTTGATGCTAATGGCGAGCAAACTGCCAAGCAAACCCAGATAACCATTGCCGACACCACTCAAGGTGCCAAACAAAATTGGACATTCCTGTTAGCCAGTGCCATTAATGCCCAGCAGCCACAACTTAAGGCGGGGCAGAAGAATGCCTCTGGGGTGATCTCGCCCGTTTACGGTAAAAATGAGATTTATGCCGCGCCTAATTCGGGCCTAGAGCGAGTGGAAGTGAGCTTCGATATTGCGCCTGCGCCGGGCAATCAGCTCGATGTCACGTCACTGGCCGATGATTACACCATTGTCGATGGTGCCGCAAAGGTCAGTTTCGATGTCAGCACTAATGCGGATATGCAGGTCTCGGCTTACCTATTTAGCCACGATGGCACGGCAGCTGGTTATGTGACCCAAGCGGTCAATAACACCAACGCGAGTCTAGTGCTTGATGTCGTCGCGCCAAAGGAAGGCCATTATCACTTACAAGTGAAGGGCGAGCCTAAGCAAGGTGAGGTTATCCAGCAAAACTTCGATCTGTTCTTAAAAGATCAAGCCACAGCGCCGGATGCCGATTTTGTCTTCCCCGAGGGAGTTAAAAACTATGTGGCGGGTACTAAAGTGCTGCAACCTAAAACTGGCAAGGTCTATCAATGTAAACCTTGGCCTTACAGTGGTTATTGCATGCAATGGTCGCCAACTGCAACCGGGTTTGAACCGGGTGTCGGCGGCTCTTGGAATATGGCTTGGACTGAGCTGTAATCGGTTAACTGGGGAATAAGCGGATTGTGAGTCGCGTTAATTCGCTTTAGCGCAATCCCGTATCTCCGTTAGCGAATCGCTAGACTCATTGATAAACCCTGCAACGCTACAGGTGTTGCAGGGGTTATTGTTTTGATAACAGTTCCGCCTCGATTTTTTATCTTTTACTCACATTTCCCCTTCGGATAGCCAAAGCGGCGTCATCTTTGTCTATAACTGGCTTGCCCGCTGGGGTTGGCTCTGTTAATGTCCAGAGCTATCTTCTTTTACGCGCGACGTCGCTGCTTTGCTAAGGCAATCACGGTTGAAATTAATGTCACTTTTCTGCAAACGATTTAGTTAGCCTCAATGGCGACTGGGTTGAAATATTCAAAAGCTATTGGGGCCAATTGATCTGCTCTTTGAGATCGGATTGGATGCTTTAAGTTTAGTGACGCTTTTCGTTTGAGATTGCTGTTGGCTTAATCACAGAGTGCGCAAGGCTTTATCCTTCAAATCTACTCAAAAAACCTTAAAAAATAATAATTAATACTTGAACAGGATAATTGTGTGAATTCAAAAATGTTAGGCTCGATAGCCATTGTCGCGGGGACCGCCATTGGCGCGGGAATGTTAGCCTTACCCTTAGCCACGGCCGCCTTAGGCATGGTGCCAGCCATTTTGTTAATGGTGGTGATTTGGGGCTTGTCAGCCTATACCTCATTGTTAATGCTTGAGATTAACCTGCGCTCAGGCGTCGGTGATAACGTTCATGCCATCACGGGCAAACTCCTCGGCAAGAAAGGCCAAATGGTGCAAGGCGCCTCCTTTCTCAGCTTACTCTTTGCCTTAACGGCGGCGTATTTGACGGGCGGTTCATCGCTGTTAGTGCTTAAAGCCAAAAATATGTTCGACCTCGTGTTAGATAACCAACTGGCGGTCGTGCTGTTTACCTTAGTGCTGGGTGGATTTGCGGCCTTAGGGGTGGCTTGGGTCGATAAAGCCTCGCGCTTCTTGTTTTCGCTGATGATTTTATTACTGATTGTGGTCGTGCTGTTTTTATTACCGGAAGTCAGTATCTCGAGTATGGCAACCAGTGCAGTGGCCGAGTCCATGACCAGCAGTTGGATGGCGGCGATTCCCGTGGTGTTTACCTCCTTCGGTTTTCACGTGTGTATCGCGACCTTAGTACGTTATTTGGATGGCGATGCCGTTTCGCTGCGCAAGGTATTATTAATCGGTTCAACCATTCCACTCGCGTGTTATATCTTCTGGTTATTGGTGACCTTAGGCACAGTGGGTGGCACCGAAATCAGCAGCTTTAATGGCTCTTTACCTGCGCTGATCAGTGCATTACAAGAGATTGCCCACACGCCTTGGATCAGCAAATGTATTTCGCTGTTTGCGGATTTAGCCTTAATCACCTCTTTCCTCGGGGTAACCTTAAGTCTGTATGATTTTGTGGCCGAACTGACCCGCGCGAAGAAGACCTTCCTCGGCCGGGCCCAAACCTGGTTGTTAACCTTTGTGCCGCCGCTGTTGTGCGCGCTCTATGTCCCCGAAGGTTTTGTTGCCGTATTAGGCTTTGCCGCCGTGCCGCTGGTGGTGATGATTATCTTCCTACCGATCGTGATGGCACTACGTCAGCGCCAAGCCACGCCGCAGGGATACCAAGTGTCTGGCGGCACATTTGCCCTCGGGATTGCGGGACTGCTAGGCGCGGTGATTATCGGCGCTCAGTTATTTGTCGCGCTGTAAGTTAAAGCCGTTTAGCGTACTGAAACGGCAGAGTTAAACCGATAAATATGATGAATGTATTTGCTTTGTAAGCGAATTTTTCTAACTCTGTTATAGAGTGCGTGCGATATGCTAAAGTCAGGCCCAGTGCCTGACTTTTTGCTTTTTAGCGTTAACCAAAGTGGCATGTAATCCCAATAAATATAAGAAATGGCCTCGCAAGCGCTCGGCTTTCTTCACCTAAAACGGACTTAAGATAATGAAAAAATGGTTACTCTCAGTTGCCGTGGCGGCGAGTTTTGCCTCCCATGCCGATGAAGGTATGTGGCAGCCACACCAATTGCCCGCAATGGCCGATGAACTCAAAGCGAAAGGCTTAGAGATTGATGCGAAATCGATTTCCAAACTGACCGAATTCCCCATGAATGCTGTGATCAGCCTAGGTGGCTGTACGGCATCTTTTGTTTCGCCAAAAGGCTTAGTGGTGACAAACCATCACTGTGCCTATGGTTCGATTCAATATAACTCGACTGCAGAGAAAAACCTGTTGCAGGACGGTTTTTTAGCTAAAACCTTTGCCGATGAATTACCCGCCGCGCCAGGTTCTCGCGTTTATGTCACCGAAGAGGTGACCAATGTGACTGAGCGCGTCAACGCTGGGCTTGAAAACAAAGCGGGCCGTGAGTTTTATCAAGGCGTTGAGAACCAAGAAAAAGCACTCGTTGCCGAGTGTGAAAAGGATGAAGGCTACCGCTGCCAAGTGTATAGCTTCCACGGTGGTTTAGAATACTATCTGGTAAAACAGTTAGAAATCCGCGACGTACGTTTAGTCTATAACCCAGCGGGCAGCGTCGGTAAATACGGCGGCGATGTCGATAACTGGATGTGGCCGCGCCACACGGGCGACTTTTCCTTCTACCGCGCCTATGTGTCTAAAACTGGTAAACCTGCCGAATTTAGCGCCGACAACGTGCCTTACGAGCCAAAGAGTTTCTTAAAAGTCTCGGCCAAAGGCGTGAGCGAAGGGGATTTTGTGATGGTGGCGGGTTACCCCGGCCGCACTAACAGATACCGCACCGCGAACGAAGTGCAAAATCAGTTCGAATGGGCTTACCCAGAAGGCAAGATGCTGCGCGAACGTTTTATTGAAATCATCAAAGAAACGGCACCAGAAGGCAGCGACGAGCGCATTAAGTATGAGAGCCAAATCGCTGGCTTAGCGAACTACGCTAAAAACTTTACCTCAATGATCGAGTTTTATGGCAAATCCACCATGTTAGCCGACCGCAAGGCCCGTGAAGCCGAGCTTGCCGCATGGATTGCCAAAGACAGCAGCCGCGAAGCCAAATACGGTAAAACCTTAAGCGACTTAGACGCGCTGATCGCCAAAAGCAAAGCCCATCAAGAACGGGATATGATTTTAAGTTACATTGGCAATACTACTATGGTGCCAACGGCGACCAATCTGTACCGTTTAGCCCATGAGAAGCAATTGCCTGATATGCAACGCGAACCTGGCTTCCAAGACCGCGATATGACACGTTTCAAGGCGAGCATGGAACGTATCGACCGCCGTTATGCGCCAAGTGTCGATAAGGCCGTTCTCTTGGATATGCTCAAACGTTATGCCGCGTTACCCGAGGCGCAGCGCTTACCTGCAATGGATAAAGCCTTTGGTATCGATAAAAAGGTTAACGAAGCTAAGCTTTCGAAAACCTTAGACAAAATGTACGCCAAAACCGAGCTGGGCAACAAAGATGTGCGTTTAGCTTGGATGGAAAAATCCGTTGATGAGTTCAAAGCCTCTAAGGATCCTTTTATTCAATTCGCCGTGGCCATGTATGACACCAACATGAGCGAAGAGAAGAAAGAGAAAGAATTAGATGGCGAGCTGATGAAAGTGCGTCCGCAATATATGGATGCCATCATCGCCTATAACCGTGAGCAAGGTAAGCCAGTGTACGCCGATGCGAACTCTAGCCTGCGCGTGACCGTTGGTCATGTTAAAGGTTATGAACCTAAAGATGGTTTAGTGGCTAAGCCCTTTACTCGCCTCGAAGGCATAGTGCAAAAAGACACTGGCGTTGACCCATTCGATGCGCCGAAAAAGCAGTTAGAGCTTATCAAGCAGAAGCAATACGGTGATTTCTATGTTAAAGCCATCGATTCTGTGCCGGTAAACTTCCTGTCTACCTTAGACACCACCGGCGGTAACTCTGGTTCTCCAACCCTAAACGGCCGCGCCGAATTAGTGGGTTTACTGTTCGATGGCGTGTATGAAAGCATCATAGGTGACTGGGCGTACGACGACAATATCAACCGCTCAATCCAAGTCGATAGCCGTTATATGCTGTGGGTAATGAAGTATTTAGATAATGCCGACAACCTGTTAGCCGAGATGGAAATCGTTAAGTAATCCACCTCCGCATCGCATAGGTGCGGCCTATAATGGCCGGATTATCAGCATTTAAGCGTGATATAAGACTGCAATAGCAACACATCAAAATAGCGATAAACTCAGTGAGTTTATCGCTATTTTTTTGTGCAATGACTACTGATAGCTGTTGAGATAGCAGTATTGCTAGGCGAGCCATGGTATTCGCTCACCGACACGCAGCAAGTCCATCCGTGGATGCTCGACCGCCTCGTCCTTGAGGCGGAAGGTCGTCTCGCCAATCACCATGACTCACCCTTTTAGCATCGGTGTAGCTTGCAGGTTTTAAAGAAACACACAGCATGCTTTGGGACAAAATCGTGCTATGTTTTGCGCGAAATTATCTTCATTTCGGATAAACAAAAATAATCCTAAACGCTGAGTCGTGAGCAACTTAAGGATGTAACGCTTGGCTTGAGGCTTTTCCTTTACACCATTTGCCGCTGTTATGCTGCTTTTTAAATGCGCACATGCTATCCCATCGACCACTTATGCCACTGTATTGACGACGAAACTCTTTAGCTGATGTGAGCCACGCATCGGGCGCAATACCTAATTCATTGAGTAGTTTCGGCCGTTGATTATCGATATAGCCTTTCTTATCAAGGCGAATGGCGCGGCCCGTCCAATCAATCAGTTCGAGATAATCGGCAAAATGAAATGGAATGCCTGTTTGCTGACTCAGGTGAGCTGCGCCATCGAATTGGACGAGAGCCTTGTGGGGAATATGAGCTTCATTAGTTGAAAAGTCAGTTTGTGGCACTGGGAGGGTTAATGGATGATTTGGGGTGTTTAGCGAGTCAATTCGCTCCTGAATCGATGTAAAATCAGAGGATTGCAAAGAATCAGCAATGCCTGCTCGAATGGGATTTAAATCGACATACATCATGCACGCGAGCAAGGCTTGCTCATCTAACAGCGCTTGCGATTTAAAACGACCTTCCCAAAAGGCGCCTTTACACTCATCTTCTCGATTGGCTTTACGAGCAATTTCCTCATTTAAACAACGCATAAACCAAGAAATACTGCTTAATCGTTCATGCCACTCGGTAATTAAGCCATCGAGTAACATGCGTTCACCTTCGATTAAAGCATCACCATTCATATACTTAGTAGCAATTGCATGGCCTTTAGTGATTTGGCACCAACGGCTGATAATGTCTTTTGGCGTTAAGGATTTGGCCTTATCGACATCTATTTTAAGCACTAAGTGGTAATGGTTACTCATCACCGCGTAGGCGCAAATATCGATACAAAATATCGCTGATAATGCCTTAATTTTATCTACAATCCAGCCACGCCTATGCTCGTAACTGCGGCCAGTGAGTTTATCTTCACCACACAAAAAAGCCCTTCTAACACAGCGATTTATCACATGATAGAAGGGCGTTGCATTAGCATCAATTAGCTGTCTTCTGGCCGAAGTCATAGCCAACTCCACACAGACAAAATCAGGATAATTTAAAGCCTAGTAGAATACGCTGAAAAACACAAAAAGATGTGGCTGTCCTCTCTTTTTCGACAAAAAGCCCCAAGAAAATGAGGCTGATTGAAAAAGAGTTATGCCTGTCCTATTTCTTCTTTTTCTTCTTTTCTGAAAAACACAAAAAGATATGGCTGTCCTTGCCTCTCGTACATAAAGCACTTTCCCGGTGCTGGCATGCAGGGCTCCAGCTATGTAATGCTTACGGTTGTTGCCTGGGGTGACAACGCGTTTTTGCTGTCCTTTTGGCATCCAATCTGCCCCGATTTTTGGGTTCAAGTCGATGTCTACTTCATCTTCATAGAAAACCGGATGCTCGACGCAACACTGCTCAAGTGCCTGATTTATCGCGGCCATTTTCTCCTCTTTGTGTGGGTCTTTGATACGCAATGTCGGAGCCGAGCGGCGCCAGACCATTCCTGCTTTGGGTAGTAATCGGCGGACGGTTGATGCAGCGATGCTGAGCTTAAGCTGTGCATTAATCACCATGGCAAGCAGTTCACTGCTCCAGCGGCTACGTTGGTAACCAAAGTCCTGTGGGCATAGCTGAATAAGCAAAGATAGACAGAGCAATATGGGGTCTATGGGCAAGCTTGCCGGCCGTCCCAGCTGCAGAGATTTTAGCCCATCAACGCCGCTTTCGGTATACCAGCCTAACCAACGACCAATACTGGAGCGTGCTGCACCAGTAGCGTGATGAACGTCAGTAATCGACAGCCCTTGATGCAGCATCAGCATAGCGATAAGACGTCGAGCGAAGTGTTGATCCTTGGTTTTATGGATCAATTTCTGTAGTTGTTTGCGCTCTACGCGACAAAGTGGTGGTAAGATGGCCATTCTCAGTCCTCGGCGAGTGGTGGGTTTGTTTGGCGATAGATCAGATCGCTCAAACAGGACTGAGTTCCCTTCCTTTGATCTACTATTTGGAACAGCTATTTAGTAGAAGATGCTGAAAAACACAAAAAGATATGGCTGTCCTTGCCTCACTGGTCGATTAGCACAAATTAGTTTGAATAAAGTAGGACATTGGCCTTGCTAAACCCGAGGTGACCATATATGTCCTTGCCTCTTATTTCCCTGCTATTCAGTCTTTAGCTAAAAAACCAGTAGAACTTCCCAGAAGGTAGCTTACCGTCGCACCTTCAGCACTTAACTTAATAGATGTTATACCTTTATCATTATCAAATTCAAACCTAGCCTTATTGAAGGTGCACTCCGTACAGGCCGCTAAGATTTCTGTAACATGAAGCTTGTTACCAAGTAACGAATATTCTTTTTTAACACTTGTTGTGTATGAGTAGTTTTCCCATGTCCACTTCTGAACGGTATTACCATCGAAGTTAGACGGTAAAGATAACTTCAACAATCCATCAATTACAAGGCACTCCCCCTGAAAGCCATTGCATTTTTTCACCCCTCCAACGCTCGAAAACCTCTTATTTCCAATTAATGGATATACCAAGGATTCACTCAAAGAAAAGCCTGTTGATTTTTCGTAAAGAAGCTCTTTTTGTTGGCTATCTTCATTGTTCAGAAGCCCACTATTGTGACTGCTGGCAACTCCCTCGTACCACTCATCAATTAAAATATAAGTAATTTCGCCAGCCTTCGCGCTCGATACAGAAAGTAATATTGCAGTCAAAAGTATTAATTTAAACATTATTAATTCCCCTCAAAAAGTACCATGTAAAAACTGTCTGCGTTACTTTCTGCATTCCGACTTCTCGCATTAAGGCTTGTTGTGTGCTCAACCTCGTGACCAACAACATAATTAAATGCTCTTTTCCCTGGCCTAATCCCATAAAACCCCGGTAAAGCATAGCCTTGTCTAAGCATGGCTTGCCCTCCCGGAATCCCTTTTCCACCCGGGAGTAATTCCTTCATTAATTGGCCGTTAAACTGGATGTTCTCACCTGCACGATAAGAACCCATCGCGTAAGAGGTATCAAGTTCACTCCATGCTCCTTTAGATTTCGGGTTACTATACCAAACAGCATTTATACTCTTCATTGTAACTCCGCGCATTTGTGGATCATCACTCTCTTGCGCAAGCCTGATTGTTTCAACAAGTGATGAGTCAGCTATGTGAGCAGCATACTTCTCGGCCTCTGAAAGGTCTGTATAGTTCAGCCCCTTGGCCATCTTTATGTGCTCAGGCGCGCTACTAATATCATACTTATCCTTCAGGCTAGATATATCTATAATGCTATTGCCATCTCCTCCCTGAAGAAAATAAATCCAGCCACCCAATATAAATCAATAACATAATGCACTTTATGTTTGCATACAACTTGTCCGAGTTAAAATAGGTTAAGTAAGTACCATCAAAGTCGTATAAACAGCATTAGAGGCAATAATTTGCGCTAATTTCTTTAAAAATGGGGTATTTCAGACGAGGTAAGTCATCCCTTAAAGCTTGGGATGTGTTCTGGATGGGGCTTTGAAATGATATAAGCCGTTGTCAGTTGCTGTAAAAGTGCTGGCAGCATTTAGCAAAATGCCGTCGTCGCTTTTCGAGATGTTCGCAGTAATCGGTCAGTTCTTGCAGTGTGCCCACAGGGCCATGAAATAACTTGCCAAATTCGGTGGTCAGTTTGAGCCAACTGTCACGGGGAATATTTAATCTGTTCAGTATGTTGGCACTATTTTCACTGATGTGTCCACGTTTATCATTGCGAATAATTCGGCCCGTATCATCTACCAATTGAACGTAATCCATTAATGAAAACGCAATGCCATTGGGTTGGTTGTCGCACTCGCTACCAATAAAAGGCAGGAGATTGCTCGGCTGCTCACCTTTTAATGCGGCCCGAATACGCAATTGAATACTGGTATGGTCGGATTGTTCGGGTGTCTCAGCGAGTTGCGCTCGAATCGGATTTAAATCAACGTAAGTCATACAGGCTAATACCGCGGCTTCATCGAGTAGAGCTTGGGATTTAAACCGCCCTTCCCAGAAGCGACCTGTACAGTTATCTTCTTGATTTGCTTGCCTTGCAATCGGTTCGTTGAGGCAGCGCATAAACCAGCTAATGTCGCATAATCGACTGCGATAAAGGGCGATTGAATGCTTTAATCTGTTGACCTGATGAGCTTCAACTAACTCACCTTTAACGAATTTTTGCGTTAATTCATCGCCTTTAAACAACTTATGCCACTGCTCAAGCACTTCGCGGTCAGTCCAGCGATTGGCGCTGTCGATATCGACTCGCAGCACCACATGCAGATGATTCGACATCACGGCAAAGGCTGCGATATCAATAGCAAAAACCGCTTCAAGTTCAAACAATAATGACTCTACCCAACCACGGCGATGGTCATAGTTTTTACCCGAGTAACTATCATCACCACATAAAAATGCCCGCCGAACAACGCGGCTGCAGCAATGGTAATAGGGAGTGTCTTCAAGACTTATCTGAGTTCTGCGAGGGCGCGGCATACAAACCTCCATGTTTAATGCTTAACCAAAGCATAGTCGGAGGTTTACTTCCTCGCTATTAAGGATGGGTGTCTATGTTTTGTTTCGCTGATTTTGTCTCAAAATCATACCAAAACACCTAAATTTAAATACGACTGTATACCCATACATTGTTAGCCGATTTCTGGTAAGGCCAAACATAGACAAATAGATAAGAATATATATGGCAGCAGGTATGGGAATTTTCGATTGAGCTAACGAGCCGAAACACGGAATGAGGCGTGCGACGTGAAGTCGTATGAAGTGCTGTTCACCGCTTAATGAGTGAACCATCTGTATCACCAGATGAACCTAGGAGCCTGAATAAAGTAGCGGCTCTGACAATGTAACGAAGGTTGGTATGCA
>NZ_NHRI01000010.1:0-184545 GCF_003129585.1 Shewanella sp. BC20 | reverse complement strand
GGGCAGTAGAAGCAGATATCCATCAGGGCCAGAGAGATCCCTCAACAACAGGCCGGATATATGGGTGCAATGAACTCTTCTCAAAATCGCTATCGAATGTCTTGCAAACCGGATGGGTCCATATATGCACGATGAAAGCCAAACGACGATTTAAAAATCGACCGAGTTCCGGTGATTTTAATTTGGAGTTATCTATGAAACTAACAACCGCAAATCTACAGCAACCTTTAATGGCAAAGTTCGCCTTACTGGCGCTCCTCACCCTAGGCACACTTATCAGTTTACCTAGCCATGCCGCCACACTCAGTGCTGCGCAGCAACAAGTGGTAAAGTCTCACTTTGATAAACTGGCTCAGTCACAACAGCAGGCAGAAGAGCGCATGACTGAGCAGCTCGATCAAGAATTTAGCCGTCAATTAGCGGAGCAAGAACATCAGCTGATGCGCCAAGCTTGCCCTCGCTATGGCATGACCTTCGATATTAGCAGCAATGCCTGCTTGCGCTCTTAAGCCGAATTAAAACGGAAAACGCGCACTAAGCTCAGGATATTGCTGCTTTAAATCTTTGGGCTTAGTGCTAAATTTTTTACCCGCTGGCGTAGCCTTACCCGAAGGCATAAAAGGCAACTCCTTACCTGTTCTGTCTTCAAATAGTTGACCCGCGATCAAGTCGTAATCTTCGATAAAAGGATAGGCGTAGCCGTCCTTCTCAGGCCATGCCGTTAACTGCGCCAAAGTGTCTGGATTGGCAATCACCGCCTCGTAACGGGCCTGTCCAAGTGAGATCAGAAACGCGCGAAATTCAGCAAAGGCATAATCGGAATCACAGCCAGTGATGATATAAGCCGCTCCCCATACCGACCATAAGTAGCTACGACGCATCTGTTGACCAAACAATTTATCGAAGGCTTTTAACTCGTCGTCACTCAGCTCTGCCAACTTTTGCTTTAATGCCTGCGCTAAAGATTCCTGGGATTGCGCGGGTTCACTGCGGGTCACTAAGTCCCAAAATTCTACTTCTGTCATCACTTAACCTAATATTGAATGCCTAAGCAAAGGCGTATTCTACATGATAATACGGTTATGCTGGACTCAGTTCAGGGCTTTTCCTACACTTGCTCCACTTAAAATCAGCCATAAACGCTAACCCTATGCCTAAACGCCTTATTCTACTGATTGCCCTCTACACTCTGTTTGCTGTGGTAGCACTACTACGTGCCGTTGCAACCGGTTCGTTCGACCTCTTTAGCTTAGGTGTATTGCCGGTTTTGTTTGGCATACTCACACAGGCACCTTGGTCTAGCTTAGTGCTAAAAATTTATGTTGGATTACAGACTTTAGGCCTGTCAGCACTGGGGATTACCGCGATTATCGCCTATCAAATTACCCCGCAAGACGTCAAAGTGGTGGTTGAAGGCCACAACATCCCTATGTTGCCCTTAGTCTTGAGCATCATCGCCTTATTGTTAGTGCAGTATTGGGTAGCCTTTTCCCGCATCACCCATCATTATTTAACCGCAAAGGTAAAAGCGTAAGCTTGTTTATTGCTAAGCCCTTGTTTCTAGCCTAAGTTAACGGCTCCCTAAAAGACCTGATAAAGCCAGCCATTATGACTCATTTATCGCCTAGCGAACTCTCGATTCTCATTGTTGAGCCATCGGAAACCCAGCGCCGCATTATCATCAAGCGTTTACAGCAAGAAGGCATTATCAGCATTCAAAATGCCGCAAGTTTGACCCAAGCAAGGGAGTTGATTGCCCGCCACAAGCCGGATCTCATCGCCAGTGCCATGTATTTTGAAGATGGTACCGCGACCGAGTTTTTAAGCTACCTACGCACCAACAGTGAATACAAAGACATTCAATTTATGTTGGTTTCGAGCGAATGCCGCCGCGAGCAATTGGAGATTTTCCGTCAGTCTGGCGTGGTCGCGATTCTGCCAAAGCCCTTTAATGCCGAACACTTAGGCAAGGCGTTGAATGCAACTATCGATTTACTCAGCCATGATGAGCTCGACCTCAGCCACTTCGATGTGCATGACGTGCGTGTGCTCGTGGTTGATGACAGCCGCATGGCCCGCAATGTGATTAAACGTACCATTGGCAACCTTGGGATCAAGCAGATCACCGAAGCGGAAGACGGCGCTCAAGCCATTGAGTTAATGCGTAATAATATGTTTGACCTGATCATTACCGATTACAATATGCCCAGTGTCGATGGTCTGGCACTCACCCAATTTATCCGTAATGAAAGCCAGCAATCCCATGTGCCTATCCTCATGGTGTCTTCCGAGGCAAATGATGCTCACTTGAGCAATGTCTCTCAGGCGGGTGTCAATGCCCTGTGCGATAAACCCTTCGAACCCAAATTGGTGAAGCAGCTCTTATATCAACTGCTCGAAGAATAAAACCTAAGTCACGAATGGGGTAAATATTCTGCATTTTTGTTACTTATAGGACACAAGCCCGTAGCAAAGGGCTTTCCAATGCCCAAACCTTGTGGCATGTTAGGCACGCTGACTTAATAAATCTACGGAAAGAAGAGACAATAAAGATGAACAAAACTGAACTTATTGCCAAGATTGCAGAAAATGCCGATATCACTAAAGCTGAAGCAGCACGTGCATTGAAATCTTTCGAAGCAGCTATTACTGAATCAATGAAAAACGGTGACAAGATCTCTATCGTTGGATTTGGCTCTTTTGAAACCTCCACTCGCGCAGCTCGTACTGGCCGTAACCCACAGACAGGTAAAGAAATTCAGATCGCTGAAGCCACTGTGCCTAAGTTTAAAGCGGGTAAAACCTTGCGTGATAGTGTGAACTAATTCGCTCGACATTGATTATATAAAACGCCTCCTCTGTGAGGCGTTTTTTTTGCTCTCAAAAAAGCATGAAAGATGATTTTTTGCACAAACACAGTGCGTCAACCGCTCCATTTTTGAGCGTTTTAAAACATTTTATTAACACGCGTTGTGTAACCAATTGTTTTTAATGATGTTCAAATAATGGCATGTGATTAGCAATTCCCTTATCAGAAAAAACCATGATGCACCAATGTCACCCACTCTGTGGTGACATGAGTGAATCGATAAATAAGTCAATCGAGGGGATGAGAATGAGAAAATCACTGTACAGCGTTTTGGCATTATCGACGGGATTGTTATTAACGACCAACGCCTTTGCGGCGGTGTCCGGCAATATTGGCGGCACCTCAAACTATCTATGGCGCGGGGTCACTCAAACCAATGATGCGGTCGCTATTCAAGGAGGCATTGACTATAGCCATGACTCCGGATTCTATGCCGGCACTTGGGCCTCAAATGTCGACTTTGGCGACGATACCAGCTATGAGTTGGATCTCTACGCAGGCTACGGCGGCAACATCACCGAAGACCTCAGCTACGATATTGGCTACCTCTACTACGCTTACCCCGATGCCGAAGGCAGCATCGATTTTGGTGAACTGCACGGTGCCATCACCTGGAAATGGTTTGAACTCAGTTATTCCCACGTGATCAACGCCGGTGATGATGTCGCGGCTGAGCCATTAGATAACAAAGATATGAGTTATCTTGCGGCCACTGCGTCTTTCCCACTGACGGATAAACTGAGCCTGTCATTGCACTACGGCTATTCCAGTGGCGATGTGGTTGAATCTTGGTTCGATGAGGATAACTACGCAGATTACAACGTCACACTCAGTGCCGATACCAGCATGGGCACAGTCTCATTTATGGTGTCGGATACCGATCTGCAGGGTGATGACGCCAAGGTTGTTTTAGGTTATTCCTACGGATTTGATTTATAAAATTAAACGCTAAAAAAACGCCGCGATTATCGCGGCGTTTTTGTTAGGCTATCACGGCGCGATTCGATTTACGCGCTAATACCATCTTCTCAATATATTCCACGATAGGCTCAGTCACCGAAATCCCCGTGGTCTGCTCGATGCCTTCAATACCGGGCGCCGAGTTCACCTCTAGGATCAAGGGGCCGCGATTCGAACGTAAAATATCAACCCCCGCCACCACTAATCCCATGGCTTTCACAGCGGCAACCGCCATCTTGCGCTCTTCGGGCGTAATTTTTACTTTCTCGCCGCAGCCGCCTAAGTGCAGGTTAGAGCGAAAATCCCCTTCGGGCCCTTGGCGCTTCATCGAAGCCACCACTTTATCGCCGACCACAAAACAGCGAATATCGCTGCCGTTGGACTCCTGAATATATTCCTGCACCATAATATTGGCTTTCAGCCCTAAAAAGGCTTCAATCACGCTCTCGGCGGCGGTTTTAGTTTCGGCTAACACCACGCCAATCCCTTGGGTGCCTTCCAACAACTTAATCACTAAAGGGGCACCGCCCACCATGTTAATCAAGTCGGGAATATCATTGGGTTTATTGGCAAATCCCGTCACTGGCATGCCGATACCTTTGCGGGAAAGCAATTGCAGCGCGCGTAACTTGTCCCGTGAACGTGCGATTGAAATCGAGTCGTTGGCGGCAAATACGCCCATCATTTCAAACTGGCGCACAACGGCACAGCCGTAAAAGGTCACACTGGCGTGGATCCGCGGAATAATGGCATCGAATCCCGTTAACTCTTGGCCTTGATAATGAATGCTCGGCTTGATGGAGTTGATATTCATGTAGCAATTCAAGGTATTAATAACCACTGCTTCATGGCCACGGCTCTTGCAGGCCGCCACTAAACGTCGGGTGGAATACAACTCAGGGAACTGGGATAAGATACCTATTTTCATTGCCAAATGACCAAATTAAACACTGTGATTGAAGCTCTGAGCACACTGCATCAGAAAGGGGCGCAGATATTTGTCTATTGCTGAGTGTAAAGCAAGAAAATATTCCTCACCAGACTAAAACCTCGGCCCCAGCCAAACGTAAGATAATCTTCACAATTTAGGTTCGCTATTTAGGTTCGCTATTTAGGAAGTAAGGGAGTGATGTACTTAGCTTCAAATTCACTCGCCTCTATGGGGCGTGAGAAAAGGTATCCCTGTAACACATTGCAATGCCTTTCGGTGCAAAACTCGGCTTGCTCGACGGTTTCAATCCCTTCCGCTACCGCGGTGACGTTAAAACCATAGGCAAAATTGAGTAATGCGGCGAGTAAACGAGTGTCTTTTTCGTCCTTATCGTAGGAGGCAATAAAGCTCTTATCGATTTTTAATACACTGATTGGAAAGAGTTTAATATGCTCTAATGATGAAAAACCTGTGCCAAAGTCATCGAGGGCAAATCGCACCCCAAGTTGCGCAATTTTATCCAGCACCTTGGCATGCTCATGGGGCTCTTCAATCAAGCAATTTTCAGTGATCTCCAACTCCAGCACAGTGGGAGCAAGCCCAGTTGCATCCAGAGTTTTCACAATCTTCTCGTATAGGTCGATATGACCAATTTGTGAGGCGGATAGATTCACCGCCATGGTAAAACTGCGCCCAATCGGCGCTAAGAGGCTCAACCATTGCTGCGCCTGTCGGCAGGCCTCAAGCAGGATCCAATCCCCAATCTCCTCCATCAGTCCAATTTCTTCGGCAATGGGGAGGAACTGATCCGGTGAAATCAATCCATCTTGGGGATGTAACCAACGGATCAGCGCTTCCATACCGATCACTTGGTGAGTTTGGGAGTCGACTTGTGCCTGATAATAGACTTTTAACTGGTTCTGCCTTAGCGCCATTCTCAGACTAGACTCAATATGATTGCGATAGCGCACCTCACGGTCTAAGGCTTCGGAATAAAACTGGATCTGGTTACGGCCCATTTTTTTCGCGCGATACATGGCAATATCGGCGCATTTCATCAGCTCAGAGCTATCGGATGCGGCCTCGTTATAAAAGGCCACCCCAATACTGGCGCCAATCATCACGTCGTTATCCCCAAGCTCAAATACATCTTCAAAGGCCTTGAGTAACCGATTAGCGACTATCATGGGGAAATATTTATAGTCATTGTCAGTCACCAGCACCACAAACTCATCCCCACCTAAGCGGGCAATCACGTCACCATCGCGCAATACCGAACTTAACCTCGACGCCACCTTTACGAGTAAGATGTCACCCGTTTGATGCCCTAAAGTGTCGTTAATCGCTTTAAAATCATCCAGATCGAGCAAGATCACCGCTAAAAAATCGTTGCTGCGTTTCGCCCTCGCGATGGCGCGATTGAGACACAACTCAAATCCATAGCGATTCATTAATTTGGTGAGCGAATCGTGCTCGGCGAGTTCTTTGAGTTTTTGGTGGCTATTTCGTAAGGCTAGCGCCATAGAGGCACGTTGTTTGGCGTAACGAATTGAACGGCTTAGAATTCTTGAATTGACTTCATCTTTCAGTAAAAAATCCTGCGCACCTAACTCAATGCAGCGCTGCGCCAGTTTTTCATCTTCGTAACGACTCAGCATTACCACTACGGTTTGCTCTTGAGTCATAGAGTTAAGCTTGATCAACACTTCTAAGCCGTTAGCATCGGGCAGCAAATAATCGAGTAAGATACCGTCAAAATGACGCTCTAACGCAAGATTTAAACCATCAAACGCACAGTTAGCCTCAATGACATTAAAGGCTGATTTCGACTGCCGCAGCGCCCGAATAATGGCAGTTCTATCGACTTCATCATCATCGATCAGTAGTAAATCCATATACATATCCTATACGCTTGGAAGCTCCACTATGCGCCAGTAGCCTTCCAACATATTAAAAATGTTATTAAAACCGTCTTTAATATCCGTTTTCACCATGTAACCTGCAACGTGGTGACTGTACGCCCTCATCCTGTCTTCATCCGTACTTGAGGTCGTGAGCATAAAAACCACAGAGGAGGACAACACCGGATTGGAGCGAATATGTTCGAGAAATTCGAACCCATTCATGCGGGGCATATTGAGATCGAGCAAAATTAAATAGGATCCTTTGATGGCATCCGAATGAGTCAGAATAGAGAGCGCCTCGAGCCCATCCCTAGCCCGAATGAGCGGATTCAGTAAGCGCAGCTGCTTCATCGCCCTCTGCACCGCCATATAATCCACATCGTCATCATCCACTAATAAAATGGTGACTTGTTTGTAGTCATGACTATTGCTCATATCCCCTCCTTGTTGACTATGTGCATTGGCCAGCTAAACCGGAAACAACATCCTCGCTCTTCTGATTCTAGTTGAATTTTTCCGCCAAGACTTTCTACTGTCTTTTTAACTAATGACAGGCCTAAACCACTGCCTTCAACTTCATCTCTTGGTCTAAGGGTCTGGAACATTTGAAACACCTTTCCATGGAAACTACTGGCAATCCCAGGACCATCATCAATGACGCTAAACCAATAATGATGATTCGAGGTTTCACATATCACTTTGATGACACCTTCACCTTTATCATGGTGTTTAATCGCGTTGCTGATTAAGTTGCGGATCACCAGTTCTAACAAGGTTTTCACTGTCTTAAGCGTTGGGAAATTCCCTTCAAGCACTAAACTGAATCCCTGTGGCGGGGCCACTAAGGCAAACATATCTTCCACAAGCAGCCGAGTGTCGACTTCAACAATCTCGGTATCGACTCGACCAATACGCGAAAACATCAACAATCCGTCGAGTAGTAACACCATCCGCTGAATACGGCTTTGGATTAAACCTAAATATTTTTGAACATTTTCGTCGGTGTTCTCGGACAGATCTTCACTTAACCAGTCAGTTAATTGCTCTATGCCACGCAATGGTGACTTCAAATCATGGGAGGCAATGTAGGCAAACTGGTCAAGTTCCTTATTGATACGCTCAAGCTCCTTAGTATGTTCAATGCGCTGCGCTTCTATACGCTTACGCTCCGACACATTGTTTATCGTCGCCAATATCGACACGCCATTACTGAAGTGAATAGGTGTTAGCCCGACTTCAATCGCCAGCCGCGTCCCATCCTTACAGCATCCGAACAAGTCATCCCGCAACGACATGTTTTTCGCAATCGGTTGGGCAAGATAAGCGCCCATATGCTGTTGATGTATTTCCCTCAACCCTTCGGGCAGTAACATATTGATTGAACGACCGAGTAACTCATCCCGTGCGTATCCAAATAGGCGTTCGGCATGGGTGTTCACTAAGGTAATGACGCCACTTCTATCCACCATGAAAAGTGCGCTGGGTGAAGCTTCAATCACGAGGCGGAAGCGTTTTTCGTTGGCAATTAACTCTGCCGTTAATCGCGACTCTTGGTAGCGATTTCGCGCCATCGTCAGCACTGAGTAAAACAAGGCTAAGATAAACGCACTCCCAATCACCTGTAGCCACACACTTTGGGTTTGTTCTGCGCTTGAGATAAAGCGTGACTCAGAGGACACATCTAAACGCCAAACTTGGCCTTCCATGGTTTCTAGCTGGGATTGATAAAACACATCATTTGTAGAGGGCAAGACTTTATGACTGCTAAACATTAGGCTCTCGTTATTGGCCTCCATGCCATCGTAAATCGCCAGTTTTAATCCCGAAAAGCGTTTCCCCATAATCCCTTGCATCAGATCATTCATACGAAATGGGGCGTACACCACGCCGATGGCCTGTTGCTTACGCTCTTCCTCCGTCATCGGCTGACCACGGTATAAAGGGACATACATTAAAATGCCGGCCTGTGCATCGTCTGGAGTTTCTTGTACTAAGGTGACCTTACCCGATGCGGTGGGAAGCCCTGTGGCAATGGCATGTAAGATGGCCGTACTGCGGGTAGGCTCCGAGCACATGTCAAAACCAAATGCCCTTTGATTGCGCCAGTCAAATGGCTCTAGGTATTTGATGACGCAGTAGAACTCCCGCTCACCAGTGGGAGTGACTCGATAATCGCTAAAACCTTCCTGTTGCACCTCTTGCGTAAAGGAATCTAAATTGGCTGGAGTTAAGAGCTGCGCGAAGCCTAAACCTTGAATTCCTGGGTAATACTCGGTTAAGCGGGCATTAGAAACATAGAGTTGCCATTCATGGCGCGTCACCCCATCAGAGGCCAGAAATAATCCAACTCCGCCGCGCAATACTTGCTCATAGGCGGTCATGCGACTGCTGACGGCAGCAATAAGATCTTGAACATTATTGTTAAAACGCTCTTCACCCCGGTCTCGTAAATATTCTTCGAGGACATACCAGGATATCCCCATAAAAAAAACGGCGGCGAGTAACATCAACCAACTGGAACTGATTACGCTGGCATAAACATTTTTTGAGGGGCTGAAAGAATCGGGGAAACTATCCATGTCCATACACGCTAAATCCCTAGCACCAAGTTGATGATAATGACTTCTCCAAGTGTTGTTGGTGTTTTAGGCAAATTCAAGTCAATCCGACTATTTAAGTAGGAATTAACTTAGAAAATAAAAATAATGAGTTATGCGCTTAATCACAAAATTCAGCACTCGCTGAAATAGCCCAAAATAGCGCAACAATATGACAAGCCTACGACGTCGCGTTTCGGCACCTCGGGAAGAAAATTTTACGTTGACTCGCAAAATTTTTTGCTTTTCTGCCACACTCTTTTTAGATAGAAAGGCGTTAGGAACAACATGAGGAATTCGTTATGGCTCATATTACTGAAGTCGTGCCCAACGATACTGAAATTGAGGCAATGACCACCCCTAGAAACAGCAAAGCAGCCGAGGCAATGCAACATAAGCGCGAAATTAAGAAGCGCTTAGAAGATTACCTCGAACGCGCCGAGTTAAGACGTGCATTAGGAGATGACGACTTATTCTAAGCTTCCCGTTCCCATAAGGCGTTAGGTGACTCAAACCCGACGTTTTTCTAAAAGCCTCACCCAGCTCCTTGGGGCTGGGTGTACAATTTACTATTCTTTTGATGCTACTTTTTACCACTCTTATAGGCCTGAGTTTTGATCAGCAGCCATTCTGCTTTCGCACCGAGATACACATAAGCCCCTAACCCGACTAATAACCCTACCACGGCCAACATCATCCAAATCGCTGGCTCGATATATTGTTTCTCGCCCAGTGACGCCTTAAACATGGTCAATAAGGCCTCAATCGAAATGGCGATCAAAATCGTTGAAACAAAGCGAGTGATGGTTCGACGGGTGGAGCTGTGGCGAAAAATATCCTTATGCATTAACACTTCTTCCTCAAGAATAGTTTTACCAAGGTCAAAGATCGCTAACGCCAGAGTCATAAAGATAATGATCCCAAAGGGTTGCAATGGATCTTGCCCGACATGATCCACCACAAATAACCCATAAATATCCCTAAGCGCCGTCCAAAGTAGCACCATCACCAGCACAAAAAGCCCTGCGACTATCAAGCCATACACGGCTTTAAAGGCTGGCGTTACTCGCCGACGAGCACTGTCACCCATCATAAACTCAATCATTCGCGTCAAATCCACATCGACGACCAGATAACCCAGCTTTTGCTCCTGCTGCACAATGGCTAAGGAGGCTGATAAACATAAGTTCCCGCTGGCATTGGATAAATAAGGGCGAGTGATATTGACGCCATCGGACTCATCCCGATTAGTAAAATAGGGCCGCTGACTGCGGTCGCGATTCCCCCCAAGGGGCACTAACTTGATCTGCTGATCGACCACTGTGATATTTTGGCTAATCTGCACTCCTTGGGTATCGAGCAAATACATCAACTCGACAAAGGGGTAACTGCCCGCAATGCCTTTCATGGCCTTGATATCGACTTTAGGTTGGTGAAATAAGTCCGCATCGGCAATCCCCGTTAAAATGGACTCCATCAGCTCATGCACTGTGGCCTCGTATTCGTGATAACGCTCAATCACACTCAAATAGCTCATTGCAGCCATAACTCTCTCCCATCGACGTTATCCCATTGCTCAAACACCCAAAGCAGCTTTAATGCCAGCTGAATAAGTTAATGTTTAACAGTGGGTTATGAGATTAAGTTAACGCTGTCTCGCGCTAAAATAAGCCGCGTTGCACCAAAATGATTCATTAAATCGATAGTGTTTAAGGTATTTAATCGACAATATTCAATTGCTTGGGGGAAGAAACCTATAAATACAGCGGCTTTACCGCTATGATTAAGCTAATTTTTATCGTCCAAGTAGCAACAGGATTACGGGAATGTCAGAGTCGTTAGCCCAGTATCAAGAAGATTTACGCCGCCTTTCCGATGAGCTTATCCGCATCCAAACGCCGATTAAAATTTTAGATGCCATCAAATGGCCACGGGAAATGGAAGAGCGCTTTCTCTCCAGTAAAGGCACGGTTCTGCCAGCGATTAGCCAAGATTTTTATCAAAAAATTGCCTTGCCCTTCGATCCCGTTAAAACCCAAGCAGAGCTGCTTGCCTTAAAACAAGAAATCCACCGCCGTTTGGGTAAAAAAGACAAGCTGGGAAAAATCTTAGTTGCTAACGTCGACCAATATCGCTTAGTTGTCGATATGCTGGGTCATCGAGGAACCCCTGTCTTTGGTCAGCTGAGCCAAGAACTCTACGGCAGCGCCAGCCACAGATTACATGGCGATCGCCACACCCTGCGCCAATTGGGCGATAAGCTCAGTTATATTTTCTCATTGCCCGCCGCGCGGCATATGAACAAGCATCACCCTAAAATCATCAGTGCCCCCGAAGCCGTGAATGTGCTGAGTCAGCGATTGGAAAAATACTTTCACAGTGATGATATGCGGGTGCGTTTGAGTGACGGGATTGTGTCTGACGCCGCAGTGGGTGGCGATACGGTCAAACTCAACAGCAAAGCCATGTTCAGCGAGTCAGATCTCAATGTGTACGAAGTTCATGAAGGTTGGGTGCATGTAGGCACCACCCTCAATGGTCGGGCTCAACCCCATGCGACTTGGCTCAGCGTCGGTTCTCCCCGCGTAGCCGCCACCCAAGAAGGGCTTGCCGTCTTACTTGAAATGCTCACCCTAAGTTCTAACCCAGGCCGCGCCCGCCGTATTAGCGACCGTGTTGCTGCGGTAGATATGGCGGAAAATGGGGCAAACTTTATTGAAGTATTTAACTATTTTAGAGAGTTAAATCTTAGCGCTAAGGATAGTTATCGAGTCACACAAAGGGTGTTTCGTGGCGGCATGGTCGAAGGTGGCAGCTTTTTTACCAAAGATATTTCCTATGTGCGTGGTTATGTCGAAAACATCAACTTTATCCGCAGCGCCATCACATCGGGTTTACCCGAACTGATCCCTATGCTGTTTTTAGGCAAACTCGCCATTGAGGACATCCCCGTGCTCTATCAAGCTTGCCAAGAAGGAATTCTGACGCCACCTAAGTATTTGCCGCCGATGTTCGACAACTTCAGCGGCTTGTATGCTTGGTTTGGTTTCGCCTCAGGATTAGCAGGAATCGATCTGAAAGGGGTGCAACGTCACTTCACCCGCTTATTTAAAGACGTGCCCAGTATCGACCCAAGCCTCGAGTTACTCGACGACACTGAATTTGATAATAACTCGGACTAACGCTGTAATGTGGCCCACTGCACTCAAGACCCGTGGGCTATCACTTAAGCTGTCACCCAAACTAATTTGGGTAAGGCATTTAAATCCAACATATCTCCACGGGTGGCGATGGCCAGCGCTTTAGGCTTGGTTTTCGAGTCTTGATTCATCACAGCGACTAATCCCTGCTGCGCTTCGGGTTCGCCGTGAACAAGCACCAAGGGCGGCTGCGCTTCAAAATGTCGATACCAACGTAATAACTCCGCCTGATCCGCGTGGGCCGATAAGCCACCGACAGTGTGTAATTTAGCGGCAACTTTGATGCTATTACCATGGATAGTGAGTTCCTCGGCGCCATCGACTAAGGCGCGTCCCGGCGTACCAAGTGCTTGATAGCCACAGATAATCACATCGCATTCAGGGCGCCATAGATTGTGCTCTAAATGACTGCGGATACGGCCACCGTTACACATGCCGCTGCCCGCAATAATGATCAATCCTTTGTGCACATCGTTAAGAGCGATAGACTCCTCAGTCGTTTGAATAAATTCTACATTCGACAATAACGGATGTTGCCCCGGATGCTGGCGCGTAAAGCGCTTAAAATCATCATCCATTAAGGGATAGTTATTGACATACACCCGCGTCGCCTCAATCGCCATTGGACTGTCGAGGCAGACTTTCCAGCGGGAGAGATCCCACTCTTTGGCATACAGATGAAATAGATACAAAAGCTCCTGAGCACGCCCCACGGAGAAAGCCGGCAACAGAATATTGCCATGGCTCTCGGTCACCGCCTTGGCGAAAATCGCCTTTAACTCGGCCAGAGTATCGGTCCAACTGCGGTGGAAACGATTACCGTAGGTGCTTTCCATTAGCACTAAATCGGCGGTGTCGACTAAGGTGGGATTACGTAATATCGGCATGCCAGCACGGCCAAGATCGCCACTAAATACCAGTTTTTTCTGCGCTTTCCCTTCTGCCAACCAAAGCTCTACCAGTGCCGAGCCTAAAATATGCCCCGCATCCGATAAACAAATATCCACATGGGGGATCACTTGGGTGACTTGGCCATATTCAAGCGACACAAACTGAGTAATGGCCTGCTCCGCATCTTCTACGGTAAATAGCGGCTCTAGGGGTTCCAACTCATGCTTAGCACGCTTTTTATTGGTTCTTTCGGTATCGCGCACCTGCAACATGGCGGCATCTTTCAGCATGATGGCACACAGCTCTGCCGTCGCTTTATGGGTAAAAATCGGCCCGGTATAGCCCGCCTTAACCAACAGGGGTAAGCGGCCCGAATGATCAATATGGGCATGACTCAAAACAACGGCTGAAATCGCAAGGGGATCGAAGCTAAAAGGTTCGTGATTACGTAACTCATCGGCCTTGCCGCCTTGGATGAGACCGCAATCGAGCAGCATTTGCTTACCTGCCACTGTGAGTAAGTGGCACGAGCCAGTCACTTCCTCGGTCGCGCCCAAAAACTGCAATGTCATCTGCATAGCCTGCCTCCAGCATGTTTATCTCTTTTAAAGATAGACTATGCCCTTATTCCTAAAAGAAAAAGGAATAATTGGTAAAGCATGATCAAAGCCAACTTTCGATGTAAAACTTTGTGGATCAATAACCTAACAGTGGGTACAACTGGCCCTGACGAACCGCTTTATCGGCTTGTGTCAGCGTGCCATCCCGCTGCCATTGTTCGAGTTGTTTTTGCAATATGGGTTGCACTTCGGCGGCCGTCATACCTGCGCGAATATCCGCACTGTAGAGCAGTTTCAGCAAAATATAATCCAGCCCAGTGAGCAAATCCTGCGGTGTTTTATCGTTAAAAATGGAAGGAAATACTTTCACCGAATCATTGGGTAGGCCCAGCACTTGGGTGATTTCTTCCACCACGCAGGCCACCAATTTGCCATGCATTTGCGCTTGGTCGACGGGTATAACCACCCAAGCACGCTCAATTTCATTCTGGGAATTAAGCGCAAATTTGCCCATACAAACAGAGCCATGAATATTACTGGCCGCACTTGCCCCCATAAGACGCATCACCACATCGGCCCATTGGGATTGACGGGTAAAGACTAAGTGTAAATTGGCTTCTTCGAGCGAATCCACCTTGACAATACTGTGGCTAGTGATTTGTGCAAGATGGCTTAAATGCATCTGCACCAATTGTGCATGCAATCCATTATCGCCCACTTGATGCTCGACAAAGACACGCACGGGCTGACGCCATTTCCGAACCCGATGTTTATCTTTATCGTATTCATTTTTAAGGGCTACCTCATCGAAGGCTTGAATAATATAAGCGGGATTTTTCCAATCTCGAATAGGTTTTGGCACCAGGTTAAGTGTTGCATCGGACGTTATAGCAACGCCTAGTGTCGAATCGTTCGCGGCCTTCGCGGGCACGATAACGAATGGCAAAAACAGGGCGATTAAGCCAATGACAGCAGACCTTTTGAAACGCTTTAACCCCGAGAGCATCCTATTCCTATCCTTGTCGAGGCAGCTTGATAGAGATCAGTGCCGTCATTGCAATAAAGGCCGTCGAAATCCACAAACAGGCCACCACCCCATAACTCTGATACACCCAGCCCGAGAGCACGGTTCCGACTAAACGCCCCATGGCATTGGCCATATAATAGAATCCCACATCGAGGGATACCGCCTCTTCACTGGCGTAACTCACGATTAAATAGCTGTGCAGTGAAGAGTTAATCGCGAACAGTCCGCCAAATAACATCAGCCCCAAGATCAGACTGAGCTGTGGTGAGAAATCCAGATACAAACAGAGCGCAATTAATGCGGGAACAAAAGCTAATAAGGTCGACCAAACTAAGGCGGTATAACCATCGGGGATACGCTGCAAAGTGCCAGCTTCCGCTTTGCTCGCACCGGTGATCTTCGGTGCTAAGGTTTGCACTATGCCGTAGCCTATCACCCAGAGCGCTAAAAAGCCGCCCACGGCCCAATGCTCCCAGCCCCATTGGCTCGCCAGATACACGGGCAAAGCCACCACAAACCACACATCCCTTGCGGCAAACAAAAACAGGCGCGCCGCCGAGAGAATATTCACGCTGCGGCTCTTAGAAAAAATCTCGGTAAACTTAGGTTTGTTCTTCGCTTTCCCCAGATCTTTTTTCAGCAAGGCCAGACTCATTAACCACACCAGCGCAAGCACGGCCATCATGGCGGCAATCGCCATATTGAAACCTAATCCCGCTAACAAGGCGCCACCGAGGAAAAAGCCCGCTCCTTTGAGGGCATTTTTAGATCCGGTTAACAGGGCAACCCAATGGTAAAGCTTGCCCTGCTCCCCCTTTGGAACCAGCAATTTAATCGCGCTTTTGGCGCTCATTTTGTTGAGATCTTTAGCAATGCCCGAAAGCGCCTGCGCCGCCATCACCCAGGGCACGCCCGCGAGCCACAGCGGTAAACTGGCCGCTGGCACCAATAACATCCCTAATGCCAACACCTGCATGCCAAGGCCTAGATTCATGGTGCGATTGAGCCCTAGGCGAGCGCCGAGATAACCGCCCACCAGATTGGTCACGACGCCAAAAATCTCATAGAACAAGAACAACATCGCAATCGCGAATGGCGTATAACCGAGATCGTGAAAATGCAGTACCACCAACATCCGCAGCGCACCATCGGTTAAGGTAAAACTCCAATAATTGAAGGTGATCAGCAAATATTGCCGCACAGCCGCGGGCAATTGCATCAGTTGTTCAAATAGCTTGGCGGCAGGCACTGTGCTCTCCTAACGCGGTAAATCAAGCTGGCCGACTAAGCGGGCGAGCTCTGCCGTACGGTTGGCATATCCCCACTCATTGTCGTACCACACGTAAAGTTTTAGCTGAGTACCATTCACCACCATGGTCGAGAGCGCATCGACAATGCTCGAACGGGGATCGGTTTTATAATCAACCGAGACTAACGGCCGCTCCTCATAACCTAAAATGCCTTTGAGTTCACCTTCGGCGGCGGTTTGTAGCAGTGCATTCACTTCCGCTTCGGTCACGCTGCGCTCAAGCTCAAATACACAATCGGTGAGGGATGCGTTGGCGAGCGGCACCCGTACCGCATGGCCATTCAGCTTGCCCTTAAGCTCAGGGAAAATATGAGTAATTGCCGTCGCACTGCCCGTGGTGGTGGGGATTAAACTTAACCCACAGGCGCGGGCGCGGCGCAGATCCTTGTGCGGCGCATCCAGAATCGTTTGGGTGTTAGTAATATCATGGATAGTGGTCATGGAACCGTGCTTGATGCCAATCTGCTCATGGACAACTTTCACCACAGGTGCAAGACAGTTGGTCGTGCAGGAAGCCGCGGTCACAATCGGATGAATTGCCGGATCGTATAGTTGATGATTCACGCCCATCACCACATTTAACACACCTTCCTCTTTGACTGGCGCCGTCACCACCACCCGCTTCACGCCTTGATCTAAATAGGCTTGCAGTAAGGCTTTGGTTTTCATCACCCCGGAGGCTTCAATCACCACATCGCATCCCGACCAATCGGTCTCGGCAATTGTCTTATTGCCTGTGGTGCGAATGGTTTTATCTTGGATTTGAATGCCCTCGTGACTCGCCGTTACCGGATAACCCCAGCGACCATGGACTGAATCGAACTCAAGCAAATGGGCCAAGGTCGCCGCATCCCCTGCGGGATCGTTAATCTGCACAAACTCAACATCATCCCATTCCCACGCCGCACGCAGAGCTAAACGTCCCATACGCCCAAATCCATTAATCCCGATTTTAATTGCCATGATTTATAAACACCTGATTAACTTACAATTTATTTATTTTAAATATAATTATTTTGAAAAAAGATTAAGTCGCAAACCAATGGCGGGTGCGATTGGCAAAGTACACCAAAGACAACATCACAGGCACTTCGACCAAAACGCCCACCACGGTCGCCAGTGCCGCCCCAGAATGCAAACCAAAGAGCGAAATTGCTACGGCTACGGCTAATTCAAAGAAGTTAGAAGAACCTATCATGCTCGCGGGCGCGGCAATGGCATGGGTCAATTTGAGCTTTAGCGCCAACCAGTAAGTCAAAATAAAAATGCCATAGGTCTGAATAATCAAAGGAATAGCTATGAGCAGAATATTTTGTGGCTGTGTCACTATGGTCTTGGCCTGAAAACCAAATAACAGCACAACCGTCGCGAGTAGCCCTATCACAGACCAAGGTTTGAGTTTAGCTAATAGCTGCGGCACTGCGCTGGCACCATGGCTTGTCTCGAGGCGCTTTCGAGTTAACACGCCTGCGACTAAGGGCAATAAGACATACAACACCACTGAAAGCAGCAGGGTTTCCCACGGCACTTGAATATCACTCACCCCCAGCAACAACGCGCAGAGCGGCGCAAACAAAAACACCATAATGATATCGTTAACAGAGACTTGCACTAAAGTGTAGTTAGGATCGCCCTTCGTCAGTTGGCTCCAAACAAACACCATGGCGGTACAAGGAGCGACGCCGAGCAGAATCATCCCCGCGATATACTCACCCGCCGTTTGCGGGTCGATCCAAGGGGCAAACACCCATTTGAAGAACAACCAACCGAGCAAGGCCATGGTGAAGGGTTTAATTAGCCAGTTAATAGTGAGTGTCAGCAACAACCCCTTGGGATTTTTACCGACATGTTTAACCGCCGAAAAGTCAATCTGCACCATCATGGGATAGATCATCACCCAGATGAATAACGCAATAATCAAATTCACATGGGCCAACTCGACAGCCGCGATAGCGGAAAATGCCTCTGGCGCCAGATTCCCAAGCGTGACTCCAGCAAGAATACTCAAGCCAACCCAGACACTTAAATAACGTTCAAAGATCCCCATAACAACCTCGACTCACAAATTGCATTGTTTGCGACTCAGCAGCAGGCTTTAGCACGTTCGGGACGAGCCCCCATGCTGCACAGATTCTGCATACTTTCAGCTAAAAACGGGCTATTAGCCTCACAACTTTGCGCTAATACTTGCTGACACCAAGCACTCAGCTCAGGATTAATTTGATAAAACACCCATTGACCTTGGCGCCTATCGACTAAGATCCCTGCTTTTTTTAACTGCGCTAAATGCCGGGAGATCTTAGGTTGGATCTCCGACAGCGCGGCCATTAATTCACAAACGCACAGCTCCCCTTCCCGCTGGATCAGCAGTAAACATTTCAGCCGAGTCTCATCGGCAAGAGCCTTAAAAAATGCCACGGGTTGCATCGAGTGCTCCCAAAATGATCAGATCACATATGGAATAAAGCATATATGAAAAAACATATATAATCATCATAATCAAAATAAATTCTGTCTATAGCCTATTTAAATTTAAGAAGGATATTGTTTGAACAAGATCACATCAGCTAAATGGATATAAAAACCATCAATTGCAAATGATAATGGTTGCCATTAAAATCCGTACTAAGCTAAAAGTTATGGTGCAATATGTTGTTTTCTCTCCTCTACCACATCATCAAACCAAAGCTCTGTAATCATAAAAACATTAGATAATTGCCAAACTCCGGAGCCAATCCATATGTCTACTAAAGGCATTTTTCGTGTATCCCTTATTCAAATCGCCATTTTAAGTGTGCTTACTCAAACAGTTTATGCCGAAGAGTCCACACCCAATATCGAACACCTCGAAGTCAAAGGTATTCGCCAACCATTTCGAGGGGATGTGCCACTGAAAGCTCAGCCACAGGCGTTAGAAAGCCTGTCGATGGAGCAAATTAGCGATGCAGGTATATCGACGCTGATGGATGCGCTGGATTTATCGAGCTCAGTCAATCGTCAAAATAATTTTGGTGGTATGTGGGATAGTTTCGCCGTGCGCGGCTTTGTGGGCGATGAAAACGTTCCCTCGGGTTATCTAGTTAATGGTTATGATGCGGGACGTGGTTTTGGTGGTACCCGTGATACTGCGAACGTAGAAAGTATCGAGATTATGAAAGGTCCAGGATCTGCTCTTTATGGCCGTGCAGAACCAGGTGGCACCATCAATATCATCACCAAAAAACCTAAATTCTTCCAAGAAGGCTATCTGCAAGCCAGTGCTGGTCGCTGGGATAATTACCGTCTTGAGGGGGATTATACTAACGCCATTACCGACGATTTAGCCTTTAGGGTTAATGGTGCAATTGAAGATAAGGGGAGCTTTCGCAATCCTGTTGATTCGGAAAAACGGATTTTAACCCCCTCTTTGCTTTGGGTAGCCAGCGATACTACGCGCCTAAGCTATGAACTGGAATATGCAAACCAAAAAGTCCCCTTCGACCGCGGGATTGTGGCTATTGACGGCGACATTAAAGCCATACCCATTGATAGATATCTAGGTGAAGCCAGCGATGGTGCAACCCAAATAGATTTGTTAGCCCACCAATTTACCTTAGAACATGACTTTGGTAACTGGAGTTTATTATCGGGTATTAGCTACCGCGACACAGGACTTGAAGGCTACTCAAGCGATCCAGAGCTGGTGAAAAGTCGTCAAATGCTCAATATCGACGGTGAAACCCTAAGCCGTCAACATAACTACCGTAACTTCACCTCAACGGACTTATCGGGCCGCATTGAGTTAAGCGGTAAAGTCGAGACTGGCGATATTAGCCACCACCTTCTCATTGGCGCAGACGGTTATCACTTCCATTTCGACAAATATTGGGAGCGCTTCCGCCCAGCTGCTGGTGATACCACTTACAGCATCAATGTTTACAATCCAGTGTATGGACAAATTGCGCCCGAAGGCGCCCTGCTCTACAACCAAGTAGAGACTCAGGATAACTACGGGATCTATCTTCAGGACCAACTCGATCTCAGCGAAAAATGGAAGCTCACCTTAGGTGGCCGCTTTGACAGTTTCGAGCAAAGCATTGAAAACCATAAAAATCAGACAGAATCCAATCAAACCCAAAATGTCTTTAGTCCAAGAGCTGGTATCGTTTACGAATGGCAACCTTGGTTAAGCCTCTATGGCAGTTACTCTGAAGGTTTTCGCCCTAACACAGGTTCTGATTATCGCGGTGTCGCATTCGAACCCGAAGAGAGTAAATCCTATGAGCTAGGTACTAAGTTTGAGTTAGAAAATCTGACAGGCTCTATCGCCCTCTTCCGCGCCGAAAAGAGTAATGTGCTAACTGCAGACCCTGTGAATTCAGGTTTTTCAGCGGCACTAGGTAAAGCCGATAGCCAAGGGCTTGAGCTGGATTTGGCTGCCTACCTAACAGCCAATACTCAGCTGTTGCTATCCTACGCCTATACCGATGCCAAGACAGCTAACGATATTCTCAACGCAGATTGGGGTGTGAGCATTCCCGAAGGCAGTCGTTTAATCAACATTCCAAAACACAATGGTCATCTCACGCTAAAACATGATACTTCATTGTTTGGTTCCGATGCCTCCGCAGGAGCGACATTGCTTTATGTGGGCGATCGCTTAGGTGAAACCATTGATCCAAACTACATACTGCCGGCATATACCTTAGTGAATTTATTTAGCACCTACGCGTTAAATCAGGATGTTAGCCTGCAATTTAATATCACTAACCTATTCGACGAAGTTTACTATCAAAGCTCTTATTCATCGATGTGGACTATGCCTGGCGAGCCACGCAGCTACAAAGTCAGCGTTCGTTATAATTTCTAAGCACTGCTGATCCGTTTCCAATAAAAAAGCCCCAGCATCTTCCTGGGGCTTTTTACTCGGGCTCAATTACAAACCCCGCTGCCATTCCTGCCTTAAGGGAATGCTGCGCGGCGCGTTAATCGCCTGCTCGACCTGTGCCAGCAATTTGGCCTTGTCCTTACCTAATACTCCTTTTAGCACAAGGTAATTAGAGGCATGATCGGAGCGAAAAATCGTTTGCTCCAGCTCTAAATGGCTAAGCAGGGTTTGCATTTCTTGGAATAATCCCAATTGGTCCGGCAACTGAAACTGGCCATCAAACACGGCATCCATCCGCTCGGTGCCGAGCGGTAAAGTGACCACCAATGTAGATAAATAATCGGGCTGGGCAGCATTCATCAACTTGGCTGAGTTGATGGCATGTTGCAGCGATAATGCTACGCCACCTAAGCCATTGAGGATCATGACAGAAGACTTCATTCCCGCCGCGCGAATTTTTTGTAATGCCGCCAGCGATGACTCGAAAGTTTCGCCTTTTTTAATCTTGGCCAGCACTTCGTCATCACCACTTTCGCAGCCAACGTACAGTAGACTTAGGCCTAACTCCCGCAGCCGAGCGAGCTGCTCAGGGGTTTTATTATTCAAGTTACGCGGCAAACAATAACTGCTGATCCGCGTAACCTGTGGTAAGTGCTTATGGATTAACTCGCAAATCGCCTCTAGCCGTGCAAAGGGTAAGCTCATAGCATCACCATCGGCCAAAAACACCCGCGATACTGGCATACCAGTTTGGGCAATCGCGAGAATATCTTTTTCAATCTTATCGAGTTTTTGTGCTCTAAAGGCTTTTTGCGGCTGGGTGTACATATCGCAAAAACTGCACTGATTCCAACTACAACCGTTAGTCACTTGCAGTATTAACGACTTCCATTCTGATGGCGGTCTAAATACAGGTTCAATGTAGTTAATTAACACTGCAAACTCCTGTTAAACCAGATAAATTAAGCGATGACTTGATGGTAAGTTTCCACATGGAAAGACTCGACTAACTCGGGCATCACCTGATGGAAATAATGCTGAATGGCATCCTTAGCGCAGTGCTCATCGAACGCGGTGATATCGACAAACTTCTCCACAAAAGTCACACGGCGCGGTTCATCACGGCTGAGGTTGAGCTCATAACGGATGCAGCCTGCTTCGCGGCGCGTATCGGGGATCAGCGAAGCGAGCGCCGCAATCAAGGCCTCGGTTTTACCTTCTTTCGCTAAAAAGCTCGCGACGCAAACGAGTTGTTGTTGATTGATTTTGTAGTCCGTAACTGTCGTCATTTGATTTCCTTAATAAGAGTAAAGTCAGCTAGTTAAAAGCAGATTACTTAGGCTGGTAGCGCATATCAATATGGGGAATGCCATCTTCCAAATACATTTCGGAACAGGCGTTAAACCCGAGTTTTTGGTAGAAGCTTTTCAGATAATCCTGAGCACCAATTTGGATACCTGCAGCAGGCCAAGTGCTAAGAGCGGCATCAATCGCCCGTTGCATCAAGGGCATAGCCAGCCCTTTACCTCGTCCAGCTGGAGACACAACGACTCGGCCAATACTGGCCTCTGGATAACTCAGCCCAGGAGGTAAAATGCGGGCATAGGTGAGTAACTCGCCAGCGGGCGATAAGCCGATTACATGCTGGGTTTCAGGGTGCCTATCTTTATCATCAAGCTCAGGATAAGCACAGGCCTGCTCGACCACAAACACATCGACTCTCAATTTGAGAATCTCATACAAAGTGTTAGCAGTTAATTGATTAAATTTAAGATTTTGCCACTCGACTGAATCTTGTATCGACATAAAAAGGCTCTGCGTACTACCGGAAAAGAGCTCGAGTCTATCACAGCGGTCGCCGCATAAAAAAGCGCCTTAATCCTGGGGGAATTAAGGCGCAAGGGTTACGCATTGCGAAAACGAAATGAGTCAGTCTTATTCAATTACCGCATCGTGGGCGACTGGCCCTTGAGGTTTACGGATAAGCAGCACAGCCAGCACGGCAATTAACAACATGGCCCCCATAATCAAAAACACATCGTTATAGGCTTGAATATAGGCCTGCTGACTCATGGTTTGCCCTAACAGTGCTTTGGCCTGCATGGAGGCGGTATAGGGATCCGAGCCGCCCTGTTGCAACATACTGGCGCTCTGATTCAAATAATCCTGCGCCTGTGTGCTGACCGCTGGCAGAGACTCCTTCACATGGGCCAAATGACTACGGGCCAAGTTATCGGTTAAGGTCGCCACCAGCGCGATACCAAAGGCGCCGCCTAAGTTACGCATTACGTTCAGCACGGTCGAAGCCGAAGGATTCTCATGGGGCTTTAAATGGGCCGTCGCCAACATGCCAATGGGCACTAAGATAAAGGGCTGGCCTAAGGCGCGCACCACTTGGGAGGCGATCATCTGCGGCCCAGCGTAATCGGCGGTCATTTGGCTATTCATGTAATAACTGAGGGCAAACATAAAAAAGCCGAAGGCGGCTAAATAACGCCCGTCGAAACGTTGCATTAAACGCGGCACTAATGGCAATACCAACAACTGCGGGAAGCCCATCCACATAATGACTTCACCGATTTCCAGCGGCGTGTAATCATGCACTTGAGACAAATAAAGTGGGATCAAATAGATAGCACCAAAGAGTGCCATCCCCAGCAAAAAGTAAGCTATGGTCGAAAGCACAAAATCGCGTTTACCGAGCAGGCGTAAATTCACTAAAGGATCTTTACGTTTAAGCTGGATCCACACAAACAGCACTAAATTCACTGCGGCAATGATGGCAAGATTGCGGATCAAATCCGAGCCAAACCAATCCTTGCGGTTACCTTCCTCAAGTACCACTTCGAGGCAGCCCATACCCAGCGCCATAGTGACAATGCCCGCTAAGTCGGCATTTTTCAGTTTGTCCCACACCACGGGGCGTTTTTCGAGACCATAGGCCAACATCGCCATCACCAGCAAGCCGGGCGGCACGTTAATATAAAACAGGTAATGCCAACTAAAATGCTCGGTTAACCAACCACCTAAGGTTGGGCCAATCGAGGGGGCAAACGTCGCCGTCACCCCGAATAACGCCATCCCCACGGCACGTTTATTCTCGGGTAAAAATTCTAAGATCAGCCGAAAGGCTAGCGGGATCAGCGCGCCACCAAAGAAGCCCTGCAACGCCCGAAAGGCGATCATGGCCTCGAGGTTCCACGAAATCGAACACAGGATAGAAGCAAAGATAAAGGCAGCTGTGGTCCACAACAGATAACGCCTGACCGACAGTCCTGTGCTTAACCAACCCGAGAGCGGGATCGCAATCATCTCTGCAACAAGATAAGCTGTTGAAATCCAACTGCCTTCCTCCAGCGTTGCGCCGAGACTGCCTTGGATTTCCTTCATCGAGGCATTAGTGATTTGAATATCGAGGATCGCCATAAAGGCGCCAATCAAACCACCGAAAACAGCAATCCACGATCGGCGACTACCACGCTCATATTCGCTCGGTGTAGCCCCCGCGGCGATAGCCTCAGGTGCCGCAGCAATTGTGCTCATGTTAACGACCTACTTAGCGACCGACGTTAGCAGCGATGGCTGTCGTCGGATGCGACGCAGTATCGACCTTGACCACGGCACTTAAACCGGGGACGACACGTGCCTCTTCTGAGAGATCTAAACGGATCCGCACCGGAATACGTTGCACGATTTTAGTGAAGTTACCCGTGGCATTTTCGGCGGGCAGCAGACTAAATTTGGCTCCGGACGCCGGCGACAGACTATCGATAACACCTGTAAAGGTTTTGTCGGGAAACGCATCGAGACTGACCTGCACCGGCTGTCCAGGTTGCATGTGTTGGATTTGGGTTTCTTTAAAGTTCGCCGTGATCCACACAGCCCCATCCGGAACCAAACTGTAGAGTGCCTGGCCGGGCTGTACATACTGCCCCACCATGGCGCCGCGTTTACCAATCACCCCAGAGAAAGGCGCGGTCACGCGGGTATCATTAAGCTGAATTTTAGCCAGCTCCAATGCCGCATTTGACTGTTCAACCACAGAGCCAGCTTGATTAAGCTGAGCATTGAACACGGCAAGCTCACGCTCTTTAGCCACTAACAGTGCCTTGGCTTCATCCAGCCCAGCGGCGGCAGAATCAAAACCCGCCTGCAATTGGTCGACATCGTCCTGTGAGCTGTAGTTGCTGACTTTTAACTTTTTAGCACGAGTTAACTGTTGCTCGGCGCGCAGTTTGTCGGCCTGCGCTGCGACCACGCCCGCACTCGCTTGACTGATCAACGCATGTTGTAATTCCACTTTAGCGGCTAAGGTTTGCAAATCGGCCTTAGCACTGGCGAGTGACGCCTCGGCTTGGCTGACTTTGGCGCTAAACTGGTTATCTTCAAGTTGCGCCAATAACTCACCCTTACGCACATGCTGGTTATCGGTCACATCGGATAACACCACATAACCCGGGACCTTCACGCTCACATGGGAGATATCGGCCTCAACATAGGCATTGTCAGTGGTTTCGATAAAACGTACTTGCGTCCACCAGTAATAGCCGCCCCCCGCGACAGCGGCGAGTATCAGTGGAACGGCGATGATGAGCTTACTTTTGGACATGAATGACTCCTTGATTAGTGAGTGCTAGTGTACTACTGTCTCATCACGTTTATTAGATAGTTAAAAATCAACCCACTGTTTCACAGGTGTAACAATCATGGATCTCAATCGTGTGCAGATATTTGCCCAAGTGGTCGAGCAAGGTAGCTTTACTGGCGCCGCCAAGGCCCTGGGTTTAACTAAGGCCACCGTCAGTCGCAAGATTGCCGAACTGGAGTCAGATACTGGCACCCAATTGTTATTCCGAACGACCCGCGCCCTCAAACTCACCGAGGCGGGATCGAGTTATTACAATCGGATCAATAAGATCTTGAGCGATCTACAGAGCGCCGAAAATCAGCTCAGCGCCCACCAGCAATTGATTAAAGGCAACCTAAAAATAGTGTGCCCCATCGAGTTAGGCCAATTGTTTCTCGGGCCTATTTTCGCCCAGTTTTTAACCCTTTATCCCGATATCACCATTGAGGCTGAGCTCACTAACCGTAAGGTCGATGTGATAGAAGAAGGCATCGATTTGTTATTCCAAATCGCCGACTCGAGCGATACGCGTCTGCAGAGTTATTCCTTAGTTAACGCCTACAAATCATTGATGGCAAGCCCAAGTTATTTAGCAGAGCATGGCACACCCAAAGTGCCGCAGGACTTAGCCAAGCATAAAGCGATTCGCTTACAGTCGGCACATATTGAAGGGGCGTGGAAGCTGTTTGATGGCCAGTCTTGGGTGGTGATTGAACCCGTCACGCAACTGACGGTAAACAATGTCACCATTGCCCGCGAAGCCGCCATTGCGGGGCTTGGCATTACGGCCGTGCCGTCGATTATTGCGCAAGAGGCGGTAGAGAAAGGTTATTTAGTGCGACTCCTCGATGATTACCCTATGGTGCAAACCAAAGTGGTGCTCAGTTACCCCAAACGGGCGTATTTACCACGCAAATATCGTGTCTTCATCGAATTTATCTATACCGCCCTGTTCAAACGCTGGGGTTCACAGGTATTAGAAGTGCCGGAATTTATTGGCCAGCAAGAACCAAACAACCCTCGTTCGACTTAACAATTGTAACCTTGCTGAGCTGAAATTAGCCGATGAAGGATAAATCCCGAAAGTCAGAATTGCCTTAATCCTTAAGCCCCTATAAGCTTGGCAAGGTAACAGGCAGCAAAAGACCCTTAGGTTTTCCTGATACAGTTAACACAATAAAATTTAACATTTCATTTTAATTTCGGAGGAAACCTAATGAGCTTAATTAAAGAGTTCAAGGCTTTTGCGTCCCGTGGCAATGTGATCGATATGGCGGTGGGTATTATCATCGGTGCCGCTTTTGGCAAGATAGTCTCATCCTTTGTAGCCGATATCATTATGCCGCCAATTGGGATCATCTTAGGTGGCGTGAATTTCAGCGATCTGAGCATAGTGTTGCAAGCCGCCCAGGGCGATGCGCCAGCGGTAGTGATTGCTTACGGTAAGTTCATCCAAACCGTTATCGACTTTACCATTATCGCCTTCGCAATTTTTATGGGCTTAAAAGCCATTAACAGCCTAAAACGCAAACAGGAAGAAGCGCCGAAAGCGCCACCTGCGCCTACCAAAGATCAAGAGCTATTATCAGAGATCCGCGATCTGCTTAAAGCGCAGCAAGAAAAATAAGCTCTCGCTATTTTCTTATCCAATTGATTGCAATAAAAAACCCATCGACTTCGATGGGTTTTGTTTTTTTATGCAAGTGCTCAGCTTACTCGGGCACGTCGTGCACTGTTTCGCTATAGTCTTGCACTACTTCGGCAACGCGGATGCGATAAGAGTTAAATAAGCAAGGCACAATGCCAGATTGCTCAGCAATGCTGTGGGCCATTTGATTACGCCATTGGGTAATAGAGGCCATATCATCCCAAAACGATAAGCTCAGCACCTTGCCATCGTCGGTTAAGCTCTGAAACCGTTCAATTGAAATCAGCCCCTGACGCCCTTCTAAATATTGGCGCATCTCAGCTGCCACGTGCAGATATTCTTCCTTGCCTTCTTTCGTGGGCACGACTTCAAAAATGACTGCGATCATAATGCTCTCCAGAGATAGTAATCCTTAATACCAGAGCTAAGCCTAGCCTAGATCGCGCACTATAGCTCACTGATTTTTAACTTTAACATTGAGCCTTGCCACAAAATGAGGCCAAGGCTCAACATCCCACTAGACGGGCGACTTATCGTGGCGATATAACCAGCGATACAGGGTCGGTAACACCAATAAGGTCAATGCAGTAGAGCTAAACAGCCCGCCGATAATCACCACCGCCAGCGGCTTTTGGATTTCGCTACCCACACCCGATGACACTAAGATGGGGATCAAGCCCAAGGCCGAGGTCAAGGCCGTCATCAGCACGGGGCGTAAACGGCCAACCGTGCCTTCGTAAACCGAGTCATAGAGCGACTCGCCGCTCTGCCTGCGCTGGTTTATCGAGTCTACTAACACCACACCATTGAGCACCGCCACCCCAAACAGCGTGATAAAACCAATGGAGCTCGGCACCGATAGATAAGTGCCGCTGACAAACAGCGCCACGATACCGCCGATCAATGCCAAAGGAACGTTTGCCATGATCAATAAGACCTGCTTCAGCGCACCAAAGGAGAAGTACAACAGCAAGGCAATCAAAGCGATAGAAATAGGCACCACCAACATCAGCTTTTGTTGTGCCCTCTGCTGGTTCTCGTACTGCCCACCGACAATCACAGTATATCCAGCGGGCAAATCGGCCAGAGGCACTAGCTCATAGATATCTTTAACCACAGATCCCATGTCCCGCCCCGCCACGTTAGCTTGCACCACCACGCGGCGCTGCACATCATCACGGCGAATATTCGGCGGCGCCATTTCCACCTCAACGCTGGCCACCTCACCTAAACGCACTGTGGCACCATTGCTACCGCTAAGGAGTAAATCCTTAATCACATCCGGGCTGCTGCGATACTCGGCTGCGAGGCGCAAATTGATGTCGTATCTCGCGTTACCGTCGATCACCTGTCCAGCACTGGCACCGCCTATCCCTTGGCTGACTAGCGACATCACTTGGTCGACACTGATGCCATAGCGGGCAAGCTGCGAGCGGTCTGGCCGCACTACCAGTTGCGCCTCACCACTGACCTGCTCGAGGGACACATCCACGGCGCCGGGGATTTTGGCCACCAGATCGGTGAGCACTTGTCCCTTTTCTGATAAGACATCTAAATCAGGGCCAAAAAGCTTAATCGCCAACTGCGCCTTTACCCCAGAGAGCAACTCATCGACCCGCGTCGCAATAGGTTGTGAGAAGGTGAGTAGCAGTCCGGGGAAGACACTGAGCTTTTCTTCCATCAGCCGCTGTAGCTCCAAACGCGAGCTAGCCGATTGCCATTCTTCGATGGGTTTAAGGCCGATATAGACTTCGATATTGCTGACAGGCTCAGGATCGCCGCCTAATTCGGGCGCACCGATACGGCTCAAGGCATATTCCACCTCGGGGAACTCCAGCAACATGGCCTCAAGCTTTGGCGCCACATCTAAAGAAGTGCCAAGGCTCGCGGTCGGTGCCAGCGTCACCCTTAGGTTGATGGTGCCTTCCTCTAGCTCGGGCACAAACTCGGTCCCCAGCCTGGGCAGCAAAACCATACTCATGGCAAACATCAGCAGCGCGCTGATCATCACTAACTTTGGCCGAGCAAGGGTTGCACTCAGCAGCTTGCGATAGGCTGAGTCCAAAGGTGCTAAGACAACGCTCTCCTTGAGCACGACGCCACGCTTAAACAGATAAACCGCCAGTGCAGGTACGGCAATCAAGGCCACCAGTAAAGCGGAAATCATCGCCAAAATAATGCTGACCGCCATAGGTTGAAACAACTTGCCCTCAACCCCTTCCAGCGCAAATAGCGGCGCAAATACCACAATGATGATGGCGGTCGCGAAGAAGATCGGACTGCAAACCTCTTTCGCCGCCAGCATAATGCGTACGGCCATGCTGTTATCCGCCTCAACAGCGCGAACACTACCATCCTCATCGCCATGGTATGGGTCGACCTCACCATCGGCGCGGCTTCTCGCCTGAGCTAAATGACGGCGGTCTGGCTGAGTTAAATGTTTGAAAATATTCTCAACCATCACCACAGAACCATCGACCAACATACCAATGGCCACCGCTAACCCACCAAGAGACATCAAGTTGGCAGAAAGGCCATAGTAAGACATCACCATTAGCGCCAAACCAATGGACACAGGGATAGACAGCAGCACCAACAGGGTGGCGCGAATATTCACAAGGAACAGCGCCAAGATCACCACGATAAACACAAAGGCCATCAGCAGCGCATCGCGCACTGTGGTAACGGCTTTATCCACTAAGTCCGCTTGGTCGTAAAACACCTCGAAGGACACGCCCTTGGGCAGCGCCTGCTCAATCAGATTAATCCGCGCATCGATATCATCAATCGTCGCCTTCGTGTTGGCGCCCATGCGCTTAAGCACGACGCCCGCCACCACTTCGCCCAAGGCTTGCGCCTGACCCGCCTCATCGCGGCGCGTCATAGTCACGGCCCCTACGCGGATCTCACTGCCAAAATCGACCTTAGCAATGTCGCCCACTCGCACAGGCGTGCCACGCACTTCAGTCAGCGGAATTTGAGCGATAGCAGCAAGCCCCGCTTCACCCGCGGGTAACATGCCATAACCCCGCACGACCAATTGCTCCTGGCCTTGGTCCATAAACCAACCACCGGCGTTGCGGTTATTGCTCTCAAGCGCCTCACTCACCTGCGCCATCGACAAGCCATAGGCTCGCAACTTGTTAGGGTCTACCTGCACTTGATACTGACGCACCTCTCCGCCAAAGGATAAAACATCGGTCACGCCGCCCACCGGCATCATGATCAGTTTAACGAGGTAATCGTTAAGGCTTCGCAGCTCGGCGGCATTAATGCCAGAGCTAGGGTCAGCCCGCAGAATGTACTGATAAATCTGCCCCAAACCTGAAGTGTTAGGGCCAATTTCTGGCACGCCCACCCCGCTTGGGATCATCTCCCGCGCCGCCTGTAACTGCTCAAACACTTGCTGACGGGCAAAGTAAATATCCGTGCCCTCGGCAAATACCACAGTCACGATAGACAAGCCTGTACGGGATAGTGAGCGTACCTCGGTCACCGCCGGTAAGGCATACATGGCCGACTCGACCGGATAACTGATAAGTTTTTCCACCTCTTCGGCGGCCAAGCCCTCGGCCGCGGTGTTGATAGTCACCTGCACATTGGTCACATCAGGAAAAGCATCCAGATTCAGTTTGGGCAACATGGCGACACTGGCGGCGACCACAGCGAGCAGTGCCAGTACCACTAATAGCCGATTTTTAATCGCGGCTTCGATTGCTTTTTGCAACATAAAAATTCCTCGCGCGCTAGCCCTAAGCCTTTAAAAAAGTTATCAAAATAGGGCTTGATAAGGGTTCACTAAACAGCTTTCATATCAGCACAACCATTAGTGGGCATGAATATCAAAGCCAGCTTTGGCCTGCTCCGATGCCAAGAAAAACGCCCCCTCAATCACCACTTTCTGTTGTGCCTGCCGCGCCTTATCTAACTCATCCCCGCGTACTAGGCTTAAGCCACGTTGACGCTGAACCAGCTCCACCTCTATGGCTTCAAAACCATCTTCGTCTTGAACAAAAATCTGCCAATCACCATCACCGCCACGTGTTAGCGCCGCATCGGGCAGGACGATTCCAGATGAGAAGCCCGATGAGGAAGCGGCTCCGTCTGCACTTGCAGGCGCATCGGCAAAGTAAAGCTCGGCAAATTGTCCCGCGTGCAACACATGCTCAGGGTTTGGCATGCTGACTAAAATCTGCTCGGTGCGCGTCACGCTATCCAGCTCATGGGAACGGCCGATAATCTTGCCCGCCAAGGTTTTATCCCCGACCTGCACTAACGCCGGGCCGCCGACATTCACATTGGCCGCCTGTGCTGGGGTTAATTGCGCTTCAACCCAAAGATGCGACTCATCGGTCAACTGCATTAATGGTGTGCCAGCGGTGAACACTTGACCTAGCATGGCGATATCCTGCTGCACACGGCCATCAATAGGCGCCAGTAACTGATAGCTGCCGATAGCTTCTGGGGTCGACTCTAAGGTGCGAATCTGTTCATCCGTCATTTTGATCGCCTCCAGAATCGCTCGCTTAAGTTCGGCATCGACCTGCGCCTGCATTCTGCGGCTCACGCTCACGGCGCTTTCACTCATGCGGCGCACACGGTTCCACTCGGCGGCGGCATTGATATATTCGGCCTGCGCCTTGGCGACTTCTGCCCCACCTAAGGTCAGTAAGGGCTCACCTTTTTTCACCTCTTGGCCGGGCACCACATGGCGCGCCTGCACCCGCACATCCAGCTGCGGCGCTAAGGTCGCGGTTCTATCACGGTCAACCACTAAAGTAGCCGTCGCCCGAATATCGAGATTAAGATTGCTAAGACTTAAGCTGTCGCTGCTCAGGGGCAACAGGCGCACGCCGGCAAGTTCCAACTGCGCAGGCGTCAGAGTGAGTGCCTGCTCACCATGGTCATCTTCTGTTGCACTTACGCTCTTTTCAGCGGTATTGGCCACCTTTTCAGCGCCGTGGTCATGGCCTTCACCCGCGAAGGTGGGGGCCGTAATAGTTAACGAGGTAAGCATCAGCGCCAGCGCTAAGCGGGAAGGAGTAAACAACGACCTTAAGCCCGTAGCAGACACAGTAGAAAAAGAATGGAAAATAGATTTCTGAGTGATTGAATTCATAGTGTTACCTCACGATTTACTCTGCTGGCACGGCATTTGTAGAAGAAATGGACGCTGATTTGTCGGCTAAATTGTCGATCACAGACAGCAGCTGACCGCTGTCCCCCATCCAAGTTAACCAACTCTGATAAATTGCCGTTTCGAGGTTTAAACCGACCAAATAGCTGGCCGCGAGTTGTCGCCGACTCTGCAAATACTCGCTAGTACTCACATCCCCCGAGCGCCAAAGCTCACTTAAGGATTTAGCGGCTTTGCCCCCCGAGGCTTCGACTCGCTCACGCCAATCTTGGTAGCGCGTCAGTAAACGGGGTAACGCATTGGCAAATTGTGCCTGTTTGGCCGTAAGTACTCGCTCACGGGCTAAGTAGTCCTGCTCCGCGATAGCGATGCCCTTGTCGGCAACCGACTGTAACTCGCTGTAGTTATTCCGCACCTGCAAAGGGATTGCCACGCCGATACCCAGCTTGTTGTCATCGCCTTCCTTTTCAACACCTAGGTTGATGGTGGGATCGGCCGCCGTGTCCGCCTTAACCTTGATGGCATTGGCCTTCGCCAGCAGCACCTGTTGATGGGCGCTGGTCAAGGCGGGCAAATCTGCTTTCGGGGACATCTTAGACACCAATTGGCCAATCTCGGGGATAAACTCCTTAAACTTGAGCTTGTCGACCCCGAGTAACTCGATCACTTTGCCATCGGCCACCAAGGCGGCTTGCTCGGCCATCGCATAGTCGGCGGTGTTACTCGCCAGTTCGAGCTTTAGCAGTTGCAACTCAACATCGGATAGATCCCCGGCAGCAAAACGCTGCTCGGCAATATTGAGCTGTGCCTGCGTAAACCTTAATTGCTGCTCGGCGAAGGTCAGCGCCTTATTGCTCTGCGCCTGCTCGGCCAGCGCCAATAGCCGCTCGGCCAACATCTGGCTGCGCTCTAAGCTAATGTCTGCTAACAGGATTTGCGCCTCAAGCTGGGCAAGGCGGGTCGCCACGCCACGCTTATCGCCCCAATCTAGGGTTTGGCTCAGCCCCAGGCTGTAGGTATCTGTGTCGGCATTTTGGTAATTGAGTCCAAGCTCAGGGTTATAGACGGCGCGATCCGCTGCGGCTATGGCCAGCTCCGCCTGTTGCTGCCGGGCTATTTGTGCCTGCACTTCAGGCAACTGATTAATTTGCTTGAGTAACTCAGGTAACCACTGATTGAGTGATGCCTGAGTCTCAGGGGCTAATAGGTTATCTGGTGCCAATTCAACCGATGCGGCGACTGAATCGCCCTTAAGCGCTTTGGCTTCTAGGGCTGGGGTTGCTGCAACAGCAGAGTTTACCTGTCCGCCGATTAGCACAAGTGCGCTAAACAGGCCGAACAAGGTCTGGGCGATAATGGTTTTCTTCATCGCAATTCCTAACAATATCTAAATAGGATTGGCACCACGCAATAGGCGGGTAAATGCCAATCAATGGCCCCAGAGGCAATCAGTGTCGATTCGGCTCAAAGCGCTAGCGCGAGCCATGGCCGTTCGAGGCCTAAAATCGATGCTTTGGGGATAAATAAAGGACTTATGGCGGCGCGCAATCACAAAACGATACGCAGCCTGCGATAAGCAGATATTGCAGGTTAAGCGATGGGAGGGCGGTACTTAGGTAATTGATCCGCGGAGAAATAAGTTAAATCAGCCGGCACATAGACCATATCAAACGCGACAGTCGTTTGGTTTTCGGTATGGGATAACAACGCCACATGACCGCCGTGACATTGGCAATCGAGGCAGAGGTCAAAATCTTGAATTTCAGTGGTTTGCACTAAGTGTGAGTGACCACTCACGCTCGCCGTTGCAATGCCCGACTTGAGCGCCGTTTCGCCAAACGCCTCGGCACTGAATCCGAGTGTCTGCTCATTGGAACACACACAATCCACACATTGGGCCAAGGTGGTCACGGGAGCACTAAATTGGAGATGGGGATGATTTTCGGCTTCTTCGGCGCCATTACCCGCATGTAACTGATGCGCACCCAAATTCGCGCCCGCAAATTGCAGCACGATAATGGCTATCAGTAGGGTGACCATTCGGCTAAAGAATGGCTTGGCGGTCGAAATCAAATATCACCTTTGGACAATTCAGTAGGTTGTAAAGCAATAGCTTGTGGAACTTCAGACAGGGATTCTAAGCATAAGTTCACAGCTTGCAACTAAAAAGAAGCCAAGCTGTGACGCTACTAGCTTGAAAAGCTTATTTAAACACGCAGTGTTTAGCGTAATCGGCGGCTTCGTTCGCCGTCCAATCGCCAGAAGGTTTATCCTTCATTTGCTTACACCAAGCTTCACTGCCCACCTCTGGCGCACAGGCACTCAAGCCTGCGGTAAAGGCCAACACTAAGGCGATAGCGCCTAATTTAGCGGTCGGTTTGGCAGTCATAGTTTTCAACAAAGACATAGTTAATTCCTTATAAGTAATACCCACCATGGGCCGTTAAAAAGTTGAACGTTTCGCAATCCAGTCGATGGCCTTGGCTTTTTGTTCTAAGGGGAACCAAGCCACTTCGCCCTGCATAAAAGGGCCGAGTAAACGCACAGCGTTACCCACCCAATCTGGGCCACCAACAAATACTAAGGCTTCAAAATTAGGGAGTTGGACTTCGCCGCTGCCCGTTAGCGACTCAAATTCCCAGCCTTCGAGTAAGACGTCCGCCTCGATATACAGGCAAACTTGTCCCCAATCCTTGCGGTAACTCTTAATGGCCGGCTGTAAACGGGTACGATAATCGGTTGATGAGAGTCGACCACTGGCGAAAAGACTGATAACACCCTTAGCAATATCGGGGATTTGGCATAACATAAAGGCACTCCGAAACGAGAACACTATTTTGCAAACGGGCAAACACGCCTGCCCAGCAAGAATGCGCCGATGATAACAAATCTATTGAAAAGCCATAAGCAGTTATTGCTCGCTTCTCAAAGCAATTGGACAAAACCCTAAGTCTGCCATGATAAAAATCTCAAACCGTGTGGAACTTCCGGAAAATGAAATCGAGTGGCAATTTATCCGCTCAAGCGGCGCTGGCGGGCAGAATGTCAATAAAGTCTCCACCGCCGCCCAATTGATTTTTGATATCAGAAACTCGTCATTACCCGAGTTTTATCAGCAGCGCCTGCTGCAAAAAGCCGATCATCGGATTACCGCCAGTGGCAAAATCATTATCAAATGTCAGGCGAGTCGCAGCCAAGAGGCGAATCGGCAAACCGCATTGGAGCAATTTATCGCTCTGGTTGCCAGCGTGGCCGAAGTGCCCAAAAAACGCATTCCAACCCGCGCGACCAAAAGCAGCCAAACCAAACGCTTAGATGCGAAAAAACAACGCGGTGCCACTAAAGCCATGCGACAGATTAAGTTTGATTAACCCCGCCGACAGCGCGGTGACATTCATAATGCAAAATCCGCCCGAACAGGTTAAGTTAATGGCATTCAACCCGTTAAGGCATGTCGTAAAAGGAAAGCGTAATGAATCATAAAGTTCTGCTCATCAATGGCCCCAATTTAAACCTCCTTGGCCGCCGTGAGCCCAGTGTTTACGGTCATCAAACCTTAGCCGATATCGTTGCCACTTTGAGTGAACAAGCTCAAGCAGCAGGTGTTGAACTTGAACATATTCAATCGAATGCCGAATTTGAGCTGATCAACGCTATCCATGCTACCGATGCGCAGATGATCATTATCAACCCCGCAGCCTTTACCCACACCAGTGTGGCCCTGCGTGACGCACTGCTTGGGGTAGATATTCCCTTCTTTGAAGTGCATTTATCCAATGTCCACGCTCGCGAGCCCTTCCGCCACCACTCCTATTTGTCCGATAAGGCCATTGGGGTGATTTGTGGTTTCGGCGCCCAAGGCTATGAGTTTGCCCTCGCGGCGGCGATTAAGAGATTGAAGGCATAAACGCGATTAGCGTGAGTACAGGGAGCCACAAGCCATGGCGGTTGACCTTCGAAAGATCAAAAAACTGATTGAATTAGTGCAGGAATCTGGGATTGCAGAACTGGCGATTACCGGAGGGGAAGAGTCCATTCGCATCACTCGCTACGGCCCACATCCCGCAAGCGCACCTGAAGGCGCGCATCATCCTACGCCCTCTTCAGCACTGACGCCAAAGCCTGCCAAAGCCCGTGACGCCCTGCCTGTGATTGAAGGTTTTGTGCAGCTATCGCCCATGGTCGGCACCTTCCATGCGTCGCAAGGCCAAACCGAAGCGCCATTGGTGTGCATAGGTCAAAGGGTGGCGCGCGGCGACACGCTTTGCATCATCGAAGCCATGCGGATGCAAAATCCTATCGAGGCCGAGCGCGACGGCATAGTCGGCGCCATTTGGGTGAAAGATGGGGACGATGTCGCCTTCGACCAGCCGCTATTTACCCTGATCTAAGCCTAAACGTCCAGAGAACACTAAGAGGTAAAGATGATACTGATTACTGGCGCAAGCAGTGGCTTAGGCGCGGCATTAGCCGCCCTGTATGCCAAGGATAACCAAGCACTTACACTGACGGGGCGCGATGCCAATCGCCTGCATACCGTGGCCAATGCCCTCAGCCCATTTTCGACCCAAAGCATCAGCGCCATTAGTGCCGATTTAGCCGACGAAGCGAGTGTCGAAGCGCTATTCGATGGTCTCATCGATACTCCCGACACGGTTATCCACTGCGCTGGCAGTGGTTACTTTGGCGCACTGGAAACCCAGGGCGCGAGTGAGATCCAAGCACTACTGAATAACAATGTCACTTCAACGATTCTGCTGGTACGTGAATTGGTGAAACGCTATAAACAGCAAGCGGTTAAGGTTGTGATCGTTATGTCTACCGCCGCCCTCGCCGCCAAAGCGGGTGAATCGACCTACTGCGCCGCCAAATGGGCGGTGCGGGGCTTTATCGAATCGGTACGTTTGGAGCTCAAGCAGAGTCCGATGAAGTTGATAGCGGTTTATCCCGGCGGTATGGATACCGGCTTTTGGCCGAGTAGTGGTAAGAGTCTAGATACCTCAAGCTTTATGTCCGCCGATGAGGCCGCAGGCATGCTAAAACAAGCACTGCTCGCCACTGAACATGGTTATATCGCCGATATCACCATACAAAGAGGTTAAGAGTTTACTTAAAGGCGGCGCAGATATAGATCTGCGCCGTCATAGTCAGCTTAATCAATGCAGTTTGCAGTACAAAGATTATCAGCGCGGCGACTCTCCCTGTGGGTTAACCACCACATGACTAAACCACCGAGGGATAACAGCGCTGCGGCATAGCCAGTCGCGGCGATGCCTTGGCCTGATAAGATCACTAAGCTGCCAACCCAAGGGCCAATCGCATTGGCAAGGTTAAAGGCACATTGTACTAAGGCGCCCGTCATGGCCTGCCCATCGGGGGCCACATCCATTAATCGCGCCTGTACTATGGTTGCCAGACCAATCCCCGAACCTACAAAGAATACAATCGGCATTAATGCCCAATAAGATCCCGTCAAACTCGGATACAGCGCCAACACTAAGGTGCTTAACACCAGCGACCAAAATGCAGCCGCCAGCGCCGACTTATCCGCCGCCCAGCCACAGACTAAAGTGCCTAAGGTGGCGCCAATCCCAAAGACCGCCATCATCACCGGGATTTTAAAGGGCTCGACTTGGGTGACTTGGATCAGCGTCTCGGCCAGATAGGTATACACACAGAAAATCCCGCCAAAACCGATAGCCGCAATGCCGAGCGTGAGCCAAACTTCGCGGTTCTTCAGGGTTTGCAGCTCTTTTTTCGGGCTGGCATTTTGCGGTACGGCGACATTTGGCGCGAGAAAATACAGCATCACGGCAGTTACGGCGGCAATAATCGCCACTATGCCGATACCTGAGCGCCAACCGACGGTTTGTCCCATCCAGGTCGCGAAGGGCACGCCAACGATAGTGGCTAAGGTTAAGCCGATAATCACCCGAGAAACCGCTCGAGCCTTCATCTCGGGAGGCACTAAGGACGCCGCCAGTAACATAGCCACCCCAAAGTAAGCCCCATGGGGCAAGCCACTTAAAAAGCGGAAAAAGACTAACCAATTCAAGCTGGGTGCTAGGGCGCTTAAGCCATTGGCAACCGCCATCATGGCGGCCAAGGCGATTAACAGCGTGCGCCGCTTAATCCTCACCCCCAGCACCATAATAATGGGCGAGCCCACCACCACCCCAAGGGCATAGGCGCTGATGGCATAACTCACATGAGCGACATCGACGCTTAAATCACTGGCGATATAAGGCACTAAGGTCATGGCGGCAAATTCTGTGGTGCCTAGGGCAAAGGTGCCTAATGCCAAGGCGAGTAACACCCAAAGCGCGCTGCTTTGAGCCTGAGTCTGGGGTTGAACTGCTTGCAAACGATTTCTCCGCGATTCTATAAAACGACAACTGGCTAAGAAAAAAATAGGAGCCCACTCGGGGCTCCCGTCGATAAGGCCTAAAACAAGATTACTTCACTAACTGTTCTTGATAGGTTTGGCTATTCCAATCGAAGGCGTAAAGCGTACCGTGCCACTCATATAAGGTACGGCCATCCTGTTGCACTATTCTGGCATTGCTCGGCAGGCTCGACACACTGCGCGCAGCCCGTGCACGGGGCACATTGGCAATTTGCTCCGCCGAGGCTGTTGATGCCCTAGCCGTCGATGCACCTGTCTGTGATATCACAGTCGCGCTATTTGTTGGCATATTCGACACCATACGGCCTTCGCTCGGCGAATATTGCATACTCGTTGTGACTCGCACTGGGGGCGAAACCGCCACTGGCGTATCATCATAGGCCATGGGAATAGACAAGCCTATGCCCGAATAGGGTGAATTCCAATAACGCGAGCTATTCCAGCCCCAATCGTTCCAACCGTTATTGTTCCAACCGTAGCCAAGATTCCAACCCGTGCCCCAGCCCGTCGCTAAGCCAACACCTAGGCCCAATCCCCACGGATAATAAGGACGATAATAGGGACGATAATGGCGATGGCTATCCCCATGTTTATGGTGATTATTGTAGTGATTGTCGTGGCGACCATGACTCTCGCTATGGCGATCATTGCCGCGATCGCGTGCCGCCGCCAGATTCGGCACGGCTAAGGTGCAAATCAGTAAGGCGCCCAGTAAGGACAAGGTAAAGCCTGTTTTATGCCAAGACACAGCCGACTTAGGTAAGCAAACTGATTGAAGTTGAAGATATTTATCTTTAACAAGGCATGGAAAGAGTGTCATATAAACCTCGAAATACCGGGCACTGGTCAAATAAACATCGACCTAGGACAAGCATTATACGCTTCCAAAGCTGGAAGATCACTGAATAGGTTAACCCTAAAACAGAAAAATGCTATAGTGCGCGCCACACGGATTTCCACTGCAGAGGCTATTTCCACATGAGTTTTAAGGATTTACGCAGCTTTATTGATCATCTGGAAGCCAATGGCGAACTCAAACGCATTAGCTACCCCGTTGATCCTCATTTAGAAATGACAGAGATCGCCGATCGCGTTCTACGCGCTAAAGGCCCTGCACTCCTATTCGAAAATCCAACGAATCATTCAATGCCAGTGCTGGCCAACCTCTTTGGTACCCCAAAACGCGTCGCCATGGCGCTGGGTAAAGAAGACCCGCTCGCGCTGCGAGATGTGGGTGAGCTGCTGGCGTTTTTAAAAGAACCCGAGCCACCACGCGGCTTTAAAGACGCGATTTCAAAAATCCCCATGTTTAAGCAAGCCTTGAATATGCCGCCTAAAACGGTGCGTAATCCCGCCTGTCAGCAAGTGGTAAAAACGGGCGATGAAGTCGATTTAACTCAGTTGCCGATTCAGCATTGCTGGCCGGGCGATGTCGCACCTTTGGTCACTTGGGGCTTAACCATTACCAAAGGTCCGCGTAAGAGTCGCCAAAACCTTGGGATCTACCGTCAGCAGTTGCTCGGCAAGAATAAACTCATTATGCGCTGGCTGTCCCACCGTGGTGGCGCCCTCGACTTTGCCGATTTTAAAGAGCAATTCCCCGGTGAGCGTTACCCTGTGGTGGTAGCCTTAGGCTCTGATCCTGTGACCATTTTAGGCGCGGTCACCCCAGTACCCGATGCCATGAGCGAATACGCCTTTGCAGGATTGCTGCGTGGCGAGCGCACCGAAGTCTGCAAGGCATTAAGCTGTGATTTAGAAGTGCCCGCCAGCAGCGAAATCATCCTCGAAGGCTATATCGATCCCGACGAAATGGCCGAAGAAGGCCCCTACGGCGACCACACGGGTTACTACAACGAGACGGATAAATTCCCAGTCTTTACCGTGACCCATATTACCCACCGTAGGGATCCGATTTACCACAGCACCTACACAGGCCGTCCACCGGATGAACCCGCCATGTTAGGTGTGGCACTCAATGAAGTGTTTGTGCCGATTTTGCGTAAGCAATATCCTGAAATTATTGATTTTTACCTGCCTCCCGAAGGTTGCTCCTATCGGATGGCGGTGATCTCGATTCGTAAACAATATCCTGGCCATGCGAAGCGGGTGATGATGGGCGCTTGGTCCTTCCTGCGCCAATTTATGTATACCAAGTTTATTGTGGTGGTCGACGACGATGTGAATTGCCGCGACTGGAACGATGTGATTTGGGCCATTACCACCCGTATGGACCCTAAGCGCGATACAGTGATGATCGATAACACGCCTATCGATTACCTCGACTTTGCCTCTCCCGTGGCGGGCCTCGGCTCCAAAATGGGCCTCGATGCGACTAATAAGTGGGAAGGCGAAACCAACCGCGAATGGGGTACACCGATCGTGATGGATCCTAAGGTTAAGCAAAAAATCGACTCAATCTGGGATGAGTTAGGCATAGACGACAGCCCAACCCTATAATTCAGCTTAAGCACGACTCTCGTACCCACTTAAGCCAAGAGAATAGGCCGCCAGCGGCCTTAATGTGACACCTAACGACAACAAATGATGAAAGGTGCAAAGGAAGTTTGATGAAAACCATACGTTGTAAGATAGAGAAAGTAACCCCCTTTAACGACGCCGTGTATCAGGTGTGGTTAAAGCCCGACACCCCCTTTGAGTTTCAAGCGGGACAATACCTGTGTGTTGTGATGGGTGAAAAAGATAAACGTCCCTTCTCTATCGCGTCCGCCCCTAATGCCGAAGTGATTGAGCTTCATATTGGCGCGGCCGTCAGCGAAAGCTATCCAATGCAAGTGGTTGAAAAATTGCGTAATAGCACGCATATCGACATCGAAGCTCCCGGCGGCGAAGCCCACTTACGTCATGACAGCCAGCGCCCACGTTTATTGATCGCTGGTGGCACTGGCTTCTCGTACATTAAGAGCATTGTCGAGCAACAAATCGCCCTCGGCCAACAGGTCGAAACCACCCTCTACTGGGGTTGCCGCACCCAAGATGCGATGTACTACGAAAGCATCGCCCGCCAATGGCACGACGCTCACCCTTGGTTACACTTTGTGCCTGTGGTGGAAGAAGCTCCAGCCAACTGGCAGGGTAAAACCGCTAACCTGCTCGTGCAAATCAAGCAAGATTTTATCAGCCTAAACGGCTATGACATTTATATCGCAGGTCGTTTCGATATGGTCGGCGCCGCCCGCGAAATCTTCCGCGAAATGGGTGTCGATGAAGCCCATCTCTACGGCGATGCCTTCGCGTTTATCAAATAACGCGTTGATTTGTGAGTTTGGCTGAGTAACCTTTGCCAACATTGGCTCAAACAATAAACCCCAGTTTTTACTGGGATTTTGTTTTTCTATCTTGCAGATGGCAGTCAATTGAGTTTACCCAAACTTCATTTGGATTAAAGTCGTGGGGCTTCACCCCACACCCGACCAAGGAGGACTGCTCGTCCTATCAAAAACGTCCATGTTAAATTGCCAGCTCGATATCCCTATCTCGCGCTCAAAACGGCCGTTGGCCTTCGCCCTTGGATGCTCCAAGACGCCCCAACGGAGTTGAAAGCCCCTTGTGCTCATTGCCAAATTTGCTATCGCTTCCGAAGGATGCGTCCCTGCACCTGCGAAAGCTAGCTTGCCATCCATGGCAAGACTCACGCAATTTGTCTAATCGCCCTGCGGCAACTCCGCAGGGGATCTGTGTTATCTGTAGCTAACGAGTTAAAATTTTGAATTTAATCATGCTGTTATTAGTATTTACAGCTTTTCAATTCCATTAAATGAAGTGGCTAATTGTTGAAGCTCACCAGTTTCATGAAGCCACAAATACGCAGTGTCCAAAAACTGGCCTGATTCTTTGATAAAAACCATTTGGTCGCCTAATCCATTGCCCGCAATCGCGACCGCATTATCGGGGAAATGGCCAAACCCTTTGCACGACTCAGTTTCATAAAGGATATGATTGCAAGTGCGGGAAATTCGTTTTCTATCGGAAGTATCTTTAATCGGATATAACTCCCAATCATCTTCTGCTGTAACGGCTTCGCCACCATTATCCAATTTCATCGCTTCACGGTACTCACGAGGCAGTGTAGCCCCCAACTCTTGTTCCGTTAGCGCTAACTGTTCTTCCGATAAATCAAAAGGCACCACTATCTCCCTATAAAATTAAAGGGTTATCTTTAATCAAAGCACAAATCAAAGTCGTGGGTCTTCAGCCTACACCAGACCAAGAGGGGAGGATGAATTCCTTTCGCTTTGGTATTCTCGGCTATTTATTAAAAAAGAAGTACATGTCCCATCTTTGCAGCCTGAAACAAAAGGCCACCCTTTTTGCATACAGGAATAGCCACTTCGCTAAATATCGAGCCGCAAGTTTTCTTGTATTTCATCTATCAGTGTTTTTGGTACATCCCATTCCTCAGCAAGCTTACGCCAAGTTGATACGTGCTCAATCGTTGTATCAATAATATCGTCGATCTTTCTTTTGCTAAAAATAGGACTCAGTTTCTCTAAGCTATATAAATCACTTCGTGTAAAATTATCTCTTTTTCCATTCAAGCTCATCCAATGACTGTTCACCCATTTACTGCCGGGTTTGTAGCTATAGGCTAAATCATAAGCAGGCGCGAGAGACCATTTGTCTTTTTTCAGAATAAAGGCAAAGTTCTTTGAGTGATCGTCATGATTTCGAGCAATTATATTGAACACCATACGCTTGAATAGCTGCTCAGCTTCAACAGCGGAAAGCTTCAACTGTCTGGCAATGCCAAATAACTCTGCGTAAGAAAATGACCCCGGCTTTTTATAATCAACATGGGCAAGGCCGTTTAGCGTTTGTACGTGTACCTTGCTGTTTTTAATTCGATCAAACCGCTGCGTAATAAAGTGTCGTCGATTGCCTTCGTGGAGTAAACGGCATGGCATCATATCGACACCGCATTTGTTAGCCATTAAATGATAAACGAACTCCATTGCTCCATAACCTAATGGGTCACCGAAGGTTTCTTGACCCTTGTTATGTTCACTAACACCATCAAACTTCATCAAATAATGAGTAAAACCACTTGGCACTTTGGTTTGCCCGGAGCGGACTTGAGTAAAATCTTCATTAAATGCTAATACTGCTTTCGGTCTTGCTCCTCCTGCACTCATGCCAACAGATAATAAAGACATCATTGCCTCTCTATCGTCTTGGCAATTTTGTTTGAGTTCTACTTCAAAATTACCTCGTGAATCTAAGATTTCTTGTGCAATTGAAACGAGCGATTGGATTTCTACCTGTTGTGAAGCATTTAAACTTCGTAACTTTGTAGCTGGTGCATACTCAAGAGCTCCCATGCCTCGCTTTCCCGTATATTGGAGGCGTTGCAGTGGTGTAATGTCAGTCGGTGCCCCCCCCTGACCTGCTACCCATGCGTTGAGAACCGCGTTACCAAAATCATCAGGGAGGGAGTCAGCAATTAAACCTGGTAGCCCTTTAAAGGTATTGAAATCCAGTTCGGGAAAACTATAAATACGATTCGATAATGGCATTTTGATTGGGGACAGCTCGACACCATTTTTTACGAAGCCTGGATCATATTCAAATGACCCAAGTCCCTTTTCAGTGTCAAAACTCACTGCACCAACGACATCATCTTGGTAAGTTATTTTAATGACTTCCATTACCATTCAGGTGTTTCCTCATCTTTGTTACTGCGCAGGCCAGAGGCTCTCTGCCTTTTCTTTCCTTGCAGTTTTGCCAGCTGTAAGGGAGAAATTTCTTGTTTAGGGATAAATAGATCAATCTGCTGCGTGAGGTCTAGTGCCATTAATATCGCAATCATGATATCGAGCTGCGCTTTTCCTTTTTCTGCATTCAAAACCGTTTTGCGGGCAATGCCTGCAAGCTCTGCAACTTCAGATTGTGTTAAGTTTCGATTTAGCCGAGCTTGCTTCAACCTGTCGCCGATCTCTTTTGCTAGTGCTGTGGCTGTAGCTGTCGAATATTTCACTATAAAGTCCTATTTTGGTTTCATTATTAACATTCAACTTGCTTAATGCTCTTAAAATAGGACTTTATGGAAGAGTCGTCAATATATACTATTAATATTCCCTATTGGTTACATTAAATACTTTAAAGTCGATTTGAGTAACCATTTTGGGACTTTATATGATTTGTAAAATACCCTTTGAGAGGGACTGTGTGGTGGGAGCCTAGTTGGCAAGTTGGAGGGAGCTAAAGATAGAACAGACACAAATCTGTGGGAATTAATAGCCCACATACCAAGACTACAGAAGTTCACCTTGCCCCCAACGAAGTTATTGAACAGCGAAAGAGGGTTGAAGATTCTTCATTGAAAGGATTGCGCGTGATGCATACAGGAAGTCTGCGTAGCTTTCAGGAGATGAATGGGCGCTGGGGCCACGTTTTACGAACAAGGCAAAAGGGGAACAGGCGCTTTTCCCCTTTTGCTCGACTCTTTATAAAAAATCAGGGGGTGAAGCCCCACAACTTTGACTTTGATTTAAAAGCTAGAAATTACACTCAAACCTACAATTAACACTCTAAGCTCAAACGCAGTTTGCCTCTCAAGCCTTGCGGCGTTTAAGCGCCCTACACTTGTGGTCTATGCAAATCAAACCTTTGCTCTTCGGAGATCCCATAGTAGGCGGATGGGCCGCCGGCGCGCAGCACGGGTTCGGCGAGGGCGGTTTGATACACACCTTCACTATTAAGCAAATGCTTGGCGATATGCACCGCAACGACTTCACCTAAGACGAGCCAAGTATCAATCTTATCCCCATTTGCGGCAGTTAATTGAATACATTGAGACAGCTTACATTCAAAGTTGACCGGGCTTTCGGCCACCAGCTCGGCTTGGACGATAGTGCCCGCCTTGGGGGTGAGTCCGGCAAAGGCAAACTCATCCTCCCCGCGGGGTAACATGGCGGAAGTTTGATTCATTTTCTCAGCAAGGCTGCGGGTGGTGAGGTTCCAGACGAACTCGCCGGTGTCGACGATATTGGCGACACTGTCTTTCCAGCCCGTGCTGGCAAAGCCAATGATCGGTGGTTTGTAGTTGAAACAATTGAAAAAACTATACGGCGCGAGATTGCGTTGCCCCTGGGCACTGCGCGAGGAGATCCAGCCTATGGGTCTGGGGGCGACAATCGCATTTAAGGGGTCGTGCGATAGTCCATGTCCCTTACTCGGCTCGTAAAAATAGCGTTCTGTAGTCATCTTCTTCCCTTATCGATTTGTGCCCAATAAAGCTTAGCATTCACGCATGTCATTCATCTTAACCCGTGAGCAGGTCGAATAAACACCCCAAATAAACAGTAAATTCAACTTGTTCAGACTATTCTGCTAGAGTGTTGCAGATTAGGCATGGATAAAGCTCATCAGTCGGGCAAAGGAGTGGATATGAATCCGATAAATGCAGTCTGGAAACGTTGGCTATTGGCCCTAGTGTTAGCGGTCACGGGTTGTGCCAGCGTCGCCCAAGTGGATTTTGATAATCTTTATGGTAAAAGCTCGCCGCAGATGCGGGCCGATAATCAGCCAATCCAGAGTGAACTCACAGCGCAAACAAAGGCTTATCACTCGGCTGTTGAACCTATCATCAACAGTCGCTGCGTGGTTTGCCATGCCTGTTACGATGCGCCCTGTCAGCTTAAAATGACTTCCAGTGAGGGCATTGAACGGGGCGCGAACAAGGAAAAAGTCTATCAGGGCACCCGTTTGATGGCGGCAACGCCGAATCGGTTATTTGTCGATGCCCACACACCTGAAGCATGGCGCGAACGCGGTTTTTATCCCGTGCTCAATGAGCGCGCCCAGACCCCACAGGCTAATACCCAGGCCTCAGTGCTGGCGCGGATGCTCACGCTAAAACAGGCCCATCCCCTACCGGATACTAAACTGCTCGATAAAAGTTTCGACTTTAGCCTCGATCGGGTTCAGCAATGCGCCAGCATTGAGGAAATGGACAAATACGAGCAATACCAACCGCTTGCGGGCATGCCCTACGGCTTGCCTGCGCTCAATCAGCAGGAACATAAAGTATTGATGCAATGGCTCGAACAGGGTGCAGTGTTGCCGACGCCACCTGCGCTCAGCGCCGAGTTTAATCAAGAAATCGCCCGCTGGGAGCAGTTCTTAAATGCCGACAGCCTCAAGGCGCAACTGAGCGCCCGTTATATTTACGAGCACTTATTTGCCTTTCACCTGTATTTTGAGTCATTAACCGCAGCCGATGCTCCCGCGGCTTACTTCGAGTTAGTGCGCTCACGCACGCCGCCGGGCAAACCGATTGATCTGATTGCCAGTCGCCGCCCCTTCGACGATCCGCAAGTGTCGCGGGTGTATTACCGCTTTAAACCCTATCACGCCACGATCGTCGATAAGACCCATATTCCCTACGCCTTGAATAACACTGTGCTGCAAAACTGGCAGCAGTGGTTTATCGATGCCAAGTACCAAGTCAGCTCGCTGCCAAGCTATGCGCCGAGCGTGGCGGCCAATCCCTTCGAGGCCTTTATTCAACTGCCCGCAGGCTCGCGTTATCGCTTTATGCTTACCCGCGCCCAAGACACTATTATGGGCTTTATCAAGGGGCCGGTTTGCCGTGGTCAGGTCGCCCTCAATGTGATCAACGATAGATTCTGGGTTTACTTTGTCACCCCAGAATATATGGACGACAGCGACTTTACTGACTTCTATCAGGGCCAAATCGAGAACCTACGTATGCCCGCCGAGGAAGAAAGCACCGCCCTTGCCGTGACTTGGGTGAAATACGCCGCCAAACAGGGCGAGTATATGCGTGCACGAAATCAGTTTTTAAATCATAAGTTTAAAAATGGTCGCCACCTAACTATCGACGGCCTATGGGATGGCGACGGCAATAATGATAATGCCAGCCTGACGGTATTTAGGCATTTCGATAATGCCACTGTGGTCAAAGGGTTAGTGGGAGAATCTCCCAAGACGGCTTGGGTGATCGACTATGCCCTGCTAGAGCGCATTCACTACCTCTTGGTCGCGGGTTTCGATGTGTATGGCAACTACGGCCACCAGCTACTCACCCGCCTGTATATGGATTTTTTACGGATGGAGGGCGAGTCTAACTTCTTGACCTTGTTGCCCCAAGAGGAGCGCCGTAAGCAGTTTAAAGACTGGTATCAGGATGCGGGCACCCAGCTAACCGCCTTTATTGCGGGGGATATTAATACCTTCAATCAACCCACGGGCGTACTCTACTACACGGACGATCTTAAGGCCGAACTCTATCAAAAATTGGCCGCTAAGGTCGACAAGGTTCAGCCCCAACGCTATCAAATCGCACTCAGTCAGTTAAAATCCAATAGCAAGGCATTGTTGCAGGCGCTAGGGAGAGTCAAAGGTACGCAAGCGACTCTTTTGCCCGAGCTGACGATGATTATGATTGAGCCTGAAAAAACGGGCAAAGCGGAAATCTTTACCTTAGTGCGTAACAGTGCCCATCGGAATATTTCGAGCCTATTCAATGAGGAAAGCAATCGCGAGCCCGCTAAGGATGATGTCACGCTAGTGCGCGGGCTTTTGGGCAGTTATCCCGAAGCCTTCTGGCATATTAAGGAGCAGGACTTAGCCAAAGTCGTAGCTAAGGTCGAAGGCATGCAAACCGAAAAAGACTACGAGGCGTTATTGGATTTGGCGGCAGTGCGCCGTACCGATCCGCGTTTTTGGGCCTTTAGTGACAAACTCAACCAAGCCTTTTTCGACAGTCATCCGATTGAAAGCGGTTGGCTGGACTACAATCGACTGCAAAATCGCTAACAAAAAAGGGAACCCTAGGGTTCCCTTTGTTTTTAGAACCTTAAACTTACCAGATCTTCACGCGATCCTCTGGCGCTAAGTACAGCTTGTCGCCGGGCTTCACATCAAATGCGGTGTACCACGCATCTAAGTTACGCACGGTCAGCGCGCGGTACATGCCAGGGGCATGGCCATCGGTCGCCACGCGGGCACGTAGGGCTTCGTCACGCATCTTGGTTGCCCAAGTCTGGGCGAAGCCGATAAAGAAGCGTTGGTCGCCGGTAAAGCCATCGATAACTGGCGCAGGTTTACCGTTAAGCGAGGCATGGTAGGCATCGAGTGCGGCCGCTAAGCCCGCCACGTCGGCAATGTTTTCACCTAAGGTCAGCTTGCCGTTTACATGCAAATCTGGGAATGGCGCATAGGCATCAAACTGTTTCGCCAGTGCCTCACCTTGTTTGGCAAACTGAGCAAAGTCCGCTGGCGTCCACCAGTTACGCATAGCGCCAGTCGAGTCGAACGCCGCACCATTGTTATCGAAGCTATGGCTGATCTCATGGCCAATCACAGCGCCAATCGCACCGTAGTTATAGGCGGCATCGGCCTTAGCATCGAAGAATGGTGGCTGCAAAATCCCCGCAGGGAAGTTAAGCGCGTTCTGCACCGGCAGGTTAACCGCGTTAACCACTTGCGGCGTCATCCACCACTCGCCCTTGTCCATTGGCTTACCAATTTTGGCGAGTTGATGGGCGTATTCCACCTTTTCACCATTGATAGCATTGGCATAGGCATTGGTTGGCGATACCGCATAGGCATCGTAATTGCGCCATTTATCGGGGTAACCCACGCCCACGGCGATGGTCGCAACCTTAGCTAGGGCTTCCTGCTTGGTGGAAGGGTCCATCCACTCGAGTTTTTCGACACGTTTACCAAAGGCACTGACGATGTTATCCACCATAGTGCTGACTTCGGCCTTGGCCGAAGCCGGGAAATAATGCTCGGCGTAGGCGCGGCCTACGGCATCACCTAGGTATTCATCCAAGGCACTCAAGGCGCGTTTATCACGGCTGCGCTGCTCAGGAGTGCCCGACAGCTTAGTGCCGTTAAAGGCGAAAGAAGCGTTATCGATAGCCGAAGGCAGTACGTCGGCGTGGCTGTTGATATGGTGGAACACCAACCAGTCTTTCCACGCATCCAGCGGTTCAGAGGCCACCAGCGCCGAGAGGTTGGTAATAGCACTGGCGTGATAGGCGGCAAATCTGTCTTGCTTGCCAAGCTGGGCGGCATCTAAAAAGGCTGTCCAGTCGATACCCGGGGCTTTAGCGTCGAAGTCGGCACGGCTCCACACACCCGATGCCTTAGTGAAATCTTCACTGTCTTCACGGCTGGCGTGGGCGCTAGCAATTTTGTGTTCGAGGGCAAAAATGCGATCGGCACGAGCCGCAGCATCACTGATGCCCGCATCGGTCAGCAGGGTCTCGATATAGGCACGGTAAGCGGTGCGGATCTCGACCATTTTAGGGTCGTCCGACAGATAATATTCCCGCTCGGGTAAACCTAAACCGCCTTGCAGAATATAAGGCAGCACTTCACCCGGCGTCGCCAGACCTTGAGTCACGAAAATACCGAAGAGGTTTTCGGTGAAAAAGTCGGTGGCATTGAGAGGGTCCACATCGGCGCGCAGGTTAGCACCAAGCGCCGCCGATAAGGCCTGTTTATCCGCAATGGCTTGATAACGGGCTAAATCGGCTTCCATTGGCTTCATGCCCGCCGCATCGATTGCCGCGGTGTTAGTGTAAGCCTTGTAGAAATCGGCAATGCGCGCATCATCGCTGCCAGCGGCGTGTTCGGCCTTAACTAAGTCGGCTATCAGGCTGGTTTTATGCTTTTCTGTCTCTTGGAAAGCCACTAAAAATGCGCCAGTGCTTGAACGATCGGCGGGGATCTCTGTGGTTTTCATCCACTCGCCATTGGCGTAGGTATAAAAATCATCGCCGGGTTTAACCTTAGGCGACATTGCAGCGAGGTTAATGCCGATTGGCGTGGCGGGTTGGCTGGCAGTGGGTGCTGCGCTGGTTTGTACTTTTGCAGCATTATCGCTGGCGGCAGCGGCGGTTTCCTTGGTGTTATCACCACAGGCAGTTAACCCTGTCAGTACTGTCGTCGACAGTAATATGGCGGGGATCAGGCGGTCCGACATATGAGACTCCTTCCGTTGATATTCTTGTATTTTTGGTATTTTGGCTATTTGAATGCTTTCCAGCATGGCGAGGCAGTGTAACTGGCGATATGGTGGGATGTAAAAGAAACTCACACTTTATGATAGAAAGTTAATGCAAAGTCTTTAATACACTCTATCTCTTGGCAAGCGGATGCTTCTAGCAAAAAGCAAAACAGCCGATGGTTATCGGCTGTTTAGATGGTTTTGTGATTAAAGCTTAACTTGAGTGTACTGAGTCCACGCCAGCAACTGTCCCATTTGCGGGACGATCCAAACGGCAGTGTCCTTATTTTGATAAACCCGATAATAGAACAGATCTTCATCGCGAATATCGTGTTTGCGAATCGCACGGTAAAACTGCATGGCCGAATGGCTCACCTCATCGGGTTTAGTCAGTTCCTTTTGCGACACTTTGACATGAAATACATCCACATTCAGATCATCAATTTGCGTTTGATACTGCTCAAATTCGCCTCGGATTGTGTACTTAATTGGTGTGGTTAAACAGTCCTGGTCGGTAATGCAGGAGGTAGAGTAAAACTTACCCCGATTTTGCCCCTCGTACACCAGTGACATGCTCAGATCCGTGCGAACCAGCAACTCACCCGCTACAGGGAAGTAAATATCCGCGTGGTAGTTGTGCTCTAGCAGCTCACCCACGCCTTTATCATCAACGGGTAACACTACCCGATTGTAGCGAATGCGCTCCTCCATCTTTTTACTGAGCGGAATAAATTCCGCCATGCTGAGCCCTGCGGGTTTAGCATCGATAGCAGTGATGTTGATTATGCCCTTGCCAGTACAATCTTTGGCATCGAGCGACGGGCAAGTTGAAATAGAGTAGTTTTTGCCATCTGTTGAAGCAAAGGCACTGAAATAAGGTAAGCCACTGATATGGTTACCTTCTGGAGCTAAATGTTTTTGCCACCATGAGGGATGTAAATGTTCCTCATCGTCGATATACAGCACCTGCGCCGTCCCCAAAGTGCCGCCAATATTGAGGCTGATATATTTATCGGCATTCCATTTAGCGACATGTTTCACCACTGCATGGTGATCGCTCCAGTACCACACAGAGATAAGGATTAACCCCAGCATGACGATGCCCGCCACCTTAGTCCAAGCAGAGACGCCGACAATCGCATCGCGGATCGCATCGGCATCGTTAATCGCCAACATCTTCACATGGGACTGTTCGGACACATGCAACTGATAACCCCGGCGCGCCACCGTTTTGAGCTGCACTTCGGTATAGGGTTCTAATTTTTTGCGTAAGGTGCTGACGCACTGAGTTAACGAGGTGGGTGCGACCACGCGTTCAGGCCAGCCAACTTGCAGCAATTCTTCCTTGGTAAAAATCGCATTCGGGGAAGATAACAGCAATACGAGTACGGCGGTTTCTGAAAAAGTCAGGCCGATATGGGTTCCATGAACAAGGTCAACAAGCTCTTTGGCCTGCTCATCTAACATTAGATATGAAGTGATTTTATGCATGTTAAGCGCCCAAAACTAAGCCAAAACAATAGACTATGATTGCGCTAACAACGGGCAAACACAGTGAAACTCAGTTTCACCCGAGAGCAACCGTGATTCCTGGCTACCAAATCAAGATGGCTTATTTTACCTTTTAACAACATAAAATACTGTGACTCTACACTCAGTTTACTTATTGTTTTTAAAGCGTAAATCTAAACTAATGCAGCAAAAACTAAACCTCTTGCCGTGAAAAAATCCAGCTAGCCAGCAACCCTAAAAGCCCTATCCATGTTGCCAGCATGGCGTACATCAGCACAGGCCCCATTCCCGTTTGAGCAATCAGGGCGAGACTGCTCTTCGCCGATAGGCTATCGGCGGGATTAGCAAGCAAATTTAAGGCGCGGAAAAGATCGGTAGGATTAATTAAAATCAATAGGTTAAATAGCTGGCGATTGAACACTTCCGCCAAACTCACCAGCGCCGTGAGCAGCACTAAGTCATAAACCAAGACCAGCACAAACCACAGTAGCAGTAATACGCCTAGGGCTTTGGCCTTTTCCCGCACACTCAAACTCACGCAATAGCCCAAAAGCACAAACACCAGCGACAGCAAAATCCCGCTGAAAATCAAGTGGATAAATCCGATGATTAAGGCGTGTCTGGCGTGTTCTTCAACAAAGGCCAGTAGTAACAATGCCGTCGTACCAAATCCCGTTACACAGGCAGTAATCATCACATAGGCATGGCCGAGTAATTTGCCGCACACCAAGTGCCAACGAGCCAAGGGATAAGTGAGTAACAACAACAGAGTGCCCGACTCGCGCTCGCCGACAAAACTGTCGTAGCTAAGTAAAATCGCCCCCAAGGGCAAGATAAATACCGCGAGCGTAACTAAGCCTGAGAAGATTTGTGCACTCTCGAGCAATACCACTGTGCCCGACACGGCGCTGCCCATAAAACTCACGCACAGTGACAGAATCAACAAGATCCCTGCCATCAAGCCCAACCAGCGGTTGCGTAAATTGTCCTTAAACTCTTTCATGGCAACGGCTTGAATGAGTGTCAACGCCCGTGGAGGACAATATTGAGCACAGCCTTGCTCGACACTTATCTGACTCATGCCACTAACTCCCTTTGTTCTTGCTCTTCTCCTGCACCCGAGCACACAGCTGACGCATTAGGGCGATTCAGCCCTGCCATAAAATGATGGAAAATATCCTGCAAGCTCGCTGGCGCAATGGAAAACTCATGGATTTTAAGAAGATACAATTGTTCGATAACCTTAGCCTTAAGCGCATCGGGCACACTGAAGCACACCCTATTAGCACTTGAGTGGTTCTGCAGTGAGGCAAATAGCGGCAGACTGATAAGCTGATGATATTGCCAAGGCGAAACGCGATGTAACTCAAGCAGGCTTGGCAGCGCGCTTATTGCCCTAAGCTGTGATAAATCACCTGCGGCGAGCAGCCGACCTTGGCCCAAGATCAGCGCGCTATCCATTTGATCTTGCACTAATCCTAACTCGTGGGTGCTGATGATAATGGCGCAGCCCTGCGCCTTCAGTTGCGCCATTTTCTGATATAAAAATGCCGATGCGAGCGGGTCTAACCCCACAGTCGGTTCATCCAGCAACAACACCTTAGGATCTGCCAATACCGCCTGAGCTAATCCCAAACGTTGACGCATCCCCTTCGAAAAGGTGCTTAGGCGTTTATCCTTGGCCGCCATTAGACCAAATTCTTCGAGCAAAATGGATACTCGCTTGGGGGCGACACCCTTAAGTTTGGCAAAATAGCTTAAGATCTCCTGCGCCGTCATATTGTCATAAAAGCTCACGTTTTCAGGTAAATAGCCTAATGACAGGTTAGCGTTGGGTCGCTTGGTATGCAGCGATTGCCCCTGCACAAATAGCTCGCCATGGCTTGGGGATACAAGCCCCAAGATCATTTTAATCAAGGTCGATTTACCCGCACCATTGTGGCCAAGTAGTGCTAAGGTTTGGCCTGTATGAAGTTCAAAATTAAGATCCGTGAGTGCCTCAAACTTTGCATAACGCTTACAAAGCCCGATGGCCTTAACCGCCACTTGCCCTTGTGATGAAGCCTCGTTTTTCATCAAGGTTAGCGCCTGTTTATGCCTTGCATCATTGCTAAAATGGCTCATTGCCCATCTCCCTCGGTTTTCCATCCCATTAAGGGAAAGCTGTCACTCACACCGCTTACGCCAGTTGGCTGAAACTGCCGCTCCACCCAACGCAGCAGCAATACTACTGGGCTTTCCATCAATAACTTTGCCTCGGGATAGAGCCAAAAGAGTTTGTCCAAACTGTCGTTAGGTCTGTGGGCGATATCCCCCAGTCCATCGCCATTAGTGTCCCAACCCTGATATTCGGACCAGTAATTGCCCTGCCCCTGATAACTCCACTCGAGTTGTGCCTCGCCAACGTATTTGACTTGGGTCTGGTTGGCTAAAATACGATTGTGCCAAAGGCGATTTGCTTCGCCGCCCATGGCCATGCTAATCCCAGTATCGCTATGGCTAAACTCATTCGCCTCGATGCGATTATTCTGCGCAGCGTAGATAAAAATACCCTTGCCCTCGTTGCCAAGCTCCAGCGAACCTTGGGGATTGACGACCTCTGTCGCGACATTTGCCTGAATATGGGCATCATTAGTGATATTGAGCAGAATGCCAAAGTCCCGCGCATGACTGACCTTGTTGTGGTGTAAAAAGATGTGCTGTGAGTTCATCAAAGCATAACCGCCATCAACGCTAATCGCTTGATTATTTGAGGCTTCATCGCCTCGGGTGTACATATAATGGATACCGTATTGCAACTTAGCGAATTGATTATGGTGGATTTGGCTATCTGTCACCGACTCTAGATACACACCATCGCGGACAAAAATAAAATGGTTAGCTTGCACGTGGGGCGCACTTACATGCTTGAGAAAGACGCCATCGCCCCGATCCAACACATAAATGGCGCCATTACCGCTAATGCTGTTTTCCATAATGCGGGGCGCACTCAGCTGCTCGCCATAGATACCAAAGCCATCCCCCACCAGTCGATTGCCCTTGATGAGCACCTCGTCAGCACCCGGTTGCAGCAAAATACCGGCATTGTGGTAATAAAGATCCCGACCCCAGTGACGGATATTCAGCCCTTCAACAATGACCTTGGGCGCCGTAATCGTTAAGGCGCTACCTTGACGCAGGGCATCTAAGGTTGCGCCCGCTTCGCCCTTAAGATGAATCGCGCGGCTGACAGTAAAATTGCCTTCGTAAACGGCAGTGGCGAGCACAACAGTGTCGCCATCCTGCGCCCGCGTGAGGGCTTGGGTCAAAGCCGCAGTGTCTGTGACCCTAAACTCCTGCGCTAACCCAACAAGGGATAAACTACAGAGCCAACCGAGCAGCAAGCAGCGCCACATACCAATCGCCTACTTATCGCCAGCCAGTAATTCGAGGGTGATATCTTCAAAGCGAAGTACGCGTCCACCGTATTCATGAGCAAAGGCCTCGGCAGCGGCTTTCGTGCTAAAAGGTGCAACTGCTGGTCCCATCACGGCTTTTTTACTGGTTCCATAAACATAAAACGCACTGGCGGCGTCGATAAAGGCACCGTCGTCTGGTTGATCCCAGTCGGTCGATGCGGCGTCATGCACCATCATGTAATCAATTTGTCTTTTGTTTTCAGGCTGTAGGGCAAAGTTAAACATATCGCGACTGGAGCAAAACTTAGGCACCATCTTCTCGGCCTTCAAATGCACTTGTCCCTTAGGCCCTGGGTATTTAGTGATCACCATGCCGCAAAGGTGGCAACGGTCATGCTCGTGGATCATCTCGGCTTTATGTTGATGATCCGTGGCTTCACTCTTGTTGCAACCCAATAACAAAGGAGCGAGTAGTAGCAAACTTAAGTACTTTTTCATCCTGTTATTCCTTCTAAAAAATATCAACACCTCGCCAAGGCACCTTGCAGGGACAGACCTCTTGTGACGAGGGTTGATACAAAAATGGTTCATCGCTTCAGGCCTTGGGCCTTAGCTTTGGGTTAAATTGCGTAGTTTTGACCCGCCAACAGAATGAAGAGTCGCAAACACATCATGCCTACTACCGCGCACATACCCGACATATAAAACGCTTTGGCCGAATGGCTAAAATGCTTACCCGTGGCGAAGTTAAGGAGCAGCGGCGCACCAAAACCGATACCGACCACACCAATCCAGAATACGCTTGCCCAGATCCCTTCTTGGAAGGCGGCAAAGGCAAACTGGCCTCCGGCATTGCCAGTTAACAACGCGGTGGCGATCATGAAAATAAACAGGGCTTCGGCGAACATAATCGGCCACTCGGCGCCATGCAGAATTTTCATCTCACCGCTGTGCAAAGGTTCTTTAAACAACCATACCGCCAGCATTTTGGCCGAAGCGCCGCCCGCTGAAAGCCCTGAGGCAATAAACAGCGCAGGCAATACCGAGGTGTTGATCAGCGGGAAGCGGATCAGGGCGGAGATTAAGAAGCCGGTGTAAGCACAGACGGATAACGCCAGTAATAACACCAGTGCTTCCATCGGGCGTCTAAAGCCCTTCAACTTAGTGATGATGGGGCCGAGGAACTGCAATTGTGGAATAGCCATCAGCTCTTTTTCGAGGGCGAGTAGCGCGACCACAGCCACTAACGGGATATACACCGACAGGGCAATCACACCAATCGACATCACAGAATTTAAGTTGTAGAACACCAAAATTCGCCAGAAGAATAATGGGTTAGTCAGGTCGAGCACCAGACACAACATCCCTAAACTGATAGTGACAAAGGACAGCAGAGTCGCCGCTTTTAAAAAGGCGGTATTTTCAACCTGACCTAAGTAAAACCGCAGCGCCAGCGCAATGGTTAGCGCCCCGCCGGAGATGCCGGCGAAGAACAAGTACACCGCAATTGGCCAAGGCCAAGCGACGCCTTGGGAGAGGCCTAGGGTAAATTCCATACTGGTATCCATATTTACACTCCCAGTTTGACGATTGGTATGTAACGTAAGCTCGGCTCAGTGCCAAACTGTGGCTTAATGCGCACTGAGTCTTTTACCGCTAAGAGTTTGCTTACGTAGGATTGAGGATCGTTGGCATCACCGAAGATCAGCGCATCGTATTTACAGCTCTGCACACAGGCGGGTAATTCGCCCTTGGCTAACTTGCTGTTCAAACAGAAATCGCAGTTATCGGCCACATCCGTATCGCTGTTGATGTAGCGGGCGTTGTAAGGACAAGCCCCAATACAGTATTTACAGCCGGCGCATTTGCTCGCATCCATAGTCACAATGCCCGTTTTCGCGTCGCGGTGCGCCGCGCCAGTCGGACAAACTGTGACACAGGGGGCGTTCTTGCATTGCTGGCAGGAAACCCGCACAAACTTACGTTCACAGTCACAGCTCATCTTGCCGCAATGTGGACAAGGCTGACCCTCGACACGGCCACTCTGCTGCTCGAGCAGTACTCGTGATTTACCCGCAGGTAAATGGTTGGCTTGATTACAGGCGGTTTTACAGTCGCCACAGCCGACACATTTGTTTTGGTCAAAGACCATGACGTAATGGGGCTTATGGGCGCCGTCAGACTCTTCTTTGACCGAACACCCGGCTAAAGGCGTTAACATCAAAGAGCACATGCCAGCGCTTTTAAGGAACCTCCGTCTCTCTATATTTTCACTCACAACATCCTCCATCTATCGGTTTTATACCGACGTTTTTATTTATATCGTTATCGTTCCAACATGCCTGAAAATGGCTAGCGACTTGATTAATATCCACTTTCATTCAATTTGCTTTGGGCCTTGCCGATGGCGTTTAACAGGGCCTCACGATTAATCTCTGCCCTTGGCTGCGCCAGTAATGCTTGCCAATGGTCTATCGACTCTTGGTAGCGCCCATGGAGATAGGCATCGTTGGCCTGTAGCATCCGCGTCTGCGGCTCGAAGGGCACGAGCGCCAAGATCTGTGCAATCAGTGCTTGGGTCTCTGCGGTCATTTGCCGGCCATCGCGGTAATAGAGGGCATTGGCCTTAGCGCCGAGCACCTCTGCATCCTCCCCCACCAAGGCAAGCAGTTTGTCTAGGGTCTGCACCGCATCGGCATATAAGCCTCCCGCGCTGTAAGCCTCGGCAAGCGCCTGTAATGCCAACGGGTTTTGCGGTTGTTCATCCACGATACGCAGGGCTTTGGTGATGTCGGCAGCCACTAAATAGTCAATGTTTTCATCGAGCTTGCCTGTGTTCCAATCCTGATAACGCCCCGTTTGGCTATAGATGGCGAGCGTGAGCAATAGCAGAAGCACACTGCACAGCACAGGCACGCCATGGGAGACTTGAGACTCTCCCACCAGCGTTTGCCGTTGGTTTAAACGTGCGTGCAGCCAGAAAATCCAAGCCACAAACCCGCTTAATAGGAGTGCTATGGTGAATCCTAAACTTGCCATGCCTTACCTCGACGCTCGCCTATCCAAGTTCATCACTCTCTGAACTTAAGCCAATACTTAGCCCTTAGTGGGCTGGCATCATGCCCATCATGCGGGCTTCTTTTTTCTCGCTGGGCTTTTCAATATTTTTCAGTTCGATTTCAAAAATTAAGGTGGATTGCGGTGGGATTTCACCGACAAACTCATTGCCATAGGCCAGCTCTGCCGGGATAACAAAACGGTATTTAGAGCCCATAGGCATGAGTCTTAAGCCCTCTTCCCAACCCGGGATCACTGTCATCAGGGCGAAACGTGTGGGTTCCTCACGGCCGACGGTATTTTCAAACTCGGTGCCATCGATAAGCTTGCCGACGTACTCGACAGTGACCACATCCTCTGGGCTGGGCTTATTGCCTGTACCTTGAGTTAACACTTCGTATTGCAGGCCTGACTCTGTAACGGTTACGCCTGATTTCTTCTTATTTTCAGCAAGATATGCTTCACCTGCCTTAGTGTTTTCCGCAGCGAGCTTCTCGGCGTTAGCCTTTCTCACTTGGTTTAACTCTTCGGCGCGTTGGTTAAGATAGGTCAGCACTTCTTCATCGGTTAATTGCTGCTGCTTTTTCAGCGCATCGACAAAGCCCTGTACCACTAAGTCCACATTCACTTCGGCGCCCAGTTCGACTTGGTTATAAATCTGGCCAGAAATGTAGTTACCCACAGAGGCGCCGATGCTGTAAGACGCTTTATCCGCATCGGTTTTAAGCGTTGGGGCAGCAAAGCTCGCCATAGAGACAAACAATGCAGCGCAGGTCGCCACTGTGAGGGTTTTTGGGATAAAAGAAGTTGGCATAGATATTTTCATTTTATGTTCTCTACAATTTAGCCCTTGGGCTTTAGTGCTTAAGCCGAAAACGTATGGGTAACCCCATAATCGATTAAAATATTTATATGATTACTATGGTTTTTCTGTTGTTCTGCCTGACATACGCCAGCCGAAAATGCCATCGGCCATGTGGCGCACACCTGTGTAACCTAGCTTCATGGTTTCCCGTGCGGCCATGTTGCTGGCGGTGCAAAGACGGTTAGCGCAATAGAACACCATCACAGCGTCTTTATTCTTTGGCAGTAGATCTCGCCAATTCTGCACATTGAAAAACACCGCTCCGGGGATAAAACCTTCCGCCCAGATTTCCAGCGTGTTTACATCGAAAAAATACACCCCGGGCTTGCCGACTAAGGTTTCGGCTTCCCGCATGGAAATCGGATTCAACTGAATTTCGTTATAGGGCGCCTCGGAGATCTCAGAGCCACCACCAGCCACAGCGGGTAAACTCATGCCACCTAGGCCCAGTACCAGTAAGCCGCCTAATAGGCTGTGTCGAATCGCTTTATTCATCATTTGGCCTCGTATAGCCCCCGACACTCGCGTGTCGGGGACAAGTTAGACTCGAGTCGAACTACATTTTCTGTGCGCTCAGGCCGTTACCATCAATAATGGCTTGGGCTTGAGTGACATAGGTCAAGGCAGCGTCGAGACGTTTCAGTGAGTAACGTGGACCATGGACACCCCATGAGCCGTCAGCCTTGATCAGGCGAACAACGTCTTGGGCTTTGTCGGTCAACATCAACACTTGAGTCTTGTCTTCCACCGACAGCTTGGTGACTTCTAACAGCTTGTCGATACGGGCAAGGGCTTGTTCTACTTGAGCAAAAGTATCTTTAACGGGTTTTTGCCACTTTTGAACTTCACCGTAGATTTCCAGCTGATCTTCGAAGTGCAGACCAACTTCTAGCTCGGATTGGAACTGGCTATGACAACCTTTGTTTTCAGTTACGTCGTGGTCTGAGGCAGATGTACGAGCACAAGTCCACATCAGGTCGAGGTAGTTGTAGCCGTTCTCGTCTTTCGCCACAGTCCAGCCCTTAGTGGTCGCATCGCGAGACTTGCCTTCTGGTGGGTTAAGGGTCTTACGCAGTGGGTCGACATCAATCTTCCACATGTGTGACTTACGCACGTTGTCGAAGCCCGCCATATCTGGGAATTGGATCGCCGTGAAGTTTTCACAACTTCCCATGTTTGGCATGTGACAGCTTTGACAGGTTTGGTTGCTGTGGGTGTTAGTGTTCTTGGCGATCTCGGCTTGAGCCGTGTGACAGTCAGTACACTCTTTGATGATTTTTGGCTTAGTCATACCCGTAGTCCAATCACCGTCGGTGACTTCGTGCGGATCGTGACAGGTTGAACAACGCATGCCTTTGTCATAGTGCGCTGAGGCAAACATTTGCGAACCTTCAGTACCACAGGATGGGCAAGAAGACTTCATCTTCACGTTGAAGGCATATTCCAGCTTCTCTTTACCCTGTGGCGTGTCAGCTAACTCTTCAACAAAGTTAAAGCGTTGGTGACAACGTTCACAGTTAGATGGCATGCCGCCACCGATACCACCGTCTAAGTGGCCGCCCGCGCCGTGGCACTCTTCACAGGTAATCCCTTTAGCGATAGTGTGCTTTTGCAGCTCTTTCGGGTTACCTAAAGCCGCGAAAAATTCATCTTTGGTTTGGAAGTCAAACTTAAAGGTGTGACACATTTCGCAATAGGAGCTAGCCGGTTGGAACAGGAATTCCTTCTCATACTTAGCGCCGTATGAACTCATACCCCATTGGTGTGAACCGCTGGTACCGAAGTCTTCCATTTTGACGGGGAAGCTTGGGATAGCTTTGTTGATTTTGGCTGCCATTTCAGGGGTTAACCACTCAGCCCAACCACGGGAGAACTGGTTACCACCAGCGACCATAGTCCCTGTGCCATCCTTCAACAGACCGTCTTTCACGTGGTAAGTACCGCGCACTAAGTAGGCGTCGATAAAGCCATATTTAGTCCGTGGCGTACCCACAGTCGCGTAGATGGCATCGGCGGTAATACCCGATGGCAGAATCGAGGTATCCTTAGTGCCATACATGGTTTTCTTCAGGTCGTTATCGACCTCAGGATGCTCCCCAGGGAAGCGAATCGTCTTAGAGTGGCGTGAACGTCTCCACTTCTCGTATTGCGGACCATGACACTCACCGCATTTTTCTGGGCCGACAAACTTGTTCGGGAAATCTAAAATCGATTTCGCCCCTAAACGGTATTGCAGTGCCTTAGGACGCTGGCCATCGTTATAAGAGCTGTAACGCACAGCGGTGCCATCTGTGGGATTCACTTCTTTACTGTGTTTGCTGTAAGCAACACTGTCACCACCGTGCAAATATTCTTCACCACGGTCACTGACTTTATAAGTGCCCTTTAATCGACCTTCAGCGTCGTATTTAAAAACTGGGTGATTTTCAAATAGAAAATCAAACAATTCTTGCTCTTGAACAATATAATCCTGCAGTGTTTTCACACCACGGGATTTCTCCATTAAATTTTCATCTACATGGGGATTAGCCAAAATATCTTGAGTATAGTGGGATTGTTGTTTATTACCCACTCCAGGTACCACCTTCCCCTCCGACTTAGCATCGGCAGCGACTGTGGTAGCACTTACGGCAGAACCTAAACAAAATAGCACGCTTAATGCTACTTTGGATTTCCATCGCTTCATCATTCACTCCTAATTTATCATTAGTTTTATATTTTCCACTGAACCTAACTGTTCACTGAACGACATAAACAATTGACCAGTGGCGGCATGATGAAGCAGCTAAACGCCTAAAAACCTGAGCTAGAGCACATTAAATTTTGATTCAAAAATCAATAGAAATAAAAAGAATCAAACACAACAAAACCAACAAGTTAATGTCAATTCATGGGAAATATTTTAGATATAAATCGTGGTTTTTGAGATCTAAAAAGACCTAAAAAATGGTTTTATTTTTCAAAAATCACCAAAGGGAAAAGTGACGATTTTAATGCCGAGACAGATCACATTCCTAGCCGAAAAACTCCGCTACCCTGCCAGTCAATCCAAAGCGGGTGAAATGCTCGAGATATTTAAAAGCACTCAAAATTAAAAATAAGATGCATCAAAAATAATCCAGCGAGAATTGACATAAAGCTCAAATTAAAATGCTCGAACATTATCAAGTTAAATTTCACCATTAATGAATAGCCAATAAATCAGATTAACCATGCAACACAGGAAATCACTATGATAAGTATGATCCCAGAAATAGGTCACCTATTGCTCATCATAAGTACTGTGTTGGCATTATTCTCCGCCACCATTCACTTTATTGGCATTCATCAACCACGGTTTTATTTAATCGAGTTTGGCAATAAATTATTTAATGCCATGTTTATAAGCTTATTTGGCGCACTCTTATGCCTTATTTATGGCTTTATTAGCGATGACTTTTCGGTTGCCTATGTGGCGAATCATTCCAACAGCCAACTCGCCCTCGGTTATAAAATTGCCGCAGTATGGGGCAGCCATGAAGGCTCTATGCTGTTTTGGGTGTTCGCCATCGCGTTATGGGGTGCCATCATCAATTGCCGCCAAGCGGGTATATTCGTCGACTTAGATAACGCCGATGTGCAGACGGATAAAGCCTACTTTGCCCGGCTATTGGCGATTCTCGCACTCGTTATCCTCGGCTTTAATCTGTTTTTACTCTTTACCTCCAATCCCTTTGCCCGATTACTGCCTAACATTCCGATTGAAGGGCGCGACCTCAATCCGATATTGCAGGACATTGGCCTCATACTGCACCCGCCTATGCTGTTTTTAGGCTATGTCGGGCTGACGGTATGTTTTGCCGCGGCGCTGTCATCCCTATTGGGTGGCGCATTAGTGCATCGTCACCTCGAATACTTGCGGCCTTGGGTATTACTGGCGTGGATTTTCCTGACGGGAGGCAATGCCTTTGGTTCTTGGTGGGCCTATAACGAATTGGGTTGGGGCGGTTGGTGGTTTTGGGATCCCGTTGAAAATGCTTCTTTTATTCCTTGGTTAGTCGCCACAGCGCTGGTGCATTCTTTAGTGCTGACCAGAAAGACCCAAGGCTTTGCCCTCACCACGCTATTTTTGTGCATCTTGGCATTTTCGCTGAGTTTACTCGGCAGCTTTTTGGTGCGTTCCGGCATAGTGCAATCTGTGCATGCCTTCGCGGCAGATCCCACCAGAGGCATGTCAATCCTATGTTTATTGGTGCTATTTGTCGGTGCGGCGCTGCTGATTTTTGCGCTCAAAGCCCAAGCCTTGAAGCATGAGGTCAGCCCTAGCCTATTGAGCAAAGAGACACTGTTACTGCTTGGCATCATAGTATTGGTGGTTGCAGCCTTTTCCGTTCTGCTGGGCACCTTTTATCCCCTGCTATACGAGTTGTTAGGCTTAGGCACTCTGTCGGTCGGCGCGCCTTATTTTAATGCGATTTTTGTCCCACTGACCTTTATCGCGGTGATGCTAATGGGCATAGCACCGTTAATTGCTTGGGGACGATCGCGCGGCAAGCCACTCAAGGTATTAGCCTTGCCCTCTGTCGCCATTGTGATTATCGCGGCGCTGATGAGTTATCAAACCCAAACCGATGGTGCTCTCTTCCTATTCCTTGGCTGCGCCAGCGCGTTGTTTTTGCTCTGCTGTCTTGGGGTGAGTGTAACAGTGATATCCAAAGCATTGACCCCACCTAAGCCCGCCATATCGACAACATCAAAGCGCGCCAGATTAGCCATGCTAGTCGGCCATTTTGGTGTGGCCGTCAGCATTATCGGCGCGACCTCGGTATCGTTTTTCGAGCAGGAAGCCTTGCTGCGTATGGGGCCAGGCCAAGGTAAACCACTTGCCAATTATGTGCTGGTGTACGAAAGCACAGAACCTGTAGAAACCTCAAGTTTTAGCGCGATTCAAGCCAATATCAGCATCCGCGCAGCCAAGCAGGATGATGTTGTACTGGGTTACCTGCATCCACAGCGACAAACCTTTCATAGCAATGGCATGGAAGTGTCCCATGCGGGCATAGACCACGGTTTTTGGCGGGATCTCTATGTCTCTATGGGGCTACAACTGAGCGACACCGAATACCTGATCCGCATTAGCTATAAGCCCTTGGCGACCTGGATTTGGCTGGGTGCTTTATTGATGATGCTTGCGGGCGCGATTGCCGCTTGGCCAATCAAACAAGGCCATAGAGTCGCACAAACAAAGGCGCTTAATGTAAGTCGCTCACCAAAGGAGACAATGACGTTATGAACCCACTGTTTCGCTCGCCTTATTTGAGCCTCTTATTTTGGTTGCTGTCGCTGAGTCTGTGCTTTGGCGGCGCCACGTTTCTCGCCACGGCGCAGGAGGCTCCCAACCTTGGCGCCTCCTATCAACAGCAAGCCATAGAGATCAGCAAAGTGCTGCGCTGCCCCATGGCGACTAATCAAACCCTATTTGAGTCGCAAGCACCGATTGCCCATGAGCTGAAAGGACAAATCTTTTCACTTTTGGAACAAGGCTATAAGCGTGATGAGATCCTCGATTTTATGGTGCAGCGCTATGGCGAAAAAATCCGATATCAGCCCGAATTTAAGCCAGCCACACTGGCACTCTGGCTCGGCCCGCTCGTGCTGTTAGCCGCTGGATTTGGCTTAGGATTTGCGCTGTTAAAGCGCAGGCCACAAGTCCCAAACGCATAGCCCCTAGAAGATAGCCCCTTTTACCCTATTGCTCAGTTTGAATAGAAGGATAACCCCATGAAATCTTACACCGCCAAGCTCGCTCTCCTTTGCACCGCATGGCTGCTGTGCTGCGCCGTTCAGGCCCATTCACTGCAAAACAAACTCTATGACACGGGTGAGCCCATCCCTAAACCCAGAGTCATGACTGGTTTTATCGAGATGCAGCATGCCCGCGGCGTGCCCGAAGTGCCTTTTATCGATGAAGCTGGGCAGACACACAGCTTAAAACAACACCAAGGCAAACTGACCTTAGTGAATCTGTGGGCGACTTGGTGCGTGCCCTGCTTACGGGAAATCCCTGAGCTGCAAAAACTCCAGCAACAATATGTCGATAAGAACATCGCCATAGTGCCCATCTCGATTGATGAAGAAGTAAAAGAGGTGCGACCTTTTCTTAATCAGCATGGCTTTAGCAACTACCGCACTTGGCTCGACCCAGACAAAAACATCGAGCAGATCATCCCTGCCAACGTTGTCCCTGCGACCTATGTGTTTGATGCTAAAGGCAACCTAGTCGGTTTTGTCCGTGGCTATCTCGATTGGACCGATAAAGAGGTTGCGCCCTATTTGGATAAGCTTATCGCCAAATATGCCCAGTAATTTCGCTCGGCACTCATTAGCACAGCACTGAAGGGCTAAGTGAGTTTTGACTTAGCCAATCCATGAAATCAAATCTCCGTTCGGTACCCCACCCTAAATCTTTGCCGAAGCCCGCTGCTCCCCGATTTGGCAGCGGGTATTTTTACCCCAAGGCGGACTCGCTTTGTATTCTGCGCCACCTTTCTTTAGAATTGCCGCTGTTATCCATGAATCGATTTTGCAAATCCATTCGTAAAACCCATTGATAAAATCTAAGGCTTCCCGATGAAACTCACTTGTTTAACTCAACCTATTTATGACCACTTGTACCGTGATATCAGTGAGTTTCGCAGCACCTTCGACCTCGCCGTCAACGATGCTAGCTCCTTGGATGAAAAGGCCGACACGCTACATACTTCACTGATTATTGAAGAATTAACCGAACTTGCCGAAGCCGATAGCCGTATCGAGCAGGCCGATGCCATTGTCGATTCTGTGTATGTATTAATGGGGCGTTTAGTGCATTTAGGCGCGGCCCAAATGAGTGACCGCCTAGAGATCAGCTACCTTATCGACTTGCTGCTGTGTGTGGCCAAAAACCGTGAAATCGACTTTATCGCCTGCTGGGATGAAGTGCATTCGAGCAACATGAGCAAAGTGTGCCGCAATGAGCAGGAACTAACAGAGACTATCGCCTTCTATGCCGAGCAAGGCGTTGAAATCGTTGGCAGCAAAAAGGGCGAGTTTATCATCGCCAAATGCGCTAAGGATGTGGAAATGGCCGGTAAAGTCGTGCGCCAAGGCAAGGTATTAAAGTCGGTGTACTATCGCCCTGCGGATTTAACTCAGTTAGTAAAAGCGTAAAACCGCAAGCCTAGGCTGCACAGCATGTAGAAACAGCATGCAGCCTAGGCCGCTTCCTTAGTCCGACGCGTCTTGCTCGGCCTCCTTGCGGTATTCCAAAATATCCCCCGGCTGACAGGCCAAGTATTCACAGATACTCGCCAAGGTATCGAAACGCACCCCTTTGACTTTGCCCCGTTTTAACAGTGACAAGTTAGCCTCGGTAATGCCCACCGCTTTGGCCAGCTCCTTAGAACTCACCTTTCGCACCGCCATCATGACGTCTAAATTAACGATAATATTCAAAATCAAACAAACTCTTGGTTTTCCGCCTCATAATCGCGGGCGGCTTTAAGCAAATACACGATAAGCAACATCAATAAAATCGTCGATATATTGCCAAAATCGAGCACCAGTTCGATACGACCTTCTTCAAAAAACGACTGATGATAGATACCTATCCCTAAGGTTTGCAGCATCTCGAACACTAAGGCCGCCACTTTTAACCACACTAGCCATAGGTAACATTTCATACTCTCGTCACTGAAAAACAGGCCGCGCTGATAGCAGGATAAAAGCCTTTGTAGCCAATAGACTCCTAATAAAAATGTGATAAATAAAGGGGTTAGCATTGCAAGCAACAACATTCTGTTGGCGCTTGCGAGGTGCCATAACTCGAGTAACTGGGTGTTACTGCTATTGAAGCGAATATCGTCGTAGGCCCAATAGCAATAAAACAGGTAGCCGACAATGGCCACCGCCGAAAAGAGCACCAGCCAGCGGCAAAACTCACTGATTTTTATTAATTTTTTAAAATTTTGATTCATCAACTCACCCAAACATCACCCTAGATAATTCTTAGCGAACGAGCACCAGTATAATCCTTCGACAAAAAATATTACAAAGAAATATAAATTTATTGTTTTACGATGATTAATTTTCGTATTAGCATGTTTTCAATTTCAACACACTCAGGTGACGACAATGCAAAAATTTCCATTCACGAGTCAGTTATGCAGTGCTGCCATTGCCGCCGCACTGCTACTGACGGGTTGCAGCACTGCTGATACCCAAAATGCACAACCTCAAGTTGCCGCGACGCAGCAAACCGAAGCGCCGTTAATTCCCATCGAAAACTTCTTTAACGAGCAGAGCATTCGCCATTTAAAAATGTCCGACGATGGCAAGTGGCTTGCCTTTGTGAAGGAGTATCAAGGGGCCAGCAATATCTTCCTGATGGCTGATAAGGCCGATCTTGCCAGCGCTACACCACTCACCACATCGGTAGAACCCATCCGCGCCTTCGAATGGTCCGCCAAGGGTAATGACTTATTCTTTATGAAGGACAAAGGCGGTAATGAGAACACCCAGATTTACAAGCTGAGCTTTGAAGAACACGCGGGCAAAATCACCGCTAAAGAGCAGCGCTTAACCCATAAGGACGATTTGCAATACAGCGTGCTCGAGCAGGTAAAAGACAATCCTGATTTGCTGGTTGTTCAAGCCAACCACGATGATTCGAGCCGTATGGATATTTATCTGCTCAATATCAACGATGGCAAGTTAACCCCAATCCTGAAGAACGAGCTGAGCTTTACTCAGGTGAAGTTTAATAAGCTGGGACAACCTGTGATTGCCAGCAGCAGTAATCTCGATAACACCAATGCCTTGTATGTGTTGATCGACGGCAACTGGCGCAAGATCATCCAAAGTGCCAAGGGCGAGAGCATCGATATTCTTAAAGTGAACGATGATAAGAAGCTCGCCTATATCAGCGCCAATATCGGCGATCGCGATAAGCAGGAATTGCTGAAAGTCGATCTGATGACGGGTAAATATGAGACGCTGCACAAGGATCCCGACAACGAGGCCGACGTATTTGGGGTACAGTTTAGCGATGCGGGCGAGCCCTTAGCGGTTGGTTACTATGGTGGACGTTTACGGGTTTATCCCTTAGATGCCGAGTTTGCTCGCCATTGGGATGTGATTAATCGTCATTTTAATCAAGATGTTGAAATCACAATTAGCGAGATGAACGAGAAAACCCATCTGTGGCAAATTCATGTCGCCAGCGACAGAGCCGCAGGCGCGGACTATCAATACAATGCCGCCACGGGGGATATCCATCTGTTAGTAGACATTCCGGCCAGTATTCCTGCGGATCAACTCTCGCCACGCCAATCGATTGTCTATACCGCGCGGGATGGGGTGAAAATCCAAGCCTATTTAACGCTACCTAAAGGAAAACAGACTCAGTTACCGACCATTATCCTGCCCCATGGCGGCCCTTGGGCACGGGATTTTTGGACACTCGACTCGGGTTATTTCCACGCGATTGCCCAATTTTATGCCAACCGTGGTTATGCGGTATTGCAACCTAACTTCCGCGCCTCGACGGGTTTCGGTAAGAAATTCTTAAACCTAGGCAACCGTAACTGGGGCATTGGCAGCATGCAGCACGATCTCACCGATGGTGCCAATTACTTAGTCGAACAAGGTATTGCCGATAAACAACGTTTAGGGATCTTCGGCGCCTCCTACGGTGGTTATGCGGCGCTGTCTGGCGCGACCTTTACGCCTGACTTGTACCATGCGGTGATCGCCTATGTGGGGCCATCGAGCCTAGTGACACTGATGAATTCCTTCCCCGACTACTGGCGCCCCTATTTAGGCCAATGGTTTGAGTCGGTTGGCGATCCGCAAATTGCCGAGCAGAAGCAAGATATGGAAAAACGCTCGCCAATTAACTATGTCGATAATATCAAGGCGCCATTGATGCTGATCCAAGGGGCGAACGATCCACGCGTCACCCAAATAGAATCGGACAATATCGCGAAGAAAATGTATCAAAAGTCTTTACCCGTTAAGTACATACTGGCAAAAGACGAAGGACATGGCTTTAGTAAACGTGCCAACAAACTGGCCTCGATTGTCGCCACCGAACAGTTTTTTGCTGAGCACTTAGGCGGGCGTGTCGACACCAATGTAAACCCTGAAATCCTAAAACACTTGGACGGTTTAAACGTCGATATCAGTAAACTCTAAACTTTTACCGCCTTTACCAAGGAAGGGAAAGGCGGCAAACTAGCCTAGCTTTTATACATACGCTCACCTTCAACTCTCAAGATAGAGAGTGCAGGATAACGAGCAAAAACCGCAATAATAAATAGATTTCATTTAGTTAGGGATAAAGAATGAATCCAGCAAAAGTGGTACGTGCCAAGGTCAAACAATTAACGGATTTACCCAATATTGGTAAAGCGAGCGCGGCGGATTTACGTCTGCTCGGCATAGAGACGCCAGTACAATTGCTAGGGCAAAATCCCTACCAAATGTATCGCACTCTGTGTGACAAAACCGGCCAAAGACACGATCCCTGCATGCTGGATGTGTTTCTGTCTATCACCCGCTTTATGGCCGGTGATGACCCTAAACCTTGGTGGTATTACACCGAAGAGCGCAAACAGACATACGGCCAGCTTTAATCTAGGAGCTTTGTCTCTTGGTATGCTGCTCTCAAAGCCTCTGGCGAATCCGATTCAGTTCTGGACTCATCCCTTAACCACTCGCGCCAAATGGCAATCAGCAACGCCATCAATACTGGGCCAACAAACAGGCCAACGAACCCCATGGTTTTCACCCCGCCAATCAACCCGAAGAAGGTCGGCAGGAAGGGTAATTTGATTGGCCCGCCCACCAGATTAGGTCTTAGGGTTTTATCGACAATAAACAGCTCGATACTGCCCCAGAGAAATAAGCCCACACCCGCCGTCATATCGCCGGTGCCGACTAAATACAATGAGATCAAAGTGAACATGGTTGGCGCGCCGCCGGGCACTAAGGCCATAAATGCGGTCAACACCCCAAAGGCCACGGCCGAAGGTACGCCAGCAATCCAGTAAGCAATCCCCAACACTATGCCCTCGCCGATGGCGATAAGCGTCATGCCGATAACGGTTGAACTCACAGTCGCAGGCACCACGCGGGAGAATCGATGCCAGCGGGCGGGAAGAATGCGCTCGCCAACTATATCGAGCTGTTTGGCGACCGACTCGCCATCTTTATATAAGAAAAACAAGGTGATCAGCATAAACAGCAGGGTCAACAACAGACCTAAGGTATTCCAACCCAGTTGCAGTACCCAGCGGGAAATACCACTCAGATTCTGACCGCTAATCGCGCTAACTATCTTGCCTAGCTCATGGGGTTCACCGATAAACTGCTGCCATTGCAGGGTGAGCCACTCGCCAATCCAAGGTAAATCCTTAATCCACAGCGGCACGGGGGCGCCATGCTGGTTAGCATACACTAGCCACTCCACCCAGGCTCTAATCTCTTGTAAAGCATAGGAAAATACAAAAATCAGCGGCGTGATAAGCCCAACAATAATCAAGACTAACGCGATGGTGGCAGACAGCGCCGAGCGACCACCGCATTTAACCATTAATTTTTGGTACAGCGGCCAACTGGAGAAGCAGACGATCAGAGCGGCCAAGGCGGGAACTAAAAAATCGATAAAAAAGAAAACACCAGCACACAGCAATAAAATCAATAGGGTGCGACCCACCGCAGCATTACTGATAATCTGTGCCATAGTCAAACTGCTCCTCGACTAAAAAGACTTTACAACCTACATAAAAATAGCGCCTATTTTCCCTGTGCAGACTAACTTAGATAAGCCTATAAATCATCTTATTATCCTAATACACTTTAGACAGCCTAAATATCAACTGCACATTAGTCTCACTACGATCTAGGGTCAATATTTCAGATGAACCATTGCACTCTCGATGCACATGCACGTAAAACTTCAAAGATAGAAAATAATTTAAATTTAACAAATAAAATCAAAGCTTTAACTTTATCAAGATGAATGCGGGAATTAAAGGCATAAAAGCAATAGGATCATGATTACCAAAAATCCAAAAAGTACTAAACCATGTTAGCGAAATCAAAAATAACACCCATTTTAGCCACTGACGCATTCTCATTAGCTCACCGAAAGCCATAAGCAAACCAGAAAAGAAAAAACAACTAACGCCAGATATTAGCAAATAGAAATGGCGTTCAGGAAAAGTCAAATCTGTCCAAACCGCATATCCGATATCAATATAAAAAGGTAACAGACCTAAACTTACCAGTAGAATAATCAATCTTTCTGCTTTTACGGCACTGTCATGTTGGGCATTTTTTGCTGCAAGTTTATCTAATGCATCCATCATAAATATCCTTTTTTTATAGTCATAGAATAGACATTTCAAACATTAACCCATCAAGCCTAAAGCCAATTGCCTTGTTAGTTCAGCGGCGGGAATCGCTTGGCAACCACTGGCATTCTGCCCACACCATAGCGGGCTAAAATCTCCAAATCCTTGTCGCTCCGCCGCCGCTCTTAAGCCTGCAACCGCCGAGGATGCCAAGGGAAAATCTGGCACAGCATCATTTATCGGTCCCATTTCGGCCATAAAGCGGTTCACTATGCCGCGGGCGGGTCGACCAGAAAATAAATTAGTCAGCGCCGTATGCTGCGCGGCGTCGCTTTGCAGCGCCTCACGATGAATGCTGCTGGTATTGCACTCGGGGCAGAGTAAATAAGCCGTCCCCACCTGCACCGCCGAAGCCCCCATTGCCATGGCGGCACGCACTGTGGTGGCATCGACTATCCCGCCAGCGGCGATTACCGGAATATCCACCGCCGCAATCACCTGCGGTAATAGACTAAAAGTGCCGAGCTGCTCGGTTAAATCCTCGGATAAAAAGTGTCCTCTGTGCCCACCCGCCTCCAAGCCCTGGGCAATAATCGCATCGGCGCCGCGGGCTTCGAGCCAGAGCGCCTCCTCGACTGTGGTCGCCGTGGAGATAACTTTTGAGCCCCAGGACTTGATTTCCAGCAGCAATTCTTCGTCAGGCAGACCAAAATGAAAACTCACCACCTCGGGCTTAAATTTGGCTAACACCTCAGCCTGCGCCTTGCTGTAGGGTGTGCGCTGGGCGCCAGCGGGCTGTGCATTTGGGTCGAGATTAAATTCCGCAAAATAGGGTACTAACTGTTCGAGCCAAGCCGCTTGCTTGGCCGCCTGCGGTAAAGGCTCACTATGGCAAAAGAAGTTCACATTGATAGGTTTAGTGGTATTGCTGCGGATTTCGGTTAACTCAGCCTCGAGCGCCTCGAGGGATAACATGGCACAGGGCAAGGAGCCCAATCCACCTGCCTGCGATACTTCAATCGCCAGTGCACTGCCCTGCACGCCCGCCATCGGCGCTTGAATAATTGGAAATTGGATCCCAAACAATTGTGTTAGTCGGCACGGCATACTTCACCTCCATTGAATAAATCCTGTAGCGACTCGCGCTTATCTTGCTTACAGCTAATGCGGCGATAAGCGACCGAGCCGAGTGCGAGTTGTTACAATCTACCAGAAAAATGCATCCCAATTACAGCATTTAACCAAGCAGCAAAACTTGGCAGTGTTAAGCAGATGATAAATTGTCATCATTTAATGGATATTTCAGCCTAATTAAAAACAAAAATAATATCGTCAAAATTGAAATTACATTTGTATCAAGATAAAAAACACTTACTGATAATTTATAAAAAATCCCGTGATACTCGCCGCATTCACCAATTAAAAAACTATTTAGGAATATTTAAATCACTTATGATTCGGCCCCATTTTTTGGAGGCTATATGCTATTAAAAAACTGTCTATTTTCGAAAAAAATAATCAACCAACTTATTATCTGTTTACTACTGATGTTTACCACGTCAGTTGCCTATGCAAAAAATGATGATAAGGACGATGAGATCACCTTAGGCCGCACCCTATTACTCGGAATTGGCGACCACCCAGCAATCATCCCACTTATCATTTGCCGCCAAGCCAAACACATTAGAATCAAAGCAGAAAGAGATGTGAGTATCGATCGTGTTGTAGTCACCTATGGGGATGATAAAACTCGTACCGTCCGCTTTGATACTGAGCTAGGAAAGGATGAGCACAGCGAATGGAAATCACTCGGTGCCCGTCGCTGCGTAAAAAAAATTGAAGTGTATGGTAATTCTGACCGCAGTAAAGCGGGCATTAAAGTATTAGGTCGTAAGTAAGACTTACCTATTTAATTATTCCATCTTTATTCAATTGTGGAATTGGGCATATATCAATGAATTTTCGTGCAATATTATTGTTATTACTCGGTATTAATTTGACCGCATGTGTGACTTTTCCAACCGAGGAGTCGGCACAGGTTAAAATATTATGGGAAAACTCTGTCGCTATTGAAAACTGTACCTATAAAGGCACTGTCATTGGTTCACAGGGACATTTCTATGACTATTGGTTACACAGTGATAGGGATATGGTGTGGGGTACACTCAACGAGTTACGCATCAAAGGCCATGCGCTCGGCGCCGATACGGTTTATCTCTATCAACCGCTTAAGTTTTTAGGCTCAGTGACCATGATGGGTAATGCTTACCAATGTGCAGAGACTCAAGCTTCTGAGGATAAAGCCTCTGAAACTCTAGATTCGACAAGTTTGCCGTCGCAGATAAATAGCGTTTCAAGTCAATAAGTTGAGCGTTGAGCAGACTTTCAATGAGTTTTGAGCGGCTATCAGGCGATACACCTGATAGCTCTCATACAAAGGAACGGAAAAACTCAGAACAGGTAATCGGCACCTAAGCTAACAAACAGGGCTAATCCCGCCCAGTTATTGTTAAGGAAGGCTTTAAAGCAAGGGGCTCTTTCGCGGTCAAAAATCAGCATCTGCTGGTAAGTGCTAAAACCAACAAAGGTAAGCAGTCCTAGACCATAAAGCAGACCACGGTCGGCACTCCAACCGGCAGCAATAAAACACAGCAGTGCAGCCAGTTGAAATAATCCAATGATTTGACGGTCGTATTGGCCAAAAAGAATGGCGGTTGATTTGATACCGACTTTTAAATCATCATCCCTATCGACCATGGCGTACATGGTGTCGTAGGCCACAGTCCAAAACCAATTGGCGGCAAATAACCACCAAGCTTCGATGGGCACTTCACCGGTTTGCGCCGCATAGGCCATGGGAATAGACCAACTCCAAACCACACCCAAAAACATCTGCGGCATGTTCGTCACCCGCTTAGTAAAGGGGTAGATAATGGTGAGGATAATACCGACAACAGAGAGCTTAACCACTAAGCCATTGAGCAGTAAGACCAAACCAAAAGCCGCTAAGCCTAAGATTACAAACAGTAATAGCGCTTCTTTGGTGCTGATTTCGCCACTGGCGAGGGGACGGGATTTAGTGCGTTCTACGTGGGAGTCGAGGTCGCGGTCGGCATAGTCGTTAATAATGCAGCCACAGGCACGCATGATCACTACACCGATAATAAAGATAATCAACACTTTGATATCGGGCATTCCACCCGCTGCGAGTACCAGCGCCATTAAACAGGGCCAGAGCAATAACAAGGTGCCGATAGGACGGTCGAGTCGAGTCAGGCGGGAATACACGTCCCACTTCTGCTTTAGATTCATTAACTAGCTACTCCCTAACCTAATTTTTTATCTCGGTTGCTAGGGTAAGCATCATATACCCTAGCCCCCTTTTAAGCGAATTTGCGCAGGCTTAAACTGTCACAAAATCATGACATTCATGCCAATCAACGCGCCTCTAAACGCGCGTAGGCGACCACCAGCCACTTACTGCCAAAATCACTAAAATTCACCTGCACCCGCGCCTGCGCGCCACTGCCTTCAAAGTTAGTCACTTTGCCGTCACCAAACTTGGGATGATGCACTCTTTGGCCGACGCTAAAGCCGGTATCGTTGGCGACCGCCGACTTTTGGGCACTGAAGCGATTATTCGCCATCGGCGTCGACACCTGCGCCTTTAAGCGAATTTCATCCACATATTGCGGCGGAATTTCCTTAATAAAGCGCGATGGACGGGCATAATCTTCGCGGCCATAAATACGGCGGGATTCGGCATAGGTGATATAGAGTTTTTCCATCGCGCGGGTCATGCCCACGTAACAGAGACGGCGTTCTTCATCGAGTCTATCGCCCTCTTCGAGTGCCATCTTACTCGGGAAAATCCCCTCCTCGACGCCCGCCATAAACACCATAGTAAACTCCAGCCCCTTGGCTGAGTGCAGTGTCATTAACTGCACCGCATCGGTAAAGGCGTCGGCCTGACCCTCACCCGCCTCTAAGGCTGCATGGGATAAGAAGGCATTCAGCTCGCCCATATCCTCAAGCTCCTCTGGCATTTCGAAGGTGCGCGCTGCGGTAACGAGTTCCTCTAAGTTTTCGATACGGGCGTGGGCCTTTTCGCCTTTCTCCGCCTCGTACATGGCCTTAAGCCCAGAGGCTTGGATCACTGTGTCCGTCATCCGATACAACGCCATATCCTGAGTTTCTTCCTGCAGGGTGACGATAAGATCCATAAAACCACGTACCGCAGAGGCGGCGCGGCCAGCCAGCACTTTTTCATCCAGCAGACGTAAACAGGCCTGCCATAGGGTGAGTTCCTGCTGACGGGCGGTCGAACGCAGAATATCTAAGGTTCTGTCGCCAATGCCACGGGGCGGCGTATTAACCACGCGCTCGAAGGCGGCATCGTCATTTTTATTGCTGATAAGACGCATATAACCCATAGCGTCTTTAATTTCTTGGCGTTCGAAAAAGCGCAGGCCACCGTAAATACGATAGGCTAAGCCTTTGTGTAATAAGGCTTCTTCGAGCACGCGTGATTGGGCATTCGAGCGATATAAAATCGCGCAATCACTTAAATTGCCGCCTTTTTCGTACCAATCATTGATCCGGCCGACAATAAAGCGCGCCTCGTCCATTTCGTTAAAGGCACAGTAGAGGGAAATCGGCTCACCATCGGCTTCGTCGGTCCACAGCTCTTTACCTAAACGCTCGGGGTTATTGGCGATAAGGGCGTTCGACGCCTTCAAAATATTGCCCTTGGAGCGGTAGTTTTGTTCGAGGCGAATCGTAGTCGCCGTCGGGAAATCCCGCAGGAAGCGGTGCAGGTTTTCAACCTGAGCGCCGCGCCAACCGTAAATGGATTGGTCATCGTCACCCACTATCATCACGTTGGCGGTTTGCCCGGCAAGCACTCTAATCCACGCATATTGAATGGCGTTAGTATCCTGGAACTCGTCCACCAGAATATGCTTAAAACGCTCTTGATAATGCGCCAGCAGATGCGGTTTATTGAGCCACAGCTCATGGGCACGCAGCAGGATTTCGGCAAAGTCGACTAAACCAGCGCGATCGCAAGACTCTTGATAAACCTGATAAATCTTCAGCAGGTTTTGCTCAATCGGGAAACCGCCCGCATCGATATGCTTGGGCCGAAGACCTTGGTCTTTCTTGCCATTGATATAGGCCTGCGCCTGACGGGGAGGATATTGTTTTTCATCCAGATTCAAACTTTTCAGGATGCGTTTTAGCAAGCGCACCTGATCGTCCGAATCGAGAATTTGGAAGCTTTGCGGCAAACCCGCATCTTGGAAGTGAGTGCGTAACAGACGATGCGCCAGCCCGTGGAAGGTACCAATCCACATCCGCCCCATATTGGTGCCCGCGACCTTCTCCACCCGCTCACGCATCTCGGCCGCGGCTTTATTGGTAAACGTCACGGCTAAAATTGAGTAAGGGCTCTGCTGTTCGACCTGCATTAACCACGCGATACGGTGAGTTAATACTCGCGTTTTACCACTGCCTGCGCCCGCAAGCACTAACATGCTGGATTGCGGTGCCGCGACAGCCTCGCGCTGTTTATCATTCAGGCCGTCTAGTAAAGAAGATACGTCCATTCTCGCCTCCAAAAAATCGAGGGGGCAGTATAACAGAAGAAGCGCCCAAGGCATGCCACGAGTTTGAGCTCAATCACAGACAATTCATTTGACTCAAGGGCCAAGTTTGGCTTGAATTGATTTATACAATTTATTAACAACTAAAGTATGACTCGATGCCAAGGGACCTGAATGCATTATTGTTTTAACGCTTTTGTGTTGGATACCCAGAACCGAACCCTATTCTGCAACAACCAAAGGCTCCACTGCGACGAGCGCGTTATCCTGTTACTCGCAAAGCTAATCGACGCCTATCCCGCCCATTGCGATCAGGCCTGCTTGCTCGAACATATTTGGCCCAATACTGTGGTGAGCAGTTGGTCCGTCGCAAGATTAATCTCTGATACCCGTAAATTATTTGAGGCAGCGGGCCTTAAGGTGCCCATTATTCAAACCTTGCATGGCCGAGGGTATCGGCTCTCCCCCGATATCGCCGCCATTATTCGCTCCGATGCCGTCGCTAACAGTTTTGCCGCTCAAGACCACTCACTCGCAATAACAGATAACGCCACCAGCGCAGCCAACTCGAATACACTTCAACCCGCGCAAAAAAAGCCCTATTTCACCCTGCCGGGATTAGTCTTGATTGGGATCTTGTCGAGCGCAGTGCTTGCCCTGCTCTATCACAATCAAGCCGAACGTAACGGCCAATTAGTGTTGGCCGAGCCGCAAAACGTAAAAGCACGCATATTGTGGGTCGATGATCACCCAGAAAATAATCAGGCCGAGCGCCAGTTTTTAGAGCAAAAAAAGATTGGAGTTTACACCACCAAAACCAGCAGCGATGCACTCACACTGCTGAGTTTGTATAGCTACGATGCCATTATTACCGACATGGGCCGGGGCACGGATCCCCTCGCCGGCCTGAAATTGATGCAGGCAATCCGCGAGCGCGGCATCAGCACGCCCATTTACCTCTACACCATCATGCCCTCCGAGGCGCTGAGGCAAAAAGCCCAAGAACATGGCGCGCAGGACATCGCCGTCGAAGCCGAAGACTTATATCAACACTTGATGCCACTCATCCGTTATGCCGACGAAGGCATGGAGTAAAGCCGCGCTCAACCTCAACAAATTTTGCTTCAATCTATTGATATTATTCATTTTCAAAAACATTCAATAAGTTTCAAAGACAAAATCCCTCCCGAGGATTTATATCTTGTTCAGGGTTCAGCACCTGAACCCTTCTGCCGATCGCTATCGCCCGTGCCCCAATGATGACTAACGACCATCCCGCTATGTGGGATAGCGAGTTGTTGCTGATATTTGCTCAGTAGCCTAAAAGGAATTTACATAATGAAGCCAATCTATCGACTTACGGTTCCCATTCTCTTAGGTCTCACGCTCGGCGCCTGTGGCGGCAGTGATGATGACGATGAAGATCCTAGCCCCATTGAATCCCAGCAGTTTGCCATTAAAGGGACAGTAAAAGGGCTAACCAACACCCTAAAACTCACCCTACAAACCAATGGCCAGACAGTAGAAACGCTTTCTGTTCAAAGTGATGGCACAGATAAGGCCTTTGCATTTTCGAATATGCAGAATGAAGGCGTTAGCTTTGCCATTACCGTTAATACGCAGCCAACGGCACAAACCTGTACCGTCACCAATGGCAGCGGCACCTTAAGCCAGAGCAATGCCGAAACCGCCCTAGTCACCTGTGAAACCAATGCTAATGCCGAATTAACAGGGATCTTTAGGGACAGCCCAGTAGCCGGGATCCATTATCAAACCGACAGCCAAACCGATGGCACCACCAGCGATATTGGTGAGTTTCAATACTTACAGGGGGAACAAGTCACCTTTTCGGTCGGCGCGATTCAGTTTCCCAGCACAGCTGCCAGCACACTCGTCACTCCCACCGAAATTGCAGCGGGCAATGAGGTTACAAAGGTAAATATCCTGCAATTGCTGCAGACTTTAGATCAGGACTGCGATGTCGAAAATGGCATTCAGATCAAAAGCTCACACCATGATCTGCTCGCCAATACCGTACTGGATATCAGCAGTGCCGATTTTGACTCCCAACTCAACACCGCCTTTGCCAGTCTCGGCTCGGGCTTGAGTCTCATCGGTGAAGCCCAGGCCCTCAGCCATTTCGATAATTCGAATCGTAATCTGTTGCTGGGTAGCTGGCTGCTGTCGGAGGGAGCAGGCCAAAGCAATATTCTGACCTTTATCGACCATAACCGTTACCTATTGATCCACGAAAGTTCTGGCGATGGTGGCCAAGCGGCGGCCTCGGTCGAATACGGCAATTACACTTGGGACAGTGTGACAGGCAGCTTCAGTGTCAGCCTTATCGGCCAATCTGACGGCTCCGGCGGCCTGTACGATGGCAGTAGTGTCGTCAATAAGGCAGAGGTCAGTTTAACCACCCTCAAACTGACCCTCACGGATAATGGCGCAAGCAATATCACGCTCACTCGTATCGAAGATGCTAGCGATGCGTTAATCGGTACTTGGCATGTGTACGACCCCGAAACCGAGAACGACAGCTTTGTGACTTTCCTGCCCAATCAAGCCTATGCCATTGTGCATACCGCCAACTCCGACAGCTATGAGGGTCAATCCCCCCAAGCACAATCGGGAGAATTTGGTCATTATGTCAAAGATGCCAGTGGCTATAAGTTTACCGCCAGTGTCGAGTCCGACGGCCCGAATGGTCTCTATGATGCCCAGTCGGCTGACGCCCATCAGTTTTCATCCATCAGCACCAGCCAATGGGGCGAGATGATGGCAACTGAAAATGGCCCAGACGGCGGTACTTTTACCTTAGATAAGGTCGGCAGTTTTGTGACTGAGTTGGTCGATAAGCCTTCTGCCGCCGCAGGTACCAGCCTTGGACGCATCACCTCGGTACGGGATATCGAAGGCTTTAGCTACGACGCTACCGTCAATCGCCTGCTGCAATTCGACTTAACCTTTGCCACGGACACACAAAACCGCTGCACCACTGAGTTCGCCAATGGCCAATGCGGCGCACGTTACAACATGCTGGTGCAGAATGTGTCCGAGAATGATATGGGGGATGTGATTGGTGAAATCAGTCTGAACGAAGTCACCAGCAATGCCCAAGTGAACAGCGATTTTTATATGACGACCGCTGGCACACTGCACTTTGCCTTTAGTGGCAGTCAGACGATGACTATCAGCCCCTTGTTAGGCAAATCTTGCCAAGGCAATCAACGCGCCTTAGTGAGTTTAACCGATACCAGCAATAACCAATCGCTTTGGTTAGTCGAGTTAACCCCTGCCGCCCTATAGCTAACGCTATCTTCCCTTTGCCGGGCTATGTTCTTCCGTAGCCCGGCATTTTTTTATTCTAAAAACCATGAAGTCTAGCGAAGACCGTAATTGCCTATAGAACCGTTTGAAATCGAGCCATTTATAGCTAATTTATTTTCTATCACCACCTGAACCTTGTGTGATTCCAAAAGCTGTAAATAATGATTAAGCACTTTCATTCCAGTGACACGCAGCAAGCACATCCATGTGTGCTCGACCGTGACATCCATGTCACGGACGGTCACCTCCATGTCAGTGCTTAATCCCATTAACCTTTGCGTATCTCTGCCAGCCAGCAAAGACTGATAAAGCTAAAACAATATCAAGTGATTACCCACCGAACCGTATAAAAAACCGCTACCGTAAAAAAACAAATTCCTATAGCATCATTTCTACTAATTGACATGGATGCGACAGCGGCCAAGTCCAACAAGCGATTTATGCCTCGCAAACAGCGTAGCGCATAAATACTAAGACTTTATATGTAAGGATAGGCATGAATTATCATTATTATCTTGATGAAAGTGGAAATTCTGGTGATCTCATTAATAAAAAATTAGATCTCAATTTTGGCAATCAGCCAATTTTCACTTTAGCTTGTGTCGGCATACTTGATGTAGAAAAAACAAAAAGTGACATTAATAATATAAGAATTAAACATTCTATTTCTGATGTCGAATTAAAATCATCAACACTTTATTTTCAGTGCCCAGAACTGTTCTCTGACATCTTTACTTACTTAAATGACAAACAGTATCCAATACTAGTTGAGCTTGTTGATAAAAAATATTGCCTTGCAACACATATTGTTAATTACTATATCATCCCTCCCATGGCTGATGAGTCAAATGGGATAGCACAATTGATAAGAAATCGTATCGCTGACTACATAACACATCACTTACCCAATGAGTGTTTCTTGGCTTTTTTTTCAGCTTGCAATCAGCCATCCGAGACTAGCATCATAGCTGCCTTGGAGACAACACGAGACTTTTTTTCTCAAAAAGTACCTGAATTAGATTTTGCAGAATTAACGGTAAAATCGATAAATTTAACCATTGATGGATATTTTGAAGCCAAAGAAGAATATGGCGAGACCGTTGCTATAGAGAAGTTTTCACCTATACCCGAGAAAACAAAAACTGGTCAGAAAATTAATATATTACCCCACGTACATTCTGTCTTTAACATTCTAGCTAGGCTAAATCAACTTCACAACAAGAATATGAATGAAGTAAATCTCCATCATGATTTACAAAATGAATTCGAAAGAATAATTTTATACTCTAAAAATATCATTGAACAAAAAACAACATCTTATAATGGCCCTCCAGTATTTAACTCTGATTATAATTTTACAAAAAAGGCAAATTTAGACTTTTTAGATTCCAAGTCGCATGTTGGTATACAAATCGCTGATCTTATAGCTGGCTTTATGAGCAGATATATAAATGGCTGGTTATATAAAAATTCAGAAATTCCAAGTATATATCATGAATCATTTTCTAGAATAGTCTCAAACTATAACAATATTCGCTCCCAAGGAGTAAACTTCGTAATTCCACAATCTAAACAACAAATCATTTTCAGAAAACATAATCTATAGATCTAAAACACATAAGATGGTGAAACAGGAAATACACAACTCTTTAATGCTTTTAGTGACCAACAGACAACTCAACAATCAAAGGAATACGCCATCCCCTCGGAGTTGCCGCAGGGCATTTGCGTTCGTTGCGTGAGAGAGTTTAACGAGACACCAAACCAATGTGTGAGGCATGAGAGCTAATATGAATGTCAAGGGTATACTGAGTTTCGTTGGAATAACTGGATTTATTTCCATCCTGCTAGTGATGCATTTTTACCCCACAATTCCCCGATCATTTTTAGGTTGGGTCGCTTTATTCTTTTTAGGTATTCCGGCTTGGGTGATACTGGAGTTTACAGGCGAATTGGTATTGGATGCGTCATTCTTTAAGCGCATGCCAAGTGGGCTGCGTATTATCGTTGGAGTTCCCGTGGTGTTGGTGTTAATGGTTCTAGCGTTGTTTGTTTTTGGTTTCGTACACAAAGTTATAAGTTTGGTTGGTGGGTAGAAGGGCCTATCTCACAATCGTAGGCACAAGGTGAAACAAGGTATCCACAGCTCTTCAATGCTTTAAGTGACCAACAGACAACTCAACAATCAAAGGAATATGCCATCCCCTCGGAGTTGCCGCAGGGCGAATAGACAAATTGCGAGAGTCTCGGCATGGCCGTTCTCGTGCATCAGACCCATAGGGAAATGGAAAATGTCAGAATGATGTATGGAACATCATTGACCATGCACTTCACGACATTCAGGCATCCTGCCTATCAGATGCCGAGATAGCGTCAGTAGAATCAGGGACTGAGTGTCTGACGCGATAGCAAGAACGCTTAATGCCAAAGGGGCTTTCAACTCCGTTAGGGGCGTCTTGGCTAATGTGAAAACAATAGGCAAGGAAGATAGGACGAGCAGTCCTCCTTGGTCGACTCTTGATTAAAAATCAGGGGGGTGAAACCCCACGACTTTGACTTTGATTTTATAAATTTAACAATCGGTAACTCGTTAATTTTGAATTAAATAAAGAGTAACATGCATGAAACAGATCGAATTATCACTTTTATGCGCATAAAAATGTAAAATTCCGCACTTTTATGCGCGTAAAAGTGTAGAGTGAGTTATAGTATAGGCCGTTAACAATCTTAATTGACGGGAAATGACAATGCAGCGCAACCTACTCAACGCCTTAATAGCATGGAAAAACCAACCTGTGCGCAAGCCATTATTGATCGATGGCGCAAGGCAAACGGGTAAAACCTATCTGCTGCAAGAGTTGTTTGGTAACACCTTTGCCAACATCCTGCGTATCGACTTTCTTGAAAATCCCGCCTACAAACAAGCATTCGATGGCTCACTGTCACCTGACGAGCTAATAATGAACATTGAGCTGTTGACCAATCAGGCGTTCAACCCAGAAACCGATCTGCTGATATTAGATGAAATTGGCGAATGTGAGCGTGCCGTTACCTCACTAAAGTATTTTGCTGAAAAAGCACCGTCCTATTTTGTCGCGGCAAGCGGCTCGAACATTGGTTTGCTCAACACCTTCCCTGTAGGTAAGGTAGAACAATACAATTTACGACCTCTGACCTTCCAAGAATTTATTTACGCATCCAACGAGCAAGCACTGATCAAAGCGTTTGAAGCCCAAGCAAGCACACCGGCGGTGCACACTAAATTGATGGATAAACTTACAGATTACTTTTTTACCGGTGGTATGCCAGAAGCCGTTTCCGCTTGGTATAGGTTTAAAGATGCGAGCATTTTAGAGCGGGTTGAAAAAGTCACAAAAATCCATGCCGACTTAGTTGAAGGTTATCGCCGCGATTTTGGCAAGTACGCGGGCAAGGTCGATGCCACACTGATTGAATCTGTGTTTAACAGTATTCCAGCGCAGCTATCACTTGTCAGTGATGAGTCCGTTAAACGCTTTAAATTTAAACATGTGCATGAGCGCAAATCTCGTTATAGCGATTTTGAGACCGCGATCCATTGGCTTAACTGCTGCCGCTTAGCCTTGCCAAACTACCCTATTGAAGGGATACCAAAATCACCGCTGGCGGCCTACAAAAAAGAAAATATGGTTAAACTGTTTCTATTTGATGTGGGACTGCTCAATCATATGCTGGGCAGCAGTTATAAAGAGATTAAGCAACAAAATTACGAATACAAAGGCTATGTGGCTGAAAACTTTGTGCAGCAAGAGCTCACTGCTATTGGCGTTGACCCAAGCTATTCATGGAATGACGCCCGCGCCGAAATCGAATTTATTTTGGCAACCGATGAAGGCAATATCGTCCCTGTTGAAGTCAAAAGTGGCAAACGTACCAGAGCTAAATCGTTGGCATCCTACGTTGAAAAATGTACTCCAAGTAAAACCTTTAAGTTAACGGGCACACAAGGCTCATCGGCGTTAGAACAAACCAATATCGTGATGCCTTTGTATTTCACCCAGTATTTACCTCAGAGATGGTAAAGAGAGTTGCTTAGCATCCCGAGGTCTACACAAAGTGACTTTATGAGTAACAATCTGTAGACCTAAGGAGCATACAAGCTTTCAGCCAATCAAAACTGAACGATATTTTTTGCTAACAACGCTTGGCCTGTCTGTAACCCCATCATTTAAAGCAAATCACTTAACCGGTTTAAGAGCGCTTTACGGCTATTATTAGTCACAACAAATCGCTTAAAACGTTGCTCAAACGCCACGTTATCCGCTTTAAACTGATAGGCTTCGTGCAGCTGACGCAAATAGCGTGCTGCCTCATCATAGCCACTGGCGCAAGTGCGATTCGCTTGCTCTTGTGCTTGCTGCCAGCTGTGCTCACGCAGATTGTAGATATCCGTCAACATCTTCTCTTTTTCCGCTTTTTCGATGGCTAATTTTTTTGCGAGCGCCTCAGCTTGCTCTTGCTGTAATTGGCTTTGCGCTTGTTGAATGTAAGGGGTAATCAGGTCAGGCGTTAACCAATACTGATAGGTTTCGTCTGTGTTGGCCGATTCTTTTCGCGTCAGCGCTAAGGCTTGGTGACGAGTTAGCTGGCCTTGCTCAAACAGCGTGCGTAATAGCGTGTCTTTCTCCGCATCCGTAAGATTATGCAGCCACGCATCAAACTGAAATTGGGCTTGTTTGGCTTGGTGACTTAGTTGTTCGTTCAGCACCATCGCAAGTGCCTTAACCCATGCTAAGGGAATATCATACAGCGCCGTAAACGTCTGCACCTCTTCACTGAGGTGCTCAAAATCGTATTGAATTAACGGTATTTCTTCAAGTTCGTCATTACAATCAAATGCTTTGAGCCACATAAAGTACACAAGACGCCAATTCCCTTGGATTAACTCGCTGCGTAACCCAGCTAAATGCTGGAAAAAGTCGTCAGCCTGTTCATCGTCAAAATATTCGTCATATTTCTCAAGGGAAAAAATCAGCAACTGCCACTCATCGCTTTGATGTACATGAAGCCCATCGCTTGAAAAGCCAAGCAACGCTTCAGGGATCGTTCCGGCAGGTAACTTGATGTATACATCGATTGAACCCCAATCGGCATAGTAAAACCCGATATCGAAGTATTTTAACATCAGCGTAGAAGGTTCCGCCTTTAAGTCACTGTAGGTGTAATACACCTGAAAGGACGTAGCAGTGATGTCCGCACGGCTTGAAATGGTTCTGAGTGCTTGGCGCGCCTTAGCATCTAAGTAACCGTCCAGACGCTCGAATTTATAGTATTGATATTCGCTCACGATGACCTTGCTATGCGTTAATGGTGAATTGAAAAGTTTGTTTTAACAAAGGCTGTACCTTAACAACTCTGGCGACTGGTTCAGCGTCTTTGTAACGCCTTGGCTCAATGATCAAAAATCCCCAAAACTGTAAAAATCGCTCAATAAATCTTGATTCGATGAGCATGCTTAAACTTCTTTCTGGCGAGAAGTAATCATCCGTAGGGAATGCCAGCAATAAATCGGGGAAAGCTGTCATCACCTCTTTCACCAGCTTTTCTACACTGTGATGAGCTTGTAGGCGCCACAGCATAAACAGCCAAAAGGGTCGCAAGTCGATATCGTATTCAAAACCGTCCAAATATCCCCAGTTATATTTGCCGATGGCGGCCTCTAACATAGGTTTCAAAAATGCCTGTATGCCTAGAGCTTGATACTGCTTTTGCGCTGACTTTTTAACGTGATAACGGCCACTACGAAGGTAAATAATACCGCAAATGTCGGCTAACACTCGGGTGTAGTGCAAGGCATTGAATTTCTCTTCGTTACTGCCCGCAAACTCACTGCTGCTAATATTTATTGGAAACTGAGCAACGGCAAACTCAGGTAATAACTCACTGGCCTGTTTAACCAACTTAGTCGGTAAGTTGCCTTTACTTGTGGCTTTGAAGGAGCCTTCTTGCGCCATGGCCTCATCAAGAATTAGCGCTAGATAACGCATCACCGGACTGGTTGAAAGATCGTCTGGTGTGCTGATTTTCACCCACTGTAACTGCTCAAACGGCGCATATAGCCAATTAGCCATTTGCGTTGGTGTTACGCCACAAAAATCGGGATGAGGTTGATTATTGCGATCCTGAACTTTGTGTTGTAAAGCTGCGTTAAGTTCATCAAGGCTCAGATTTGGGTTCATTGCCAACATGACCTCAACATCATCGAACACTTGGGCATGTTGCTGGAAAACGCTCCTCATACAACAACGTTTAAACTTTTTACCACTGCCACAATGGCAAGGATCGTTACGACCGAGTTTCATTGCTGTCTCTTTTTATTGTTGTAGATACTTACTGGCAACACCTTAAAACTTCCCACTTATCACAACACCGTTGAAATTAAGACAATCTTTAACTCTTTGCTGCTGGACCGAGCTAAGCGTGTCGATATCATGGAAGGCAAACTCTGAGTGTTCATGACTCAAGCGAATCACCGCATCGGCAGATGCAAACTCACAACGAAAGATAAAGGCTTGGGATTGATAGGCGCTGTGATAATACACGCCGCTTAGGTAGTGGACGTTCACCGCTAGCCCCAGTTCCTCTTGGCATTCACGCAGCAGGGCTTCGTGAATCGTTTCGCCGGGCTCTAAAGCGCCGCCGGGTAGGCCCCAGGCGCAATTGCCGTAATTTGCCTTGAGGAGTAACACTTGGCCCGCATCGTTAGTGATCACTCCATGGCTACTGAGCCGAAATCTATCTTCAAATGCCATCTGCCCATCCTACGTTGGCGCGATTACTGATTAGCTATTTGCCATTAAATGTATTGCAGCTGGCAAGCTTGCCTGAGGCAAAACCCGTCTTAAACCATTTTACCCTGTCAGCCGAACTGCCATGGGTAAAGGCTTCGGGTTGTACGGCTCGGCCAGCCATTTTTTGCAAGCGATCATCCCCCACGGCACTCGCAGCAGCGATGCCCTCTTCTACATCTCCGGCTTCGAGCAGATTGAGCTGCCTGTCGACATAATGCCCCCACACGCCAGCATAACAGTCGGCTTGCAATTCGAGGGCAACACTCAATTGATTGGCCTGCGCCTTGCCTGCGGCTTGCTGCGCCTGACGCACTTTAGTGCTGGTCCCGAGTAGGTTCTGCACATGGTGGCCCACCTCGTGAGCAATCACATAGGCGAAGGCGAAATCTCCCGGCGCACCGAGTTTTTTCAGCTCCTCGAGAAAACTCAAGTCGATATAAACTTTGCTATCAGCGGGGCAATAGAAAGGCCCAGATTGCGCCTGTCCCATACCGCATCCCGTTGAGGTCATATTGCGATAAAGCACCAGTTTGGGCTCGACATATCGCCCCTGCAGCAATTGATTCCAGACGGTTTCGGTGGTGCCGAGGATCGCCGCCACAAACTGGGCATTTTCATCTTGAGCGGCCGTATTGCTGGCCGATTGTGATTGGCTGAACCCCGATTGATTGCTCGGGTCTAGGGATAATCCGCCGGTAAAATATTGAAACGCAAAATACAATCCGCCTAGCAGCAATATCACTCGGCCGATTTTGGTACGAAGTAGAAAAGGCAGCAAGCGCAGCAGGAGCGCGCTGGGCACGCCCGCCGACGCCATCTGTTGGTCACGTCTGTCTTCGATATTGGAGCTTCGGTCACTGTCACGCCAACGCATTGGATTTCCTAGACTATGGGTATGGGAGCTAGATTTCAGTGTAGCCGTTATTTGGGATCATTCTGCTCGGCGGGCGCCGCTTTTAACGAACGCAAAAACAGCCCTAGCCCACCAAAGGCTAACACTAAAATCACGATCAAATCGAAGGCCGACATGGCCCTAAAGTGAAACTGAATCGAGCTTATCACGCCGACAATTAAAGCGACTAAGGAGCCTAAGGTAAGCAGCCAACCGAGCTTGGTCTTGGCATCAAAAAACACCATCACTATCCCGAGGATAAACGGCAGCATCACCATACCTGTGGTGATAGAAAATCCCTGCCCAAAGGCATTCATGCGGTAGAGTCCATAACCCAGTCCAAAACTGGAACTTACCTGTATCGCATTGAATAACAGATAAAATCCTGCACACATCATGGCAAGCCCAATAAAAAATTGGCCAATACCGCCCTGTGTTCCTCCCGCTCCCTTCATACCAATCCTTTCTATTGACGTTGTTGAATCGCTCTATCGACAGCTTCTTTAAGCTGTTGGTCCTCTGCAGCCTTTTTGGCTTTCTCGTGGGCTGCCAACTGTTTATCCGCCTCGGCCACACAGCGCTGTTTATCTAGCATGGGCTCATAGGGGTCGACATCCGTCCGGGCAGAACAGGCTAACTCGGCACAGGCGGAGGTCAACAGTGATGCGGACAAGACTAACATAATCAAAGGGGTTTTCATCTTAGGCTCCTCAACAAAATAGCTACACTTAACCAAGCTAACATTGGCAAGCTTTACTTGAGCTGTATCGATTATGTGCTCAACGATATTGACACAGATCCACGAAAGGCAAACACTGAGTGATGTTTTTTTATCCACCCATGACCGACGCCCCATAGGTTGATCACGGGGCTAATTAAGACAAGGACTGCGCTTGAATACTCTACTCTTAGGTAAAGGTGAGCAACAGGTTCACTTAAATCTTAAATATGCCAACCGCCACGGACTGATCGCAGGCGCCACAGGGACGGGGAAAACCGTTTCGCTGATGACCCTCGCCGAAGGCTTCTCCCGCCAAGGAGTGCCGGTATTTATCACCGACATTAAAGGTGATATTTCTGGGCTTGGCGTCGCGGGCACACCAAACGACAAACTCTTCCAGCGGGCCGCCCAAATCGGGATTGAGGAATATCAAACCGAGGCCAACCCTGTGGTTTTCTGGGATTTGGCTGGAGAGCAAGGGCACCCCTTACGCACAACCGTGAGCGAGATTGGGCCCACCCTGCTCGGGCGCATTCTCGAACTCAATGACACCCAAAGCAGTATTTTAGACATAGTGTTTCAACTGGCTGACGACCAGGGTTTATTGTTACTCGATCTCGACGATCTTCGCGCCATGCTGAACTTAGTCGCCGATGAGCGCAAAGATATCTCCGCCAAGTATGGGCTTATTAGCGCCCAGTCCCTCGCCGCTATTCAACGCTCGGTCCTCGGCTTGGAGCGCGATGGCGGCAAAGACTTTTTCGGCGAACCTGCGCTACAACTCGAAGACTTGATGCGCACTAACTTGCAAGGGCGCGGGATTATCAACCTGTTAGCCGCTAATAAGTTAATCCTGACCCCTAACCTCTATTCGAGTTTCTTACTCTGGCTGCTATCTGAACTCTTTGAAAACCTACCTGAAGTCGGCGATCTCGATAAACCCAAGTTAGTCTTCTTTATCGATGAGGCACACTTATTATTTGAAGGCTGCCCAGCAAGTTTGCTTAAACGCATAGAGCAGATTATGCGGCTTATCCGCTCCAAAGGCGTCGGGGTGTATTTTTGCTCGCAGTTTCCTGACGATATTCCCAACGAGATCTTAGGTCAGCTCGGTAATAGGATTCAGCACGCCCTCAGGGCGTACACCCCAAGGGATCAAAAAGCCGTTAAAACTGCGGCGGAGACCTTTGTGCCCAACCCTAAATTGGTGGTCAGCGAGGTGATTTCACAACTCGCCGTGGGCGAAGCTTTAGTCTCGACACTCGCCGAGAAAGGCGTGCCCACTATGGTGGAACGTGCTCTGATTGCGCCGCCCCGCTGTCGTATGGGGCAAGCAAGTGCGGAGGAGTTAAACGCCATTCGCGCCAAGAGTCCCATTGGCGGCAAGTACGACACTTTAATCAACCGAGAGTCCGCCTACGAACGGCTCAATCAACGACACGCCGAAGCGGCCAATGGCGCCGCTAGCACCAAAACGGCAAATACGCCCGCCGCCCAAGAAGCAGAGCAAGGCTGGTTTAGCGAACTGATCTTTGGCAATAAACGCCGCCAAGGATTGGCCGAGACACTCTCCAAACAAGCGGCGCGAACCGTGGGTAATCAACTCGGTAAACAAATATTGCGCGGACTACTCGGCGGCATACTCGGCAAGTCGACCCGCAGGTAATGGCGCAGGGCTAAAACCGTGCGCTAAACCGCATATTTTATATACAAATTGGCACTACCATTAGCGTGAATTATTCTAAGTAGTGGGTGGATCTTAGTTAGGATTTAGGTGATAAGATTATTTTGCGAGTACCGCTCAGAGAGGCAAATAAATTCAAGTAATTTACCAATAGTTTTAAATAGTTGTGATTTAAAAATGGTGTAATTCGAGTTTAATCGTTTCGCTTTAATCAGGACATCATGGAACGGGTTTTACGCAAATGGCTTACATGATTAGCCTGATGAACAACCACTGAAAGTACATGGAGTTAACTATGAGTAAAGAGCAAAAAAATCGCAAAGAGGCCAAGAAAAAGCCGTTAATGACGATGAAGGAAAAACGTGCCGCAAAACACGCCAAAAACGCGTCTAAAGGTCTCCTCGATAACGTTAAATAATATTGTGGCACTTTAGGGTGCGCCTCCAATATCGACAATTAAGGGTTAACTGCGGTTAGCCCTTTTTATTGGCTCGCTCTCGGTTTTTGGTTATTTATCCCGCAAACAACACAGATTAAGTTATCAATAAGGTGATGATTTAATTAGCCTAAGCCCTTAACTGAAAATGTCACCTAGACTAAAGCAACATGCACATTGCTTGAGTCTTTTGCTAAGGTTTTATTTACCTAGATCACCCAGAACCACAATCGCAGCTAAGTTACCGATTTATCAGCTTATTCCATTTTAGCCATCACAGCACCCGACGCTCGCTAGCCCTACTGGAATATTGGTTATACGCCTAATAAATCACGATTTAGACTGCATATAAACTCGTGACAAAGCCTGTATTTTGAGCAGATTTGGGTATATAAGTAGTGATACTAAAGTAGCAATCAAACAGTCCGATTTACCTTACCCTATATAACACAATAAAAAATAAGGATATTTCAGCATGAAAATCAACAAACGTTTTATCGCCGTTGGCGCAGCATTAACGCTCTCACTCAGCGCTGCCTCAATGTCGGCCGCACCTGCCTTTATCAATATCTTAACTGGCGGCACCAGTGGCGTGTATTACCCCATTGGTGTGGCACTGTCGCAGCTCTATGGCTCAGGCATTGAAGGCGCCAAAACCTCAGTGCAAGCCACTAAAGCCTCGGTTGAAAACCTCAACTTGCTACAAGCGGGCCGTGGTGAATTGGCCTTAGCCTTAGGCGATTCTGTGGCAGCAGCCTATCAAGGCGATGCCGATGCAGGCTTTAAAAAGCCATTAGATAAGGTACGCGTACTCGCAGCCGCTTACCCTAACTACATTCAAATTGTGGCCAATAAGGAATCTGGCATCAAAACCTTAGCCGATTTGAAAGGTAAACGTATTTCTGTCGGTGCGCCTAAGTCGGGTACTGAACTCAACGCGCGCGCCATTTTTAAAGCCGCGGGTTTAAGCTACGAAGACATGGGCAAAGTGGAGTTTTTACCCTATGCCGAATCGGTCGAGCTGATTAAAAACCGTCAGTTAGATGCGACCTTACAATCTTCGGGCTTAGGTATGGCAGCTATCCGCGATTTAGCCGCGACTATGCCAATCAACTTTGTGGAAATTCCCGAAGATGTGATCGGCAAAATCAATAACCCAGCCTATCAACATGGGGTGATCCCAGCAGCCACCTACGAAGGCCAAACCGCCGATGTCTCTACGGTTGCGATTCAAAACCTCTTTGTGACTCAAGCCGGTGTGTCTGACGATTTAGCCTATCAGATGACTAAACTGATGTTTGAGCATTTAGACCGCCTAGGCAACGCCCACTCAGCGGCGAAAGCCATTCAATTAGATAAGGCAACCAAAAACCTGCCTGCGCCACTGCACCCAGGTGCTGAGCGTTATTTCAAAGAAGTTGGCGCACTCTAAGGGTGTAACCTCAATCTGTGCGACCCGTTTTTGACCTAAGCACTTGAGTGATAGCGTCACTCAAGTGCTGCGTCGCCCTCTGTAGTCTAATGCTGTGAGGCATAAATATGAGCGATTCCGAACAAGGACTAGGCGCTAAGACCAGTGACTGGCCCAAGGCGCTGTTTTACACCGCGCTACTTTTCTCTATTTTTCAAATCATTACCGCCGCCTTTCATCCCGTATCGACCCAAGTTTTGCGGGCAACTCACGTAGGCTTTTTACTGTTAATCGTATTTTTAAGCTATCCGGCGGTGGGCAAGTCTCGCCCTTGGCAACCCTTAGCCTGGGTGCTTGGCCTTGCGGGCATGGCAACGGCCGCCTATCAATGGTTTTTTGAGGCCGACTTGATCCAGCGTTCCGGTGAACTCACCGATGCCGATATGGTAATTGGCGTAGTGTTGATTATCTTAGTGTTTGAAGCCGCGCGGCGGGTGATGGGCTGGGCGCTGCCGATTATCTGCTGTATTTTCTTGGCCTACGGCTTATTCGGCCAATATCTCCCCGGTGACTTAATGCACCGTGGCTACGGCGTTGACCAAATTATCAATCAGTTATCCTTCGGTACCGAAGGGCTCTACGGCACACCAACCTATGTGTCGGCCACCTATATCTTCCTGTTTATTCTCTTTGGTGCCTTTTTAGAACAAGCGGGGATGATCCGTCTGTTTACCGATTTTGCCATGGGCTTATTCGGCCATAAGCTCGGCGGCCCGGCGAAAGTGGCCGTGGTTTCTTCGGCGATGATGGGCACAATTACGGGCTCAGGCGTTGCCAACGTGGTGACCACGGGGCAATTTACCATCCCCTTGATGAAGCGCTTCGGCTACCGCCCCGCCTTTGCCGGCGGTGTAGAAGCCACTTCCAGTATGGGCAGCCAAATTATGCCGCCCATCATGGGCGCGGTGGCCTTTATCATGGCCGAAACTATTAACGTGCCGTTTATTGAAATCGCCAAAGCGGCGTTAATCCCCGCTCTGTTGTATTTCAGTTCAGTGTTCTGGATGGTGCATCTGGAGGCCAAACGCGCCAATCTCTGCGGTTTACCTAAGGATCAATGCCCCGATCCTTGGGCGGCAGTGAAGGAGCGCTGGTATCTGCTTATCCCACTGTTTATTTTGATTTACTTGCTGTTTTCAGGACGCACGCCACTGTTCTCCGGCATGGTCGGTTTAGCACTGACTTCGATTGTGATCTTAGGCTCTGCGATTGTGCTGCGCCTACCTTCTAATGCGATGCGCTTCGCCTTTTGGATTGCCCTTGGGGTGTTGTGTGCTGGTTTCTTCCAGATGGGTATCGCCGTCGTCTTTGGGGTCATCGCCTTACTCGTCGCCGTCTGCTGGTTTATCAAAGGGGGCAAAGATACCCTGACCATCTGCCTGCACGCCTTAGTCGATGGCGCTCGCCATGCGGTGCCCGTGGGGATTGCCTGCGCCCTAGTAGGGGTGATTATCGGTATCGTCTCGCTGACGGGGATAGCCTCAACCTTCGCCAGTTACATCCTCGCCGTGGGTCAAGATAACCTCTTCCTCTCGCTGGTGTTAACTATGCTCACCTGCATGGTGTTGGGCATGGGCATCCCGAGTATCCCTAACTACATTATTACTAGCTCGATTGCCGCACCCGCCCTGCTGGACTTAGGTGTGCCGCTGATCGTCTCCCATATGTTTGTGTTTTACTTTGGGATTATGGCTGACCTCACGCCTCCCGTCGCCTTGGCCTGCTTTGCCGCCGCGCCAATCGCAAAAGAATCGGGGCTGAAGATCAGTCTATGGGCGATTCGCATCGCTATAGCAGGCTTTGTGATCCCCTTTATGGCGGTTTACGATCCGGCGCTTATGCTACAAAGCGATAGCTGGCTTGCCATCGGCTTTGTGATGTTAAAAGCCACCGTGGGCATTGGTATCTGGGGCGTGATCTTTACCGGTTTCTTACTGCAAAAACTCTATTGGTGGGAACGGGTTATCGGCTTCCTCGCCGGAGCCAGTTTAATCCTTGCCACACCACTCAGTGATGAAATCGGCTTTGGTCTGGCGCTACTCTTTATCGTGCAGCACAGCCTAAGAGCACGCAAACTGAAACGTCTTGCCGAGCAGGGGTAAGGTTTTGAGTGTATGCAAAGGTAAGGCAATAAGATGCTAGGTCTATGTTTAGGCCTAGCGGGCACTCTGTGGGCACAAGTGCCCACAGAGCAATTCACCCTCGCGTGGAACCACAGCATAGAAAAAATCCGCTGGGAAGAAGACTATCAAGTCACCACTCAAGGATTACGCCTCACTGAGGCCAGAGTCAAAGGCACGGGTGCGGGAATGGAAATCCCCGATGATGCAGTATTTAGCAATGGCAGTTGGCATTATCAACCTAAGTTGCCCGTGCTGCCGAAATTACGCTTAGGGCGCACACCCGAGGCAGGGGATTTTGAGCTGTGCTTCACTCAGGCTTCGGGAGAGGCGCAGTGCCAAGCCATGACTCATTGGATTGGCCCACCGAACAAACACGATGCCGCCGTTGAGGTGTGGGGCTGTCAGCTGTGAAATATCACTTTATAGAGACGCGCAAGCTAGGCGCATCTGCCGCCGATTAACGGTCAATAGCGCTCTCATTCCGAGAGAAACTGTAGCCGTTTTTCCCTTGGTGTTTAATACGATACATAGCGGCATCGGCGCGATCGCAGCTTTGAGCAAAACGATCACCGTACTCAAAAATATCGATACCAATACTCAGGCTAATCGCCACCTCGCAACCATCGAGTAAGAAACGTTGTCGATAAACATCCAATAAGGATTGCGCGAGCATACCTAAGGTTTCGATATCCGAAGTGGGCAGGACAATCACAAACTCGTCCCCGCCGAGCCGCGCGATCTTCGCCTGCACGCCCGAGTGCTCCACTAAGGAATGCGCCACATGCACCAATAAGTTATCGCCAAACTTGTGGCCATGGTGATCATTTAAGGCTTTAAAACCATCAAGATCGATAAAGAATAACGCCCCACGCTGGCCGGGTTGCAATAACTCATCGAAGGCCTTAGTGATAGCTTGGCGGTTCATCAAGTTGGTGAGAGGATCGCTATGAGCTAACCGAGCTAAATCCAGCTCGTAGCGCTTTTCTTGAGTGATATCGATATGGCTGCCCATCATCCTCAGCGGCGTACCATCGGGTAGACGCTCAACAATGCGGCCACGATCCGACACCCAAGTGATGCTGCCATCTTTGTGCAGCATGCGATGTACGACCTGATAATAATCGGCCTTGCCATTCACATGATCTTCAAAGGCTTTGATTACCCAGTCTTTATCCTCTGGATGAAGTTTACTTTTCCAGCTGTCGACATGGGCGCGAAGCTCCTCGCGGCTAAAGCCGAGCAGTTCGCCCCACTTCACATTGAACAGGGTGAGATTGCCACTGGGAACATGCTGCTCCCACAAACACAAGCCATTGCCATCGAGGGCGGCAAAGAGTTTTTCTTCGGCGCGATTATTGAGCGCCGTTAACCGCGCATTTTCACGTTTAAGCTCGGCAATTTCGGCCTGAAGTTGCTTTATTTGTGCTGCAGAATCCGCTACCACGAAAAGTCTCTGTTGTTAGGTTGTGGGATTTTTGTCCAGTGTAAAACAGTTAATGCAGAAGGGACATAGTAAAAAGGATAAAGCCAAAGGGAGCTGGCAAGCCGCACAAAGGAGTCAGCCAGATGCTGACCCCATCAAGCTGACGCTTAATCGCGGGTGAGCACTTCAAGCAATTCAATCTCAAAGGTGAGATCCGAATTAGGCTTGATATGGGCACCAATTTGGCGCTCGCCGTAGGCTAAATGCGCGGGGACGAATAACTTACGTTTTCCGCCAACCTTCATGCCCATCAGTCCTTGATCCCAGCCCTTAATCACTCGGCCTGTGCCAATCACGCATTGAAATGCCTGACCACGGTCATAGGAGGAATCAAACTGAGTGCCATCCTGCAAAAAACCGCGGTATTGAGTAGTGATCAACGCGCCTTTTACGGCCTCTTTTCCTTCGCCGATAACCAGATCGACAACTTCTAATTCAGTCATTTAATTAATCTCTTCGTCTTCACTTACATACAAGTGATCCATCAAAGTGTCTATTCTAACATCACCAACCGAGCTTGTCGGTGCAGCTCACCCATTTTGTGGTTCAGGTTTCGATACGCCTTTACCTCCCTTTAAATTTGCCACGGCGTCCCCATATCTACAGCATGCATTGAGCTAAGGAGCCATTCCATGATTATCGCCTGCCCCCACTGTGACACCTTAAACCGCGTGCCCCAAGAGCGGTTAACTGAGCAGCCTACCTGCGGCAAATGTAAACAGAATCTGTTTGCGGCGGCGCCCATTGAGCTCACGAGCGCCAATTTTATCAATCATGCCCACAAGTCAGAGTTGCCAATCGTTGTTGATTTTTGGGCGAGCTGGTGCGGCCCCTGCAAAAGCTTTGCGCCTACCTTTTCGGCGGCAGCCAAAGCATGGGAACCACAATTTCGCTTCGGCAAGATTAATACCGAGGAGCAACAGGCGTTGGCGGCGCAATTTGGGATCCGCTCTATCCCTACGCTGATGATATTCAAACAGGGGCATCTTATCGCCCAGCAAGCCGGCGCCTTACCCAAGTCGGCGCTCGACCAATGGCTACAGAGTTATTGTTAGAATCTGTGTGTTTCGCCCATAAAAATACCCAGCCTAGCTGGGTATTTTATTTGAATGAATCAGGCGCGTTTACACTTCCCAGAAGGTGTGGGCAATAATGCCCAGCACTATCATGCTGAGGAAGTTAACTATCATGCCCACTCGCACCATTTCCGACTGCTTAATATGGCCAGAGCCGTAAACAATGGCGTTAGGCGGCGTCGCCACAGGCAACATAAAGGCGCAGGAAGCCGCAATACCAATCAGCACTGAGAGCATCACTGGCGATACCCCTAATGCTTCGGCAATCGCCGCAAATACTGGCACTAGCAGCGCGGCACTTGCGGTATTACTGGCAAACTCGGTCAGCATCACCACGAAAGCGATTACCGCGAACACGAACAGCGACATATGGGTGCTACCAAAAATATCCGTCATCCAGTGCGCGAGGAACACGCTGGTACCGGTACTTTTCAGCACGGCACTCAAGGTTAAACCGCCACCGAACAGGATCAATACGCCCCAATCAGTGGTCGATTCGATCTTCTTCCAGCCTACGAGCCCAAGTCCTGCCAGCAACACTACAGTGCCAAGGGCGACGACGGTATCAAATTGCGTGATCCCACCGAGCGCTTTGGCCAGCGGCACACTGAAAATCCAGCAACAAACCGTCGCGAGGAAGATAACTAAGGTGAGTTTGCCTTGGAAAGTCAGTTTTTGTTCTTCAACATCCAACTTACATTGCGCTGATAGATCCGGCTTAAAGTACCAGTAGAGTGCCAAAAGCATCATAGGTAACATCAAGATCACCGTTGGAATACCAAACTTCAGCCAGTCGCTAAAGCTTAGGCCCACCTGCGCCGCGGCAATCGCGTTTGGCGGGCTGCCGACTAAGGTACCAATGCCACCAATGTTGGCAGAATAGGCAATCCCAAGCAGTAAGAATACATAAGTGCTGTGGTACATCTTGCGATCGAGCTGCTGCAAAATCCCCAGCGCGAGTGGCAACATCATCGCCGTGGTTGCTGTGTTACTGATCCACATAGACAGCAGCGCCGTCACGCCAAACAGCATTAAACAGGCAATACTGAGTTTACCCTTGGAGGCCAGCAATAATTTTTGCGCGATTAAAGTATCGATCTTTTGATGGTGCAGCGCCGCGGCTAATACAAAGCCACCGAAAAACAGATAGATAATCGGGTTGGCAAAGTTACTCATGGCTTCTTTGGTTTCAAACACTCCAAAGAATACCGCCAAAATCGGCACTAAAATCGCCGTGATACTGATGTGAATCGCTTCGCTTAACCACAAGATGGCGGCGAACACTAAGATAGCCAGCCCTGTATTGACACCTTGGTCAAAGGGTAAACCGTAATACAGCGCGAATAGCAGCAGAATATCCGCCACTAAGATCAGCATTTTTTTCTTTTCAAGCCCGGCATTCGCGGGCGAATGATTGGGGGGAACCGACGTTGATTGCTCTAAGGACATGGTGACAACCTTCATACCATTATTTTTTTAGGCAAATTTAGGGCATAGGTCACACTTGGCAAAGCAGTTTATTTTGTACTTTTGCCACTAAGCAACCACAAACACTGCCGACAAAAGGCGCAAAAATGCCATTTTCGAGATAAAAATCACCTGTTTTTGATCTGAACTTATGTACAAAATTTTCAAACGCACAAAAATACCGCAAAAGTTTGCCAAAGCTGTAATTGAATAAATGCTTAAAACTGTGACATGCATCAAACTTTAGTTTTCAGCCAAGTGATAAAGGCTGAATTTAATCTTAAAAACAGCAGTTAAAACCAAAATATCTAAATCATTTACACTTTTACAACCAGAGATCCCACCAAAGACAATCGCTGCATATTTTCCAATTTATTCACATTTAAACAACCACTCAATTTAACGGCTCGCCGAACAACAACCGTCTGAGCCCCGAGATGACGCCGATTTTCAAGCTATCTCCCCCTGCGAATGGCGCTACCCAGTTGTGTCAGCTTGAATGCAAACAAGAGATTCTTTAACCTAAAACCAACAAAGATTGCAGAGCGTGCAAACTCACTCTATATTGCAGCTAGAACCTTATTTAGGCATTTAAAATGTTGCTTTAAATGACCAAAGGTGTTTAGGGAGGGGATAGCGATGGACAGATATTTTAACCCCTTGAGTTTATCTGATAGTGCCAAGGAACATCAGATTCGCTTCCCCGTGGACTTTGTGCAGGCGCTTGCCGTGGCGACCTCCCTCCAAGAAGTGCTCGATACGGTTTCCCAATGGATCTATCAACTCTTTGATGCACAACGAGTCAGCATCACCTTAAAGGACGATGCCGACTACCTAAAAATCTATTCCATCAGTGGTGATAAGGCTATTCCACTCGACTTTAGAGTCCCGATTGCTAACACCTTTGTTGGTCGCGTATTCACTAACAAGACAGTACTGATTTGCGATCATCTGACGACATCCGCAGATCTGGACTGCATCATGCTTGCCCAGAGCGGCATGAATACCTGCATGGACGCCCCATTACTCTATGGGGATATTTGTTTGGGCACACTTAATGTCGCCCATCAACAATCCAATTATTACACCGATTTACACGCCTTAGAATTACAGTGCTTAGCCAATTGGATTAGCCTGAACATCAGCCTGCGTCTACAGCTGAAAGAACTCGAATACCTTGCCTCAACGGATCATTTAACAGGCGCGGCCAATCGACGGGTGTTTACCCAAAAAATCCAACAAGCCATCGCGGTGTTCCATGAACAGGGACAAGCCTTTTACTTTGGTTTGATGGACATAGATCATTTTAAGATGCTCAATGACCAATTTGGCCATACCGCAGGGGACTATGTGTTACAGCGGATTGTCGCGATTACCGAAACCCTGATGACGAGTCCGGGTAAATTCTTTCGGATCGGCGGTGAGGAATTTGCGATAATCTTCCTCGAGCAAACAGGGTATGATGCAGTGCAGTTTTTTAACGATATCAGGGAAGCCATTGCCAAGGCCGCCATGGACTATGATGATGTACAGCTCAGCGTCAGTGTCAGTATCGGCTTTACCGCGATGAGTGCATTAGACGAGGCGCCAGAATCCCTGCTGCGCCGCGCGGATAAGGCGCTGTATCAGGCAAAACTGGCGGGGAGAAATCGTGTAGTGATGTTTAACAGCACTCAAGTATAATTACCCGACATGTTTAATAACCGTCCATTCAACGCCGAAAAAACGCACAGCAAAATCGCAAGTTTGTAACATTTAAAGCTCATTATCTCTATGAATAATAAACACAAATATTATTCACCATCTCAGTCAATCTAACTCACTTTACCCTGCACAAAATTCGGCCTAAAGTCGCGCCCGTAATCTCACCTCCCGCTAATAATTTATCCATTTTGGTACCGCTTGTGGAAAATAGTGCATTAACTCAATCGACTCAAAAGCCAGGGCTGTTTGTGCCTGTTGCTGGCTTAAGCCTATTTGCCCTCGCCTCGGGCTATTTGATGAGTTTGATCCCGCTGTCACTCAGTTACTTTGAGCTCAGCCCCGATCTCGCACCATGGCTCGCGAGTATTTTCTACCTAGGCTTATTGCTGGGCGCACCTTGCATCGCGCCAATCGTGGCACGTATTGGCCACAACAAAGCCTTTATTTTATTTCTCAATATCTTATTGTGCAGCGTTGTGGTCATGGTACTGCTGCCACAGGGCGGTATCTGGCTCGCTTCGCGACTCGTTGCTGGTGTCGCGGTGGCAGGGATTTTTGTGGTCGTCGAATCTTGGTTGCTGATGGCCGACACCCAAAAACAACGGGCCAAACGCTTAGGCCTGTACATGACCGCACTCTACGGCGGCACGGCAATCGGACAACTCGCAGTCGATTACTTAGGAACCACGGGCAACCTTCCCTATTTAGTGGTGATAGGTTTACTGGCCGCCGCCAGTTTACCCGCGCTCTTAGTTAAACGCGGTCAACCACGATCGAGCGAGCAACACTCGATTGCCCTCTCGGATCTTAAAAACCTGAGTAAACCCGCCGTGGTTGGCTGTTTAGTCTCGGGATTATTGCTCGGCCCCATTTATGGCCTATTGCCTGTTTATGTGTCGCAGGACATGGGATTTGCCCAGCAGACAGGCCAATTTATGGCGCTGATCATTATGGGCGGCATGATAGTCCAGCCCTTAGTCAGCTATTTATCTCCACGCTTCCAGAAGAGCGCCTTAATGGCCGCCTTCTGCTTAATTGGCGCTGCGGCACTCTTTTTACTGACACAGAAATCCCTCGTTGGACTCTGGTTAGGCTTTGTGTTGCTGGGCGCCTGCGCCTTTGCCCTCTACCCTATCGCCATCAGCCTGGCCTGCGATCATCTGCCTAGCAGCCAAATAGTATCTGCAACTCAGATTATGTTGCTCAGTTATTCCGTCGGTTCGGTTATCGGCCCAGTTACAGCGAGTCGCTTTAATCATATCGAACATGGCTTGTTACTCTACTTAGCCGCCAGTTTTGTACTGACATCTTGTTATCTTGGCGCGCGCTTACTGGTGCGAAGCAAACCTCGCTTGCCGACGGCAAAAGCTTAAGAGATGTATTACCAAGTGAATAAAATGGGCGCCTTAAGGCGCCCATTTTTCAAACTGTTTTTGAAGCGGTCTCGACCACAGCATCCTTATTGGGAATCGCCCAGACACTGTCCTGCGGGCCATTGAATACGCGATGGCGCGTGAGTCGGTATCCATAGTAGAACAGCCCACTAAAGCCGAGCGCCACGAGATCGACCCCAAGCGTTGCCCCAGAATGGGGCGCCCATAAGCCTAGACTCGGTACTAACAGCCCAATCACAGAGGTAATAGGCATAGCCAGAGTCGCCAAGGCGCACAGAGGTAAAATCAGCAGTGCCGCCCTAGCCGCGCCGCGCCAGAAGGCATAGGCCACTAAGGCGGCGAAGACGACATAGTACAACCACAGATAGAGATGATTAATATTGCTCACCTGTGAATAGAACCATCTCCCCAGCAGCATGCTCACCGCCAGAGCGGCAACCGAACCTAAGCAAATCCCCACGGTGGCGCTAGCCATTAAGCGGCAGGCACGCGTCTGCTCACTCGCCTGTTTTTTACGGCGCTTTTCCAGCCACAGCAAATTACCGCTGTAAAATAAAAAAGCGCCGCTCAAGCCTAAAAAGAAATACACCCAGCGCCCAAGATCGCCCCCGTAACTGCCAAAGTGCAGTCCAAAGAATACCGCAACCGTTCTGGCCCAAATGCCCTTGTCACTCTGGTCAATGGTGCTGTTGGTTATCTTGAGGCTATAGGGATGCAGATATAAGTAATCGGTAACTGGCCCGCGCATAAAGCCGTTAGGGTTGTACAGGCCTAAACGCAAGGTCGCACGGGGATTATTCAAGTTCATAAAGGTCATTTCATGCACTTGATACTCGGGGGCGAGTGCCTGCACCTTAGTCAGAACTGTGCTGACCTTGGGCAAATCGGCGAGCGTATAGGGCGTTCTGTCGGGTGCGGGTTGGGCAAACAGCGGTTTTTCACCGTAAACCACATGCTTGAGCCCATCGTAAAGCTGATCATGGAAGGCAAACACTATCACGGTCAAACTGATCACCAGATGAAATGGCAAACTAGTGATGCCGACTAAGTTGTGGGCATCGAGCCAGAAACGACTCTCGCCCTTATCTTTACGTAGAGCGAAAAAGCTTTTAGTTAAGGTGGGCAGTAAGAAAATCACTCCAGAAACCAGCGCCAAGAAGTATAAGAAGGCGGCGACGCCGAGCACATAGACGCCCGCTTGATCGTGACCCACTTCACCGGCAATCCCCGCAGTGCGGTGTAATTGGTCAATCAGCTCGGCCAGCTCGCTTGGGGTACTCAGTTGAGTCACTAATTGCCCCTGCTCGTCGAGGCTAGCATGCCAAAGCTGGTTGCTCATGCTGAGTTCACGCTCCGAGCCCTGCTCATACCAAGTCATCGGCGACTGATGTTCATCATTCAAGTGCAAACTAAAGCCGTTTTTCGCCTTATCGTCCCGCGCTAACACCTGCGACACTAACTCATCGAGCCTATCGGCAGAGACTTGCGGCAAAGTCACAGAGGGCGGCATTGACCAAGCGTCAATCGCACCTTTAAACATAGTGAGCGATCCGGCATAGAAACCGATAAACAACACTATTCCGGCGATGATCCCAGTCCAGATATGGATAGACTGATACACCCGTAACACATCACTGCGCACTTTCATCCCTTATCACCTAAAGGTATATAAAACTATATAAGTCAAAATGTTAAGCAGGCCTAAATAGCCAATGGCCCTGAGTCCTGTTTTAAAGAGAAAACTCAAACTTAAGACAGATAACCAAATGGGCGCGATCAACCACATGTTAACCTGCACCTTAGTATCGGCATCGATTCCGCCCGGACCAAACCAGGCAAATAACCCCACCAATCCAAGCGCTAAGGTAAATCCTAACACTAACCCTGCCAGTGACTTAGTCCACCAGTCGGGTTGTAACTTTTCCTTTTCTGCTAAACGCGCCATGGCTTATTTCCGACCGATAAGAGACATAAAAGGCACTAAGCCCGAGAGCAACATCAACAGGGCTATCCAGAGAAATATTGCGGCGCTGAAGGTGAACAGACTCAGCCAACCAATCAAGCTGGCGAGGGCAAGCCCATAGGCGAGTAACCGCCAAGGCCGCTTAGGCAAAGGGCGAGCTAATCGTTTTTGCTGCTTATTGGTCAAATAACACAACAGGCAAGCCGTCAGCGTCGACAACAAAAAGATGAGTTGCAACACGGGGATTTATCCTCTCACGACAAAGTGTTAGCACAATTAAACTCACTGAAATCTATCGCCTTTTCGCCTGATTCCCACCAAGCACTAACGGGGCGAAATGATAGAAAATTGAGTTAATTTCGGGACTCTAACTTTGGTGAGAATAGTTCGCAATAACATTTACACTGTAAGGATAAGCAATGACATCTGGGTCACACATCGACAAGTCCAATGCAGTCTTGTTGCCTCACGTTAACCATTAAGATACATTTTGCTGCAAAATGTAACGCCAAGTGATTAAAACTAAACCGTATTCCGCCCCAATAAATTCGCCATCGCAACATATCAGCAAAGGAAGCGACATGATAAAAACTGAACTTAACCTGCCAAGCTCTATTGGCCTCTCTAAAATCATCCCCCTAGTGATTTTACTGATCCTCTTTATTTCACTCTTTGGCAGTTGGTACACGGTCGACCAAGGTGAGCGCGGAGTGATTCTGCGTAACGGTAAGATCATCGGCACCGCCGAGCCAGGGCTCGGATTTAAAATGCCACTGTTCGATACAGTAGTGAAAATCTCAACCCAAACCCACACCACCAGCTACAGCTCATTACAAGCCTATAGCCGCGATCAGCAACCCGCGACCCTTAACGCTTCGGTCACCTTCAACGTGCCGCCGGATCGTGTCGAAGAAGTCTATGCCAACTTTAAGAGTATCGATGCCATGGTGGCTCGTCTGCTCGACCGCCAAGTGCCAACGCAAGTTGAGAACATTTTTGGTAAATACACTGCGATTTCGGTCGTACAGGAGCGGATCAAATTCGGTATCGATGTCACCAGCGCCATCACTAACTCGGTCAAAGGCCCCATCGAAATCACCTCAGTGCAGATTGAAAATATCGACTTTTCCAATGCCTATGAAAAGTCGGTAGAAGACAGAATGCGCGCCGAAGTTGAGGTACAAACCCAGCTGCAAAACCTCGAGAAAGAAAGAGTCAGCGCACAAATCGCCGTGACCCAAGCCCAGGCAGAAGCCGACTCGCAACTCGCCCGCGCTAAGGCAGAGGCCGAAAGTATTCGGATTAAAGGGGATGCAGAGGCGTCTGCCATTAAGAGCCGCGCCGAGGCTCTGGCACAAAATCAAAACCTTGTCGAACTAACTAAGGCAGAGAAATGGGATGGCAAGCTGCCCACCACAGTGCTACCGACGGGCACCCTGCCGTTTATCGATGCTAAAAAGTCGAACTAATAAACGACTGAGCATCACGCGTCGCTCTGCCGCGTGAGCGGTACCATTAAAGTGACACAATAAAAAAATCCCCAGTCATTGCTGGGGATTTTTAGTTAGCGTTAGCACTATGAGCAGCAGTCGCTGCGGCGCAGCCAACTTCTTGGGATTTTCTCGAATACCACTTTCGCCATCAGCAATGCGAGCACTATGCCTGAGGTAGCGACTAGCCACTCTGGCAACATTTGATGTTGCTCACCAATCTGTGGCATCACCTCAAAACCAAAGTTAGCAACCAGATAGTTCACTAAAGCGCCAGCGACTAAGGCAACACCCAAGACGCCGCCAAGATAACCATAGAGCGCACGCTTACCCAGCTCCTTAGTCACCACGCCTAAAGTCGCGATATTGGTTGCAGGACCTGCCATCATAAACACCAGCACGGCGCCGGGGGAGACACCCGCTAGTAGCAAGCCGGCTGCAATCGGCGTTGAAGCTGTAGCGCAGATATACATAGGCACAGACACTAGCACCATCACCAACATAGCCAGCAATCCATCGCCCCACTTAGCTAAAAAGTCAGCAGGAACATAGGTTTGTACTATGGCTGCGAAGAATAAACCCACCAGCAACCAGAGTGTGGTGTCACGCACCAGATCCGTCGCCGCATATTTAAGCCCTATGCCTACACGTGCAATCACAGACTCAGACTTAAGCTCGGTCGCCATATCCTGTGTAGATGCGCAGCAGCTCTCGCCTTCGGCTTGATGGCTATCAGCCGTTTTCGCGCTTGAGCTACCACAACAAGCGCCCTTCTTCACTACGACTATTTTTTCAGGCGCGGCAGTTTGAGTGCCACAGCATGATCCCGCACTCTCTGCATTTACGGAATGGGCTTTAGCAGCATGAACCATAGTGACAGCGCCCATGCTTGAGCCGCCAGTTGCCATTAGACTTGGCGTAGCCATCGGCGTCATTTTGATTTTTGGCTCGGCTGCTGGCGCTTTCGCGTTTTCACTGCCGCTGCAGGAAGACTTAACTGGCGTGATTGCGGGCGACTTAGTCGATGAACAGCAGCTTTTTACCGCTTCGGCTTTGAGCACTCTCTCCGCCGACAAAGATTTTGAAGCACTGCATGAAGTGACAGGCGCTGCGCTAGCGAATGCCTTGTCTGACTGAGCCGTGTCTAACTGGGCCTTGTCTAACAGAACCTCGGCCTTAGCCGCAGCTTTGCCATCGTCATCATCACGCCCAACTAAAAGGCCCGCAACAATAGCACTGGTGATCGCCGCAATCGGCCGTACTATCGCCATAAAAGGGCCGAGCAAAACGTAGGAAACCGTTACAGAGTCGACTCCAGTTTCAGGAGTCGAGACTAAAAAGGAGGTGGTTGCCGCTTTCGATGCGCCAGAGCGGCGCAGCCCAACGGCCGCGGGGATCACCCCGCAGGAACACAGAGGTAATGGCGCGCCCAATAACGCCGCCTTCACCACGGTTTTAAAGCCATGCCCGCCGAGCTGCTTTTGCATCCAAGCCATGGGCACAAACACTTTGAGTAGACCCGCCAGAATCAAGCCGAGCAACAGCCAAGGGGCGGAATCTAAAAACATATCGATAAAATTCTTCAATAACATAGTTAATTCCCTGACTTATCTAGGGTTGTCGCATCTGGAGTTTGGCCATGGTCGTGCTCCACACGCACTCGCTCTGTGCTCGACTCCAGCGCTTCTAAAATCGAGCAATGTTCGGCGCTGCGCGGCCCGCCGCAGCAGGCATCCGACAGTTTTTGCAAACTGGTTTGAAAATGCAGTAACTCGGCAATCTTAGTCTGCACCTGAGCCAACTTAACGTCGACCATGCCCTTCACATCGGCACAGGCCCAATTGGATTTATCCAACTCGATAGAAAGCAGCTCGCTAATTTCACTCAAGCTAAAACCCACCGCCTTCGCCCGTAGAATAAAACGCAGCCGTGCGGCATCGGCATCGGTATAGACCCGATAGCCAGAGTCGGTGCGGCTCGAAGGCGAAAGCAGGCCGTGTTTCTCATAAAATCTGAGGGTATCGGCTTTCACTTCGCATAAATCGGCTAACTCACCAATGCGGTACATAGTTCTATCCTTTGCAGCTTAGCTTGCCCCATGCCAACCTTCGCTGACAATCAACATCATAGGGCGAGTATAAACCTTAGAGCCTACTCCAAGGTCAAGGGCTATTTTTAAATTTATCCCTCAGTCAAAAACCACGGCACTTTGTTCTGATATCAATATTGTGAAATCGCGCAGAAAAAACACCCGTAAATCCAGTTTTACGGTAGAATACGCGCGCCTGACGCTGGGACAAAAAATATAAGTAGGACCAAGGGGCTTTTGGAAAGCAGAATCCGATAGAAGTTGTTCTGTTTTCCGAAAGATCCTTGAAACTAAAATAACTGGACCCTGTACCCAAATGACTGTTGCAAATAATGCCAGACCCATTCGTCGCGCGCTGTTAAGCGTTTCAGATAAAACCGGAATTCTCGAATTCGCCAAAGCATTACACGCCCAAGGCGTTGAACTGCTGTCAACGGGCGGCACCGCTCGCTTGTTAGCGGATAACGGCGTGCCTGTTATCGAAGTATCTGACTATACAGGACACCCTGAGATCATGGATGGTCGCGTTAAAACCCTGCACCCTAAAGTGCATGGCGGCATTTTGGCGCGTCGCGGTCTTGATGAAAATGTCATGGCTGCCAACAACATCAATGCAATCGATCTGGTTGCGGTTAACCTCTACCCCTTTGCCGATACCGTTGCTAAAGCCGGTTGCACCTTAGAAGATGCGATTGAAAACATCGACATCGGTGGCCCAACTATGGTGCGCGCTGCGGCGAAAAACCATAAAGACGTGACTATCGTGGTAAATGCGGCCGACTATAACCGCGTATTAGCCGAAATGGCCGCCAACAATGGCAGCACAACTCACGCGACCCGTTTCGATTTAGCGATTGCAGCCTTCGAACACACTGCCGGTTACGATGGCATGATCGCCAATTACTTCGGCACTATGGTTCCTGCGCATAGCACTGATGAGTGCTTCGAAGATTCAAAGTTCCCACGCACCTTCAACACTCAATTAGTGAAGAAGCAAGATCTGCGTTACGGTGAAAACAGCCACCAAACTGCAGCCTTCTATGTTGACACTAAGATCGACGAAGCCTCAGTCGCAACGGCAGTTCAACTGCAAGGTAAAGCACTGTCTTACAACAACATCGCCGATACCGATGCCGCCCTTGAGTGCGTGAAAGAGTTCAGCGAACCCGCTTGCGTTATCGTTAAACACGCTAACCCATGTGGTGTTGCACTGGGTAAAGATCTGCTCGATGCCTATAACCGCGCCTATCAAACTGACCCAACGTCAGCCTTTGGCGGCATTATCGCCTTCAACGGCGAGTTAGATGCAGCAACCGCTAGCGCTATCGTTGAGCGTCAATTCGTTGAAGTAATTATTGCGCCAGTCGTGAGCCAAGGTGCCCGCGATGTAGTGGCCAAGAAAACCAACGTGCGTCTGTTAGAGTGCGGTCAATGGGATACTAAGACCAAGACCTTAGACTATAAGCGCGTGAACGGTGGTCTGCTGGTGCAAGACCGCGACCAAGGCATGGTTGGCTTAGATGACATTAAAGTCGTGACTAAGCGTCAACCGACCGAGAGCGAGCTGAAGGACTTAATGTTCTGCTGGAAAGTGGCTAAGTTCGTTAAATCTAACGCCATTGTTTACGCTAAAGACGGCATGACAATCGGTGTCGGCGCCGGCCAAATGAGTCGCGTCTACAGCGCTAAGATTGCGGGTATCAAGGCTGCCGATGAAGGCTTAGAAGTGGTTAACTCTGTGATGGCGTCCGATGCCTTCTTCCCATTCCGCGACGGTATCGATGCCGCAGCGGCGGCGGGCATCAGCTGCATAATCCAGCCTGGTGGCTCAATGCGCGATGCTGAAATCATCGCTGCTGCCGACGAGCACGGCATGGCCATGGTAATGACGGGCATGCGCCACTTCCGTCACTAATGCCACCTACAGCCAGCACGCCATGTGCTGGCTGTTTCGTTTATCGCACTCTGTAGCGCTAAAAATCTAACCACAAGAATTTAAAACTCAAAGGGATGACTTAACATGAAAGTATTAGTTATTGGTGGCGGCGGCCGCGAACATGCCCTAGCTTGGAAAGCGGCACAATCCCCCCAGGTAGAGCTAGTTTATGTTGCACCGGGTAACGCGGGCACGGCCCTCGAGCCAAAGTTAGAAAACCTCAACATCAGCGCGACGGACATTCCTGCCCTGCTCGATTTTGCTCAAACCAATCAGATCGAACTCACCATCGTTGGCCCGGAAGCGCCGCTGGTATTGGGCGTGGTCGATGCCTTTAACGCTGCGGGTCTACCCATTTTTGGCCCAACCAAAGCGGCTGCACAGTTAGAAGGCTCTAAGGCGTTCACTAAAGACTTCTTAGCACGCCACAATATCCCAACGGCGGGTTATAAAAACTGTACCGAAATCCAAGACGCTAAAGCCTTCGTGCGTGAACTGACGGGCAAGACAGGTTACCCAGTCGTAATCAAGGCCGACGGTTTAGCCGCAGGTAAAGGCGTAATCATCGCCCAAGATCAAGCTGAAGCTGACGCAGCCATCGAAGATATGCTCGCGGGCAACAAGTTTGGCGATGCCGGTTCTCGCGTGGTTATCGAAGAATTCTTAAAAGGCGAAGAAGCCAGCTTTATCGTTATGGTCGATGGTAAAAATATCCTCGCCATGGCAACTAGCCAAGACCATAAAGCCCGTGATAATGCCGACCACGGTCCTAACACTGGCGGCATGGGCGCTTACTCCCCTGCACCAGTCGTTACCCAAAGCGTGCACGATTGGACAATCGCTAACGTTATCCGCCCAACGGTTGATGGCATGGCCGCTGAAGGCAATGTTTACACTGGCTTCCTGTATGCGGGTCTGATGATCGCACCAGACGGCAGCGCCAAAGTACTGGAATACAACTGCCGCTTTGGCGACCCAGAAACCCAACCTATTATGATGCGCCTCAAGTCAGATCTGGTTGAGCTGTGTTTAGCCGCGACCCGTGGCGAGCTGGATAAAGTTACCGCCGAGTACGATTCGCGCGCCGCAGTCGGTGTTGTATTAGCCGCTGGCGGTTACCCAGACGACTACCGCAAGGGCGATGTGATCCAAGGTTTAAGCCTAGGTAATCACGATGCCAAAGTGTTCCACGCAGGCACTGAGATGAAAGACGGTCATGTAGTTACTAACGGCGGCCGCGTATTATGCGCTACAGCCCTAGGACACACTGTGACCGAAGCACAAAAAGCTGCTTATCTGCTGGTTGATGAAATCCACTGGGATGACGTGTATTTCCGCACCGATATCGGCTATCGCGCCATTGCCCGCGAACAACAGGGCTAAGCTTTAATTCATTTAAAAAACCGGCCATGCGCCGGTTTTTTTATGCCTTAAATTTGACGAACGTCAATTTTAAGTTAATGATTTATATCAATTTAAACAATCAAAACCTACTTTCACCCGCATTATTCCTATACAATGCTACGCAAATGTTAACTACCTACAAATGCTAAGGATTCTCCATGGAGATTAGACTCATTTCTGCCGCCATCGCCTTAATACTCGCGGGTTGTGGCGGAGGCTCGGAGGACTCGGGTAGCACAACACCCCCGCCGGAGCCGCCAGTCCAACCTCCCGCGGTGACTCAATATACTGCGAGTACCAGTTCAGTCTTGGGTGGCAAGCTCATCCCTAGCAGCCAGAAGGTAGATGCGGGTAAAAGTGCCAGCTTTAGCGTTCAAGCCGACAACGGTTTCGTGCTGGATAGCATTAGCGGCTGTGGCGGTGCGCTGACCGAACAGACCTATATCACTGCGACGATAAGCGCCGATTGCACAATTACCCCAAGCTTTATCAGCAATGCTGAAAATGCCATTCGCCATCAAGACCATACCCTTGCCAGCGCCAACGAACTGATTGATTTCAGCACCACCGAACTGGCGAGCATAGAGACCGCCCGCAAAGCGAAAATCACCGAACTCTATCAAGGTGTGGGTAACAGCATCAGTTGGCATCCGACCCACGATTCCATCACCTTTTCGAGCTTTATGCCGGAAAACACTTTTACCTTACTGCCATCCAATGTTGATGGCAGCGGCGCCAGCGCCGTACGCGGTTTAGTGATGGCGGGCGAACAACAAGGCCAGCGTTATGCCGCCATGGGTAGCAACCTGTTTGCGGTTAATAATTCGGATCAGAGTGATAAGCTGCTGAAAAACCTCATTGGATGGCTGACCAAAGGCGGCGATCAGCAGAATGGCTTGAGCATAGTCACGGCACAGATGCCAAGTCGCGCCGACAGTTGGTATTTCCCCCATAACGAAGGGATCCGCACTTGGCTAAGTAAGTACTACCCCGATGCCCACAGCATCAACGACGCCAATAGCTGTGATTACACCGCCCTTGCCAGCTGTATCGATACCTTAAAACCCGATTTAATCGTTATCAGCGATATTGACCGCGATAACCTAGGTTACGCGGGCATTCAAGCGGCCATCACTAAAGCCAAGGCGGCAGGGATCCCGCTGCTGCTCTCTAATTATCGACGCGAACAAAGCGCTATGCTCTCACCGCTCTACCTTGAGATGGGGCTCTCTACTGCAGGAAACTACTGGTCGAAACTCAATGCCAATAACCTGAGTGTCGACACTATCCTAGCGCAAGATAAGGCGCTCGCGGATGTCGACACCCTGCTGGCAAATTTGCGTGAACAACGCTTCGATACGCAAGTGCTCAATGACTGCAGCGGCAACTATTTAAGCTGTAACAGTAGCGCCTTTGTCGAGGCCTTTAAGGCGGGCGCGGATTGGTATCGTGGCAATGCCGAAACCTTAGATAACAATGATATCGATGCTTTTAACAGCCCTAATTTTAGCTTGATGAAAGCAGGATTACTCCTCGCCGATAAGTATCGCAGTGAAATCGATTATCCCATCGCCTACAGCGAATCCGCCCAGTGGCAGCAAGCCCTGTTTGCCGATTGGACTGTCAGCTACGCCCGCGCCCACAACCTCGCCCAACCTGACTTAGGTGAGTATGTCACCGACAGGACCAATCTGAGCAAGGGCTGCAACGCCCATTACGCTTACCCTGCCACAGTGACGGAACGTAAGACAATCACAGTGCCATACTCTGGCCAGTGGACAATTACGGGCTGGTACGCCCTACCTGGGCAAACCATCACCCTCAGCCGCTTAGATAACACGAATGCGAATGTCGAAATTAAGCTGAATTATCATAGACGTAATACTAACCGCGCCTATGAGCAAAAGGTTTATCGCGCGCCATTGGAACTTGCCCAGCAACGCCTCAAGCTCGCCAAAGGGCAAAGTCTTGAATTCTCAACCCCCTATGGCGGCCCTATTTATCTCTATATCAGTGGTGGCGAAGGTGCGCTCAGTGTCGATGTGCAAGCCAAGAATGTGGCCAAGCACCCCAGCATCATGGATTTTTCCAATCCTACTGAAATCACGACCTTTAACGATAAGATCCAAAATACCGAGTTACCCCATGTGGATCTTCGTACCGATGGCGCCGAACAGCATTTGCGCCGCGACCGTTTTATGAATGCGATTGGCGGTAAGATCCCGGATGTCAATGCGTTGCTCAAGAGCATTGTCGAGGATCATATCAACAGCGTGTATACCCTCGCTGGGCTGAAAATCCAAGGTAAGAGCTTAAGTGAATCTCTCCCCTCGGATGTGCTTGCAAGCTGTCAGGCACTGTTTGGCGCAGACTGTACCGATGCTAGCCTGCATACCCGCAGCATCATCCAACATGCTAACTATGACCAAAACGCCCACTGCGGCTCGGGTTGTAGCGGTAATCCATGGGATGCGGCTTGGAATATTTCGCCCACGGGTTGGGGAGATAACCACGAACTCGGCCACAATCTGCAAACCAACCGCCTAAACGTGCAATACGCTACTGCCGCCAATCGCGATAATTGGGCTGGTTATGGCAGCCGCGCGGGGGAAAACTCCAACAATATTTTCCCCTATGTGGTGTTGTGGAAGACCCATTATCTGCGTGACGGCAACACGAGCAGCATCACCGATGGTCATATGAATCACAAAGATCTCTTCTATGTATTTATGTCCGATGCGGCAGGCACCACGGATACCAGTGGCAAACGCGTGGTCTTCGGTGCCAACTGTAAAGTGCTCGATGTGGGCGAAGACAGATACACAGCCCCTTGGGCCAGCAATGCCTACGCGGTACACAACGGTTATCGCATGGCCTTTTACATCCAAATGGCGCTAAAAGCCCATGACATGACGCTTAACGACGGTACCAGCCTAAGCAATGGTTTCAATATCTTCACCCTGCTATATCAGCACAGCCGCATCTTTGGTAAATATGCCAATAATACCAGCGATTGGGAGGCTAACCGCAGTAAACTGGGCTTTGAACTCTTCCCATATGAGGGCCATAGCGTTTACGGCGGCAAAACAGTGAGGGATATTCCGGGCAATGACTTTATGCTGGTATCCCTGAGTAAGCTCACAGGCAAAGATTGGCGCAGCCATTTTGATATGTTGGGCCTGCGTTACTCAAGCCTCGCCGCGGCGCAGGTAGCGTCAAACGCCAGCCAAGGTGCGGTCCCTATGGGTATGTATGAGCTTGAAACCGATTTGCCGCCAGCGAACATGAGCCAAGGCTTAAGCTTTATCCCTCTGTCAGTTAGCGATGGCAGCACTCTGTGGAAAGGCACAGGCTCACCTAGCCAATGCGCTAAACCCTAATGGGTCATAGATGTCGATAGCCTCAACCTAATCCCAATAAACCTCGCTTATGCGGGGTTTATTTTTGCTACAAAGCGTGAGCTAACGCACACAAGTCCCCCTTTGGCGGGCGCACTATCTAGACCCAACAAAAATATCAGGGGTTATTTATGGGATATTCAATCAAAGACATTATTTATCAAGGGGAAAAGTCTGGCGTGCACAATTGGCAGACGCTATCGGGACAGAATTTTTACTGGCATCCAGACTGGTTACATATCGCAGAGGATCTCACTGGCCACAAAGCCACCGCCCATATTCAGGCCGATGGCGATAAGGCGACCCAAAGCGAGGCAGAGCAAGCTATTGTGAAACACCTTAATCGCGGCAAATAAGCATTAATGGCCCGATGCAATCGCCTTGCGGGCAATTTTATCGATTAATCCCGGTGCAATCAGCTTTAGCCAGCGCCCGAGTCGGCCACGTAGCGACGTAATAAGCTGCCGACCTCGGGTCGCTATCACAGGGAGCATCATGTTCGCACATTGCTCGGCGGTGATAATTTTGGCTTCCTGCATTGGAGATTTCCCCAGAGGCTTACCCTCACCGTCGAGGGCACGCTTATGAATTTGTGATACGACAAAATCGGGACAAATCACAGTCACGGCAACGTTATCATCCGCCAGTTCAATCCGCAGCGAATCAAAAAAGCCGATAACGGCGTGCTTAGAGGCAGCATAGCCACTGCGCGTCGGCACGCCCGTTAACCCAGCTACCGAGGCCACCACCACCACCTGACCTTGGCTCGACTTTAAATAGGGTAAGGCGGCATGAGTTAAATACGCTGGCCCTAAGTAGTTGACTCGCATGATATCTTCGAGCACAGACAACTGATTAAGCTCATCGAAACGCGACCACATGGTCATGCCCGCGTTATTCACTAGAATATCGAGGCGACCATAATGGGCAATAGTGGCTTGAATTAAGGCTTCGCATTGGGAGGCGCTACTGACATCGGCGGCAAATACAAAGGGAGTCGGACCATAGTTCGCGATTTCGAGGGCAAGGGAGGCTAAACGTGTTTCATTGCGGGCACTGAGCACCAGTTGGCAACCCACCCGTGCCATGGCGATGGCAAGCGCACGGCCTATTCCCTCCGAAGCGCCCGTAATAATGACCACTTTACCCGTCAGTCCATCCATAACTATTCCCTTGTTACCAATGTGTTAATTATGCTCCGAAGTAAATTGGCATAATCATCTTAAAAGCGCAATCCCCTATGCGCGTTGTGCGTGCGGCACGCCAAGCGGCTCGCAATAACTGCTCAGGGGTTGCGGTCGTCCTATCGCATAACCTTGCGCGTAATTAATCCCAATTACCTGTAATCTATCGATAATCTCTTGGTTTTCGACAAACTCGGCCACAGTCTCAATCCCCATGACGCGGCATACGTCCTGAATCGATTTGACGATGGCGTAATCCTTGGCGTTGACCGCGAGGTTCTTCACGAAACAGCCGTCAATTTTGACATAGTCCACCGGCAGTTCACGCAGATAACCATAGGACGCAAAGCCACTGCCAAAATCATCCAACGCAAAAGAGAACCCGAGTTTACGCAGCTGCCGGAGCATTTCCATGCCACGGTGACGATTTTGAATCGCCGTGGTTTCGGTGATTTCAAAGCACACACATTGACTTGGGATTTCAAAAATCTGTTGCTGCAAAGCGATATATTCCACCATGCCTTCGGCACCTAAGCTATTGCCTGAAAGGTTGATTGAAATACAGTGATCTGGCCACAACTGTGGATTTAAGGATAGCCATAAGAAGGCTTTACGTATCACTTCTTTATCGATTTCAGGCATGAGCTTAAAACGCTCCGCCGCTGCGATAAACTGTGCTGGCGCTAAAATACGGCCGCAGGGTTCTTGGATCCTGAGCAGGATTTCCATCCGTTGCCGTTTAGAACTCGCCCCTAAACCGCGGATCGGTTGGTAATAGAGCAGCAGTTCATTTTCCTCAATCGCTTGCGCGATACGCACCGCCCACTTGGGCGCGTTGCGCTGGTAGGTCAGCTCTTTATCTTTATCATCATAAAAATGGATTTGGTTTGTTCCCTTGGCCTTAGCGGCAATACAGGCAATATCCGCATCCTTAAGTAGCTCCAAGGCATTGATATAGGGCGCACGGCCAAAGGCGACTCCAATACTCAAGCCGACTTTATAGCTACTGTTTTTATCGTGCAGTACCTGCAGCGAAACCTGAGCGATAATTTGTTTTAACTGCTGGGCCACGGCCAACGCAGTGCTATCGCAAATAACTAAGCCAAATTCATCGCCACCTAAGCGAGCCAATAATGCCTGCGGCCCAAGGCACGATTGAATCGTCCGCGCCACTATAGCCAACATGCGATCGCCAGCGGCATGACCACAGCTGTCGTTAATCAGCTTAAACTGCTCTAAATCCATGTAACATACCGCGAGGCGCTTAGCCTGGCTGGCAAACTGCGGCAACCGCTCCTCGAAGGCTTGCCGATTGAGCAAACCAGTCACGCTATCGAAGTTGGCGCGTTTTTGCAGCTGGTGCTTAAGCAGCTCTTCCTGGGTAATATCCCGTAGCACCACCACAGTGCCGGTAATTTCTTTATCATGATTCAACACGTTACTGATGCTGCGCTCAATAATCCGTGGCGTGGCGGTTAATAGCTTGATTTTGGCGACTTGCGGCGTGGTCTCCCCCAAACGCATACAATGGAATACCGCTTGATTTAACTGCTCCCCCGCTTTTAATAACGACGCTAGGCTCTGGCCAACGGCGTAACAACTGGCAACATCGAGCAAAGATTCGGCCTTGGGATTCATATAGATCACTTTGGCGTCGATATCGGTCAGGATCACCGCCTCGGCAATCGACTCTAGGGTAGTCTTACCGCGTTCTTTCTGCTGGTATATACGGGCAAGTAAGCTGTTAACCCGGCTGGCTAACACTTCTAACTCGACGTTACCTTCACCGCTCACAGGGCGATACACGCTGGCCGCGGGGTCGACCAATGCCAACTGCTTCATCATGCTTTTAAAGGGTTTTAACAGGCCTGCGCGCAGCCAAATGTACCCCAGCGCCACAATTAACACGCCGAGTAGAATAATCCCCACCGAAACCCAATCGAGGTCGAGCTTTACTTCTTGGAAGGGTTCAGAGGAGAACTGTACCTGCAGATACAATGGCGAGTTTTCCTGCAAACTCGGGACTGGCACAAAGCTGAGGCGATCTTTCGCGGCCGCAGTGTTGCTGCGACTCATCTGCACCTGAGTGACTAATGGCGCTTGGGCATATTCTAATAAATCCTGCGCCGATAACTGGCGCACCAAGAGCACGTATTCTTCGGGGGCGACGGCTGCGGCGGTGACAACAAGCCCAACATCCCCCGCAAGATACACCCCAGCCACTTTAGGTTTACCAGCGGCAAGTACCGCATCGGCAATTTGCTGTTGTGTCGCTAAGGCAATACTGGAGGTATTGGCGAGGACACTTTGAAGCTGCCCGCCCTGCAGAATAAACCAATGCAAATTGGCGGACATGGCGCTCTCAAGCCATGATGATTCGATGGATTGCAGCAGTTCGCCATCGACCCGAGACAGCGGGGAGGCATAGATATTAGTGAGAAAATTTAAACGGTCGATATCGATGAGAAACTGTTGCTGGATATTGGTCAGCTCATGCTGCACATTATCTTGGCGCAGCAATTCGACCCTATGATCGAACCAATAGCCGAGGCAATAGGACACGAGCACAACCGCTGGTAAACAGAATCCTGCAATAAATACCAATATTTTGTTGCCAATGCGCATCTCTTACCACGGCTTTTGTCATTGAATAGATAAACGGCTTTACATAGTCCCTTATAGCGTCATGCAACATATCTCATTTGCAAATAGTATTAAATATCACTTTGCTTTATCCGTTGCTAAAGTAAGCAATAGCATGCATTTAATTGTGTTAAACGCCTTTGATTTAGCGCAGCTATTCGCTAAATAAGTTTTAAAAAGTTAGATGTTAATCAATATCCTATGTTCTAAAGCCGCTTGTAAACACCTTGTAATGCCTCGGCTTTACGTTTGGGGAGAAAGGCATAATCCGAGCCGAGTTGACGTTAAGCTCGCACTGTTTAGCATGGAGTTACAGCATAAAAAAACGGACCCTTAGGTCCGTTTTTTCTTCAGTATCGCTTACTTATGATACTGCTTAGATTGAGCATGAACCGCCTTGATAAAGGCACCCGCATGCTCTGGGTCAACGTGCTGGTGAATACCGTGGCCTAAGTTAAACACGTGGCCTGTACCTTCACCGTAACCCGCCAGAATTTGAGCAACTTCTTCTTCGATACGTGGGATTGGCGCATACAGCATAGAAGGATCCATGTTACCCTGAAGCGCCACTTTGTGACCGACACGGCGACGGGCATCGGCAATATCGACAGTCCAGTCTAAACCTAAAGCATCACAGCCAGTTTCAGCCATGGCTTCTAACCATAAGCCACCGCCCTTAGTGAATAAGGTCACAGGGACTTGGCGGCCATCGGCAAAGCGAGTCAGACCATCGACAATCTTCTGCATATAACGCAGTGAGAATTCACGGTAAGCCGTGTGCGATAACGCGCCGCCCCATGAGTCGAAGATCATCAGCGATTGAGCGCCGTTAGCAACCTGCGCATTCAGGTACAAAGTCACAGAATCGGCTAACTTGTCGAGTAACATATGCAGCGCCGCAGGCTCTGCGTAGGCCATCTTCTTAATTTTTTCGAAGGTTTTGCTCGAACCACCTTCAACCATGTAAGTCGCGAGTGTCCAAGGAGAGCCAGAGAAACCAATCAATGGCACTTGACCATTCAGTTCACGGCGAATAGTGCTAACCGCTTTCATCACATAACCCAGATCATCTTCTGGATCGGGAACGGCTAATTTTTTGATGGCATCGATAGTGTCTGTTGGGCGCTCAAAACGTGGGCCTTCGCCCGCCTCAAAATACAGACCTAATCCCATCGCATCGGGAACAGTCAGAATATCGGAAAACAGAATCGCCGCATCCAGCTCGTAACGACGCAGCGGTTGTAGCGTTACTTCACAGGCCAGTTCATGGTTTTTACATAAAGACATGAAGTCACCCGCTTGAGCGCGAGTCGCTTTGTATTCAGGAAGATAACGGCCAGCTTGACGCATCATCCACACTGGGGTCATATCAACAGGCTGTTTTAGTAGGGCGCGTAAATAACGATCATTCTTTAATTCTGCCATTTGGCTTGATTCCTAGACTTATTGAGATCCGCTGGGTCGGTAGTTTAGCATTTACGCGGATAATGTAACCTTTAAGTGCAAATTTATGTGAGCTATTCCCCATCATTGCTGTCCATTTAAGCACTTATCGTCAAAATGCTAGCCAGATAACATACTGTTTAGTAATCGAACCCAAAGTCACACTAAGACAGAAAAAAGTTGCGCTGGTTTCCTGCCTTTGGTATAAAAAGTTTGCGCTAGCAAGAACAATCAAGAAGCTCGTCGCATCGAGCCTGCTATATACATTACTCGCCCAACGATAGGTTTCTATCGTTGGGCTTTTTATTTCCGCATTTTTTTATACAAAACAGCTGGTTTGTCCATCTGCCAATTCTCGCAAATCCCGATAAAAAGGGTTGATCCAAGGGCTATTTCTCCCCTACATTAGAGTCATGTCCTGGCACTTAAATGGAATGCATCATGCTGAGAGAACTCGAAAAAGCAGAACAAAAGTGGGGCGGTTCAAATAAGCTTATAGATCAATGGCTAGAAAATCGTCGTAAACTCTTGGTGCATTACTGCCAGATAGCAGGCCTTCCTCCCTATGGGAAAGCCGAAAAATCCCTTCCCTCCTTCGATCATGTGAAATCCTTTTGTGATTTATTAGTCGATTACGTCTCCGAAGGCCATTTCGAAGTCTATGACCAAGTGGTCAATGCCTGTGAAAAGTTTGGTGCCTCGAGCAAAACCTTAGCCCAGCAAGTACTGCCAAAGATCACCCCAACGACCAACGCGGCGTTAGACTTTAATGATAAGTACGCCGAAGCGCAGGATGATCAAGTGTTATACCAGCTCGATAAAGATCTTTCCGAACTGGCCCACACCATGGAAACCCGTTTCGAGTTAGAAGATAAATTGCTCGAAGTGTTACATAACCAGTATTCAGAGCACGCCCAGCAAGCCTAATTAGCGCTAACCGTTATGTGCCGCGAATCGCATGATTGCGCGTCAATGGGGGCAAGTCGCCACCCTTGATAGATAGTTTTTGAGATTGGCAGTCACTTCTTAATCAACAGCTTATTAGCGATAGAATTTACAAACAAAAAAGCCAGCTTTCGCTGGCTTTTTCATTATCATATCAATCGATTATACAGCTGATTGAAAGATCACTTGTGATGCTTTCTGAGTGTAAGAATCGATTTGATCGAAGTTCAAGTAACGGTAAGTATCAGCTGCAGTTGCATCTAACTCTTTCGCGTATTCTTGGTATTCTTCAACCGATGGCAGACGACCTAACAGGGCTGCTACTGCCGCTAATTCCGCAGAGGCTAAGTAAACGTTAGCGCCTGTACCTAAACGGTTCGGGAAGTTACGGGTAGAAGTCGATACCACAGTAGAACCTTCAGCCACACGTGCTTGGTTACCCATACACAGTGAACAGCCTGGGATCTCGATACGCGCACCCACGCGACCGAAAATACCGTAGTAACCTTCTTCGGTCAGCTGGTCTTTGTCCATCTTAGTCGGTGGTGCAATCCACAGACGAGTTGGCAGTGTCTTAGCGAACTTGTCTAACATCTTACCGGTCGCACGGAAGTGGCCGATGTTAGTCATACAAGAACCTACGAAAACTTCGTCAATCTTAGTTTGCGCAACAGATGACAGTAATACTGCATCGTCTGGATCGTTTGGCGCACACAGGATTGGCTCTTTGATCTCGTTCAGATCGATTTCAATCACCGCAGCGTACTCAGCATCGGCGTCTGCGCTCATCAGCTCAGGATTCGCTAACCACTCTTCCATGCCTTTGATACGACGCTCTATCGTGCGACGGTCACCGTAACCTTCGGCGATCATCCACTTCAGCATAGTGATGTTAGAGTTCAGATACTCGATGATTGGCTCTTTGTCTAACTTGATAGTACAACCCGCTGCAGAGCGTTCTGCAGAAGCGTCAGACAGTTCGAATGCCTGTTCTACTTTCAGGGTTTCTAAGCCTTCGATTTCCAGTACGCGACCAGAGAAGATGTTCACTTTGCCTTTCTTCTCAACGGTCAGCAGACCCATTTCAATCGCTTTTAATGGAATCGCGTGTACTAAGTCACGTAGAGTGATGCCAGGTTGCATCTTGCCCTTGAAGCGCACTAGAACTGATTCTGGCATGTCCAGAGGCATCACACCGGTCGCGGCAGCGAATGCCACTAGACCAGAACCTGCTGGGAATGAAATACCGATTGGGAAACGCGTATGTGAGTCACCACCAGTACCAACTGTGTCTGGTAATAACATACGGTTTAACCAAGAGTGGATAACACCGTCACCTGGACGCAGAGACACACCGCCACGGTTCATGATGAAGTCTGGCAGAGTGTGGTGAGTGTTAACGTCTACTGGTTTTGGATAAGCGGCAGTGTGGCAGAATGACTGCATAGTCAAATCAGCACTGAAGCCTAAACAGGCTAAGTCTTTCAGCTCATCACGGGTCATAGGGCCGGTCGTGTCCTGAGAACCCACAGAAGTCATCTTAGGCTCACAGTATTGGCCAGGACGTACGCCAGCAACACCACAGGCTTTACCAACCATCTTCTGTGCAAGCGTATAACCTTTGCCATTATCAGCGACGTCTTGAGGACGTACGAATACGTCAGAAGCGGGTAAACCTAATACTGCGCGCGCTTTGTCAGTTAAACCACGACCGATGATCAATGGAATACGACCACCAGCACGTACTTCGTCTAACAGTACGTCGGTTTTCAGGCTGAACTCAGAAATCACTTCGTCTGAGCCGTGACGCTTCACTTGGCCAGCGTATGGATAAATGTCGATCACATCGCCCATTTCCATTTTGCTGACGTCAAGTTCGATTGGCAGCGCGCCCGCATCTTCCATAGTGTTGAAGAAAATCGGCGCAATCTTGCCACCTAAGCAGAAACCACCAGCACGTTTGTTAGGTACGAATGGGATATCATCGCCCATGAACCACAGTACTGAGTTAGTCGCAGACTTACGTGATGAACCTGTACCCACAACGTCACCCACGTAAACTAATGGGAAACCTTTGGTTTTCAGCTCTTCTAATTTCTTGATTGGACCTACGCTGCCCGCTACGTCTGGCTCGATACCATCACGCGCGTTTTTCAGCATAGCTAAAGCGTGCAATGGGATATCTGGACGTGACCAAGCGTCAGGTGCTGGTGACAGGTCGTCGGTGTTGGTTTCACCTGAGACTTTGAATACGGTCAGGGTCACTTTGTCCGCTAATTTTGGACGGCTTAAGTACCAGTCTGCATTTGCCCAAGCTTCAACGACTTGTTTAGCATAGGCATTACCCGCTTCCATTTTCTCAACCACATCGTGGAAAGAATCAAACATCAGTAGCGTGTGAGATAAGGCTTTAGCGGCTAAAGGCGCCAGAGCTGGGTTATCTAGCTGAGCGATCAGCGGCTCGATGTTATAGCCACCTTGCATAGTGCCTAATAACTCAGTCGCACGTTCGGCAGACAGGATAGGTGAAGTTGCAGCGCCTTTGGCAACCGCATCTAAGAAAGCGGCTTTTACGTAAGCAGCTTCGTCAACACCTGGGGGAATTCGATTTTCTAGCAGGTCAAGAATAACGGCTTCTTCACCAGCGGGGGGATTTTGAACCAATTTAACCAGTTCAGCCACTTGATGTGCATCTAATGGCTTAGGGACTACGCCCTCTGCAGCACGTTCTGCGACGTGTTTACGATATGCTTCTAGCACGGCAACATTCCTCTTTGTTTGGCGCTCTAACAACGAAACTGCACGTCTTCTCAATTGAAGCTGACAGTCCGACATGATCGACCCGTATTTCCGGCCAGCAGTATACTACAGCTTTGCAAAAGTATGAATCAGGTCACACTCGGCGAAAGACGAAATAAGGGCTAAATCCGGAGGTGCAGCTCAACTTACGGCAAGAATAAAACAAGGGAAATTAGACAATAGTTTGAAAACAGACAAAAAACCATAAGCGACAAATAGTTAACATAAGTTAATCAATTTAAAATCGAACGAATATTTTTTTGCTCACAACCTCAGGTTAAGCGTAAATATTTTTAAACTTTGTGCTTTTAGACTTTGAAGATGCCGAGCTTAACCATACACTCAAGTTCCCAGAGCATAGCGCTTAGTAATCCTTCCCATCCCTTGGAGTAGTAATGACATCCCTTAGTATTCAAGCTGTTATTTTTGATATGGATGGTGTGTTAATCGATTCTGAACCCCTTTGGCAACGGGTTGAGTATGAAGTCTTATCGGCACTTGGCGTGCCCGTCACTATCGAAACGATTCAACAAACCACGGGTTTACGTATCGACCAATGTGTCGACTATTGGTATCACAAAGCACCTTGGGCCGATTACGACAATGCCAAGGTGAGCACCGCCATCGTCGATAAAGTCGCAGAGGAAATCCTGCGAACGGGCGAAGCCATGCAAGGCGTTCAACAAGCCATTGATTACTGTCAAGCCAAAGGCTTAAAGATAGGCCTAGCCACCTCTTCTTTTTACACCATTATCGAAGCCGTACTCAGTAAACTCGGCCTAAGTGATAAGTTTATGGCGGTACAATCCGCCGAAGGCCTCACCTATGGCAAACCCCATCCCGAGGTTTACTTAAATTGCGCCGCCGCGTTAGGAGTCGACCCGCGTTATTGCCTCGCGATTGAAGACTCTTTCAATGGTCTTATCGCCGCCCGCGCCGCCAATATGCAGACCGTCGCCATTCCCGCACCGGAGCAACGCGGCGAGGCCAAATGGGTTGTAGCCCATCACCAAGCCGACAGCTTGTTAGATTTACCGGCTATCTTGGGCTAATCACAGCAACAATTGACGCAAATAAAAAAAGCCAGACATCCGTCTGGCTTTTTCGTTTTCATCCTATGGATTACCAGATTTTAACGCGCTCATCTGGTTTTAAGTACATCTTGTCGCCCTCTTTCATCTCGAAGGCTTTGTAGAAGGCTTCGATATTGCGAGGCGTCCCCATAGCGCGATAGTGGCTAGGTGAATGCGGGTCAGTCAACAGACGACGACCTAACTCTTCATCACGGTAATTGCGGCGCCATACCTGTGACCAACCAACGAAGAAACGCTGCTCGCCCGTTAAACCATCCAGCACAGGTGCAGGCTTACCATTTAAGCTCATCGCGTAGGCACGCGCCGCTACCGTTAAACCGCCTAAGTCACCGATGTTTTCGCCTAAGGTTAAATCACCGTTTACAAACTTACCTGGCAGGGCTTCATAGCCAGAATACTGCGCAGACAGTTGCTTACCACGTTTTTGGAACTCTTCACGGTCTTTATCCGACCACCAGTCACGCAGGTTGCCATCGCCATCGTACTTAGCGCCTTGGTCGTCGAAACCATGGCTGATTTCGTGGCCAATCACAGCACCGATACCACCGTAGTTCACCGCATCATCGGCATCCATATTGAAGAATGGTGGCTGCAGAATCGCGGCTGGGAACACGATTTCATTACTTACAGGGCTGTAATAGGCGTTCACTGTTTGTGGCGTCATATGCCACTCGGTACGATCGATAGGCTTACCAAGCTTGTTGATCATGTCTTGATATTCAAACTGGGCATAACGCATATAGTTGCCCACCAGCTCATCAGGCTTGATCTCTAGCGCAGTGTAGTCTTTCCATTTGTCTGGATAGCCGATTTTATAGGTAAATTTAGACAGTTTTTCCTGTGCGGCGACCTTAGTTTCAGGCGTCATCCACTCGAGTTCATTGATGCTGACTTCAAAGCCCTTGATCAGGTTTTTGATCATGGTTTCCATACGAGCCTTCGCTTCTGGCTTGAAGTATTGCTTCACATACTCTTCACCCACTAACTCGCCAATCACTTGGTCGGCGCCATCCACAGCCTTTTTCCAGCGTGGTTGTTGCTCTTCGATACCCATCAAGGTTTTGCTCTTGAAGGCAAAGTTTAGGTCAACAAAGTTTTTGCTGAGTAGCTCGGCATAGCTATCCACTAAGTGGAACGTTAAGTAATCCTGCCAAGCAGAAACGGGGAAGGCGTCAAAGTTAGCGCCTAATTTTTCGAAATAAGATGGCTGACGCACGATGATGTCAGTCACTTTATCGCCAAGGCCCGCACTGGTCGCAAAGGCATCGATATCAAACTTGCCGGTTAGCTTTTGCAGCTCAGCACGGCTCAGCTTGTTGTAGGCCTTGTTCGCATCGCGAGATTCAACACGGCTCCACTGGCTCTTAGCGATCATCATCTCGATGTCGGCCACGTTTTTCGCCGCGCGCTTGGCATTCTTGTAGCCCGCTTCGGTCAAAATATCGGTCACATATTTCGCCATTGCTTGGCGATTAGCGACAAACTTAGCGTCATCTTTTAAGTAGTAATCACGGTCTGGCAAGGTTAAGCCTGACTGGCTTAAATACACCGCATATTGGGTAGAGTTTTTAGCGTCGTTGTTCACGTAAAAACCAAAGGGAATGCCTGAACCGCTGGTGAGTAATTTGCCCATTACTGCAGGTAATTCGCCATGGGTTTTCACCGCTGCGATATCGGCCAATAGTGGATTAAGCGGGGTCACGCCTAAGGTTTCGAGCAAATCGGTGTTCATAAAGCTGGCGTTAAAGTCACCGATTTTTTGATTATTCGAGCCAGGGGCGGCATCTTTTTGCGCAGCGGCGGCATCGATGATTTTCTTCAATGCATCTTGGCTTTGATCGTACAGCACAGAGAATGCGCCATAGTTAGATTTGTCGGCAGGAATGGGCGTATTCGCTAACCATTTGCCGTTCACGCTGTAGTAGAAATCGTCTTGATGGCGAACTGAGGCATCAAAGTTTTGTAATTCAATGCCAGAAACCGCGGCGACTTCAGTTTTAGGCTCGCTGCTGCAAGCGGCTAAACCTAGGCTCAGGGCAATCCCCAGCGCCAGTGTGCTAATCTTCTTCATTGTTTTCCTCAGCTTCCGTTTAAAGTTGTTATTTTTTCCCGCAAAACCTTAGCATTTTGCCCTGTCTGGCTGTAGCAAGATTTTGTAAAAGGTTATGACACTTATCGCCACCTGCCAAACACATCAAGCGGCGCCCACGAGCAAGGCAAGATAAATGCTCATAGGACAGCACATAAAACAAAGGGCATGACCTTCGTCATGCCCTTGCGTTAACTAGAACGCCTTACCGATGAATAAATACAGGGATTTATCCCCCATATCGGTAATACCAAAGCCCAGTGCCGCTGGGCCCATCGAGGTATCTGTGCCTATGTATAGACTTGAGGCGTAAATCAGATCCGAGAGTGAGACTTCATCTCGCTCAAACCAAACATTCCCCGCCTCTAAGCTTAAACCCAAATAGAGTGGGTAATCCGTCATCCCCAGCGCATCACGGCCAAGATCATACTGATAAACAAAGGCACCGAAGAGTTTGTGGGCGCCAGTGAGTGAGTCCTTGTGATAGCCCGACAGATTTAAGAAACCACCTAAATCCGACAAATGTAGCGTGTTATAGCCATCATTATTGTTGGTCGCCACTGAGGCTTTGCCGACAAAGGCATGATTACCGACACTGAGCGCCCCTTTCCAATCGGCCTCAATCTGTACGCTATATTCGTTCTCATTGTTATCGACGAGATCATCAAAATCTTCGTTACGCACATAGACGTTTAAGGTGATACGGTTACCCGATGTCGGGAAGCTGATACTGTCTAAACTGTCGTAACCCGCTCTTAAGTAAGCACCATAGGATTTAAAATCGAAATCCTTAATCAACCAAGCATCGTTAACAATAACGCCCTTTTCGGCCACTAACCCTAACTCGACAAAACCTTGTAACACATAGTTATAGCCAATCCCCAGTTCAACCGTGTGGGTCTTTTTGTCGAAGATCAGGGCGCGGTTATTGTTATCGTATAGATCCCAATTGTGGACATCGTATTGATAACGGGCTCGGCTATAAAAATCCTGATCCCTGTCCAAGGGTTGATAAAACTCGGTCGCAAACAATTTTTCAAAGCCTAATTTGACTTCGTTACGCCACTCGCCGCCGTTAAAGGTTAAGTCGGTCATGGTATAGGCCATATCGAAACTGATGGCTGATTCGGTGCTAAAGTCGTCTTCCCAGTTAAATCCGAGTTGGAAGTAATTTGGTCCCCAAGATTTAGCTCGAGTGGTGACCGTTAGCACTCGGCCTTCTTCAGACTCGACAAACTCGGCATCCACGCGCTCAAACTTATTGAGGGAATAGATGCGTTTTAAGGCATCGTTCAATTCATCCTTAGTCACGGCTTGGCCGGCTTTGAGATCTAAGGTTTCCTTCAATAAGTTAAGGCTCACCTTCGACTGATTATCGAACACAATTTCTTGGATTGGATGCGCCACATCCGCCATTAATTTTTTGCCCTTAACCTTCTTGGCTTCAACATAGGCTGCATATTCTTCGGCGCTGACGCTCATGCTCTGTAATTTATCCAGCTGACCATTGGCGGCTTCTTTCCCTAGCGTGAGGGCCAAAGGCATGATGGTAAAGTCAGTCGTGCTTAAGGCATCGATCGCGGGACGGATCAGCACGTCTCTATCTGTTAGCAGCTGCTTTTGCTTTTCGGTGCTGGCGTTAGTCAAGAAGTTAGATAACTGATCGAGCACCGCAATCGTGCTATCGAGTTTATCTTTGGTCACCAGAGGAGAGCCGATATCCACGGCAATGATAATGTCCGCGCCCATGGCCTTCACCACATCTACGGGCATATTGTTGGCTATTCCGCCATCGACTAATAACTTGCCATCGATTTGTGTTGGCTGCAGCGCACCCGGCACAGTCGCAGATGCCTGCATGGCTTTGACTAAACTGCCATGGTTAAGCACTACGGGTAAACTGGTTTCTAAATCCGTTGCGACGGCACGATAAGGGATGGCTAGCTCATCAAAATCGCCAAACTGCTGCACAAGATCGGTCGATTGACGTAATAACTGTGACATGGTTTGTCCACGCAACAAACCACTCGGTGCACGGACTTCACCCTCGTTGTAACCAATGTTGAGGGGAATATTGTAACGATCACGTAACTGTTTATCTCGATAACTCAAGACATTACGCGGAATGGTATCCGAATAACCGCTATCCCAATCGACGCCCATCATAATGGCTTCGACTTCGCTAGCACTGTATCCCAATGAATACATGCCGGCCACGTAAGCGCCGATACTGGTGCCTGCGATATAGTCCACGGGGATCTGATGTTCTTCTAGGATTTTAAGCACGCCAACATGGGCAGCACCTTTAGCGCCGCCGCCACTGAGCACCAGTCCGACCTTAGGCCGTTCAGCCGCATACAAGGGCGTTAACAGTAAACATAAAAAGACAGAAGCGAATATTCGACGCATCATAGTGGGCTACTTTTTATTGGATAAAAAATTCAACTTATCTTAACAAATTTATTGATTTAACCGTCAGCGATATTTTATCTGAACCGATGAGTGAGTAAGGGATACAAAATAAACGACATCATCTTATGCCTAAGTCAAATAATTAGCTTAAACGCCGCGAACGCAGCTCAAAATAATAGCAAAAAAGCCGCAAATAAAAGTACCTGCGGCTCGATGGAATACACTCAGCCTTAAGAGCTCAACGTACATTTTTGCAATAAATACCGCTCAAAGTCAGTGACCGACATAGGTTTTGCAAAGTAATAGCCCTGCACAATATAACAACCGCGGCTAAAGACTTGCTCCAACTGTTCAACGGTTTCGACTCCTTCGGCCACCACGGTTAATTTTAAGTTACGAGCCAGCTCGATAATACTGCTGACAATGGCCTGATCCGCTGAGTTAGTGGCGATATCAATTAAGAATGAGCGGTCGATCTTTAATGTGTTCACATCAAAATGACGTAAATATGCCAACGAAGAATAGCCAGTGCCGAAGTCGTCGATGGCCACTTCAATTCCCAACTCTTTAAGCTGAGTCAGATGGGTTTTCGCCGCTTGCACTTCCTTCATCAGCACCCCTTCGGTGATTTCTAACCCGAGGGATGAAGCCGGCATTTGTGTATCGGCCAAAATTTTCTTTATGCCATCAATAAAATCTGGCTGGCGGAAATGTACCGCCGAAATATTCACCGACAATTTAAACGGTGTGGCACAACGTTTTACCCATTTAGCACCGTCTAAACAGGCTCGACGAAATACCCAGCGGTCGATTTCAACCACTAAACCACAGGCTTCGGCGACCTTAATAAAAATATCGGGACGGATATAACCTTCTTTCGGATGGCGCCAACGAATTAAGGCTTCCATCCCAATAAATTTATCGCCCCGTAAAATATCAATCTGCGGCTGATAATAGAGCTCAAACTCTTCCCGCTCGATGGCCTTACGTAAATCTGCTTCCAAGCGCAAATGGTATAAGGCTTGGGCATTACGCTCCGACGAATAATATTTAAAGTTGCCACGCCCCTCTTCTTTAGCGTGGTACATGGCAAGGTCAGCATTTTTAATAAAGGCTTCGGGCTGCACCGCATCGTCGGGCCAAATACTGATGCCGATACTAGTGGAGATATAAAACTCCCGACCAAACAATTTAAAAGGCGCCACAATTTGCGCGAGTAACCGCTCGGCAATGTGGTTTATCTCATTTAAGTTATTGGCATTTCTCAGCAGGATCACAAACTCATCGCCGCCAAAACGACACAGCAAATGCTCACTGCCGATGCAAGACTGCAAGCGGTTGGAGGCTTCGACCAGCAAGGCATCGCCCATGCTGTGGCCATAGGAGTCGTTTACATGTTTAAAGCGGTCGAGGTCGAGAAATAAAAGCGCCAGCTTTTCACCAGTCTGCTGCGCGGTCTGAATCGATTGCAATAACCGGCTCGAAAACAGTGAGCGGTTTGGCAGCCCTGTTAACACATCATAATTCGCCAATCGCCTCAGATCCGCCTCGGTACGTTTTCGCTCGGTAATATCCGAAAAGACAATCACATAGTGTACTGAGCTATCACTCGTCGACTGCATCACAGAGACGTTAAGCCACACGGGGCAAACCAGCCCATTCTGCCCCACTAACTCACGCTCACCCGTCCACGAACTGTCTTGTCCGAGTAACTGATGCACTTCGGTCGAGAGGCCATCCTTCATTTGCACGAATTGAGAAAAAGATTGTCCGACGAGATCATGCTGCTCGGAGCCAATAATTTGCTGCGCCGCATGGTTCGCCACCCGAATATTTTCATCCACATCTAAGATCAACACCCCTTCTGAGGTGTTTTCAAAGGCTTGGGCGAGGAGATTAATTTCATCCTCTAGCTGACGCTGCAGGGTAATGTCGCTATAAATCCCCGCAACCCGTTCAATCTCGTGGGTAGTGCGATTGCGCGACACCGGGCGGCCCCGCACCCTTAACCAGCCCCAATTACCACTGCGGCGTTGATAACGATATTCAGCCTCAAAACGGTCGACTTCACCCGCTAACATACTATTCCACTGACCTAAGGCTTTATCCCTATCCTCAGGGTGGACGGGGAGAGTTTCGAGGGTCACCACAATCTCATTGGCATGGTTACCTAGCACGGCGCCACGGTTATCGAGGTAAAAGCTCTGGGTATCTCTATGCCATTCCCAGAGATCGGAATCGCTCCCACGCAGGGACTGACGCAAACGGTCGTCACTCTCGGTCAACGCTTGGTTCATCGTCATAAAGGTCCGAACTTGTCGCTGACGATACCAGGCTAAACTCAATGCGATGATCGAAAAAATCAGTAGCAAGATGCCCTTAAAGCCCTGGGTCAACCACCAATGCTGCTCAACATAGAACGGATATGCGAAGGGTTTATCCGACCAAATCCCATTCACCTGACTTAAAATCTCCAGCCCATACTCGCCCGCCGCCAGTCCAGTGAGGTTTATCTGTGACTCGCCTTGCAGCAGTACATAGTTATCTTCTTCCCCTTGGTAGCGCAGTCGATATTTAAATTGAATCGGCGAATCATCGAGATAATCGAGGTTAGTGATCTGTAAACTTACCATGTTGGCATCGGGTTTAATTACCATCATGGGTTGAGGCAATAGGGAAACTTCGGTGCTGTTATCGTAATAGACAGACACAGACTCGAGCATCACATGGTCATCGGTGATCCGGTTGACCAGCTTATCCACATCCAAGTGCATAACCCCTTCCGGGGTGCCAAGATATAGACCAAACTCGGGCGAATAGAAGTAAGCTCCTTCATTCATTTCATCGGAAATCAGCCCATCGAGTTGGTTAAACATGGCGATATGGCCGGTTGCTACATCTTGGCGGATCAGAGAATCAGCGCAGGCCACCAGATTAGCTTTAGACGTCTTTTGGATAAAAAACACTGAGCTGCAGTTCACTTGCCACAGCGCAGTCAGCGAAACCAGTTCACTGCTGTTGAGGTGATACTCGAATAAGCCCTTTTCGTAGGAACCAAACCACATCACCCCTGGCGACATTTCTTCGATATGGCTAACGGTGGGCATGGCGCTCAAGCCATTGAATAGGCTTCGCTGATCGTGGAACTCATTCGCCTCATCCAAATAACCAAAAACCCGCTTACCACCAATCCACAGCTTACCGTCGGAGGCGCGATACAAGGTTCTAATCGCCGGACGCTTGGGTTCCACCGCATCTTTAGCAGGCTTGTCGATATTAAATGCCTGCGGTGTTTTTAAATCGGCCTCCCAAAAATACAGGCCGGTGGAGCTGGCGATCCACACCCGCCCTTTTAACAGCGGGTCGACATAAGTGCGATAAACCAGCTTATTTTTAAATTCATCTTGCCCATTGATCCACTTTGCAAAGCTCTCGCCCTTAAAGCTTGTTCTATCAACCACAAACAGGCCACCCGTGCTTGAGACCAACAAGTAATGCTCGGCAAATGCCCTAATATCGTAAATACTCTCGTGGGGCAGTAAACCTTCAATCGGGATATCTATGGTTTGCTGCGTATCTTTGGCAATAAACATCACATTGGATGAGCCAAGCCAGAGCCCTTCAGGTGCAGCAAACACCGACCAAATCATGGCATCGCCCAGTGCGTAGGGTTTATCTGCGGTATAGGTCTCTAAGATAAAATCGGGCTGAGATGCCAGCAGCGCCAAGCCATCGCCAGAACCACCCACCCACATCAAACCCGAATCATCGAACAGCATGGCCTTGAGGATTTCCATATTGGCCTGCTTTTTCAGCTCCTCCTGATAATTCTCAATCTGGTGAGTCTCTGGCGACCATTTCAATAGGCCAAAACGACTGGTAAACCATAGCGAGCCTTTAGGGTCTTCAACAATCACAGTGCTCCAATCGGGTAATTCAGGCACGGGCTCAAGTTGTTGTGTGCTTGGCTCGAAACGATACACGCCACGGCTCGTCGCCAACCATACGCGGTGTTTCGTATCCTCAAGCATATCGAGAATGCTTCCCATAGACTCAGTCCATGGGTATTTGCTGAGGGTTTTACCTGACTTATCTAGCAGCAATAAATCAAATTGCCCAGCCAGCAGGATTTGCTCATTGGGGAGCACCAATAACTTGCGCCAAGGCAGATCGCGATTAACCGCCAGTTGAGTCACCAGAGTGAGTTCAGAAGTCGCAGGGGAATATTGATAAATCTGACCATTATCAATCAGCAATAGCCAACGCTGGGCATCCATCCGCGCCGCTGACAGCATGGCGCCACCTGAAAAGTGCGGGAACAAATCGGGTGAGCCAAACAGCGTAAATTGATTGCCACGGATATCGTAGAGATACAGCGCTGCGTTGGTGCTGACCAGCAGCTTGTCTTGCCCGACGTTGACCACTGAGTTGAGGAAATCATCCGCAAGGCGGGACTCGCTGCCCGTTTTGTCTATGCGTCTGACCTTAGAATTACTAACGCGATATAAGCCTTGCTCGGTCGCCGCCCAGACAAAACCATGGTCATCTAAGGTCAAGCCACGGATACTGGTGGCGGCTAATCCATCTCGGTCGGTGAAAACACGTTGCACAAATCCACCAGCCCAAACCATGTTCAGACCAGAGACAAAAAGGATGAAACATGCCAGAAGTGTTTTAGTTATTCTTGTTTGCATTTGATGACTTACTTCATACCATAGTTGTACTGTAGCAGTTCAAAAGCCTCAATTCACCCGCTTATTCACATTAGCGTTACAATTTTCTCAAGACAATAAAAAAGCGCCCTTAAGGCGCTTTTTGTAGCTCGGCTAAATTACTTTTTCTTTGCCTTTGGGTTTGGCAAGTCAGTAATAGAACCTTCGTAGATTTCAGCCGCTAGACCCACTGACTCGTGCAGCGTTGGGTGAGCGTGGATAGTTAATGCTAAATCTTCAGCATCACAACCCATTTCGATTGCCAGACCAATCTCGCCTAACAGTTCGCCACCGTTCACACCCACGATAGCACCACCGATTACGCGGTGAGTGTCTTTATCGAAAATCAGCTTAGTCATACCTTCGCTACAATCAGAAGCGATTGCACGACCAGAAGCAGCCCATGGGAAAGTCGCTGTTTCGTAAGCAATACCTTGCTCTTTAGCTTCTTTCTCAGTCAGACCAACCCAGGCCACTTCAGGGTCTGTGTAAGCGATTGATGGGATGACTTTTGGATCGAAGTAGTGCTTCATACCCGCGATCACTTCGGCCGCAACGTGGCCTTCGTGCACGCCTTTGTGAGCCAACATTGGTTGACCAACGATGTCACCGATTGCGTAGATGTGCGGTACGTTTGTACGTAATTGCTTGTCTACGTTGATGAAACCACGCTCATCGATCTTAACGCCCGCTTTTTCAGCGTCGATCAGCTTGCCATTTGGTGTACGACCGATAGCAACTAACACTGCATCGTAACGTACTGGCTCAGTTGGCGCGCTCTTACCTTCCATCGAAACGTAGATACCGTCTTCACGGGCTTCAACCGCTGTCACTTTAGTTTCGAGGATCAGGTTGAATTTCTTCTTGATTTGCTTAGTGAATACGCGAACGACGTCTTTGTCAGCCGCAGGGATCACTTGGTCGAACATTTCAACCACGTCGATTTCACTGCCCAGAGAAGAGTAAACAGTACCCATTTCTAAACCGATGATACCGCCGCCCATGACCAGCAGTTTGCCAGGAACTTCTTTCAGTTCTAATGCGTCGGTCGAATCCCAAATACGTGGGTCTTCATGGGGAATGAATGGCAGTTTGATTGGGCGAGAACCCGCAGCGATGATCGCTTGGTCAAACTTAACGACAGTCACAGTACCGTCTTCAGCGGTCACTTCTAAGCTGTTAGGGCCAGTAAATTTACCGAAGCCATTAACAACGTTTACTTTACGCATTTTAGACATGCCGCCTAAGCCACCAGTCAACTGGCTGATCACTTTTTGCTTGAAGCTGCGTAACTTGTCTAAATCGATTGTTGGCTCGCCGAACACAACACCGTGTGCAGCAACGGCTTTGGCTTCTTCGATCACTTTAGCAACGTGTAACAGGGCTTTAGATGGGATACAACCCACGTTCAGACACACGCCACCTAAAGTGCTAAAACGTTCAACGATAACGGTTTCCAGACCTAAGTCAGCCGCACGGAAGGCAGCAGAATATCCCGCAGGACCTGCACCTAATACCACTACCTGAGTTTTGATTTCGTTACTCATGTTTTCCTCTAATTCTCATTCAATCCGTTGGAGGAGAGTAATCCTGCCAACCGAAAATGCGCCAGCGCGTAAGGTGGGCGCATTTTAACCTGTGTTTGATACTGATCACAATAAACAAAAGGCCACTCAAGATGAGCAGCCTTATTTGTTTACAGAATCAAAGTACGAATATCGGACAGAATTCCTGACAGGGTCACGCTAAAGCGTGCAGCCATAGCACCATCGATCACGCGGTGATCGTATGATAGCGACAGTGGCAACATCAATTTAGGCTCGAACTCTTTACCATTCCATTTAGGCTTAATTTCAGATTTAGACACACCTAAAATCGCCACGTCTGGGTAGTTAACGATTGGGGTAAACGCAGTACCACCAATGCCACCTAGGCTTGAAATAGTGAAGCAGCTGCCCTGCATATCGGCAGATTTGAGCTTACCGTCACGGGCGCGGATAGAAATATCGGCCAGCTCACGAGATAACTCGATAATGCCTTTCTTATCCACATCACGCACCACAGGTACTACTAGACCGTTTGGCGTATCAACCGCCACACCGATGTGGTAGTACTTCTTCTGGATCAGTGATTCACCGTCGCTGCTTAAGCTTGAGTTGAACACTGGGAACTGTTGCAGCGTTTTCGCCACGGCTTTCATCATAAAGACCAGCGGAGTGATCTTATAATCGGCTTTCTTCTTCGCCGCCGCGTCGTTCTGCTGCTTACGGAACTCTTCCATTTCGGTGATATCAGCTTCATCGAACTGAGTCACGTGAGGAATGGTTACCCAGTTACGGTGCAGGTTTGGACCAGAGATCTTCTGGATGCGGCTCAATGGAATCTCTTCCACTTCACCAAACTTGCTGAAATCCACTTTCGGTGCAGCAATCACTTGCAGACCACCACCGTTACCCGCTGCAACTGAAGTTGCTGCTGTCGCCTTAGGACGAGACAGTTCGTACTTCACATACGCCTGTACGTCTTCCTTCATGATGCGACCTTTACGGCCAGAACCTGTCACTTGAGTGAGGTCCACACCAAATTCACGGGCCAAACGGCGAACCGCAGGAGATGCATGAACCACACCGGTTGCCACTGGCGCACCCGCACTTGGGTGATGTGGAACTGGTGGACGGCTAGGAGCGGCTGCAACAGGCGCCGGTGCCGCTTCTTGGGCAACTGGTGCTGGCGCTGCGGCTTGAGCTACTGGCGCTGGCGCACTACCTGCACTTGCTGTTGCAACAGAAGTAGTTTCAATCGTCGCAATCACGCTACCTTGAGAAACCTTGTCACCCACTTTAACGGTTAACGACAACAGTTTACCGGCGAATGGCGCTGGAACTTCCATGGTCGCTTTATCGGTTTCAAGGGTAATTAAACCTTGATCAACTGTAATGTCATCGCCCACAGACACGAGCACTTCGATCACATCGACATTGCTCGCATCACCAATATCAGGCACTTGGATTTCTTTAACCGCAACCACTGGTGCTGCAGCTGCTACTGGAGCAACAGGCGCAGCAGGAGCCGCTTGAGCGACAGGTGCAGAGGCTGCTGGTGCGCTCGCTTGTGGCGCTGCAGCAGGTGCCGCGCCGCCCACTTCGAGCATGATCACTAATGAGCCTTGAGAAACCTTGTCACCCACTGCCACTTTCACTTCTTTTACCACACCCGCGAATGGCGATGGTACGTCCATGGTCGCTTTGTCGGTTTCAAGCGTGATAAGGCCAGCGTCAACCTCAATCTTATCGCCAGCGGCGACTAAGACTTCGATGACAGACACATCGGTGTCACCACCGATATCCGGCACACTGATTTCGACAACCTTAGTTTCAACCACTTGGGTTGCACCCGTGGCTGGCGCGGCAGCCACAGGGGCAGGAGCCGCTTGTACTGGAGCTGGCGCAGGAGCGGCAGCTTGAGCAACTGGCGCAGCTTGAACATTAGCTGTGCCCGCTGTTTGCATCATCGCAATTAAGGTACCTTCGCTGACTTTGTCACCGACGGCCACTTTCAATTCGGCTAACACACCGGCGAAAGGCGCAGGAATGTCCATGGTCGCCTTGTCGCTTTCAACGGTCAGAATCGACTCTTCCGCTGCTAAGGTATCGCCCACAGAAGCACAGATTTCGATAACCTGTACTTCATCGCCGCCGATATCAGGAACAAAAACTTCTTTTAATTCAGCCATTTTTATTGCCTCTTACGCGTACTGTGGATTGATCTTGTCAGCGTCGATGCCGTATTCCTTGATGGCATTCGCTAACACATCAACAGGCAGCTCTTTACGATCAACCAGTGACTTCAGTGCCGCGATAACGATGAACTTAGCGTCCACTTCGAAGTGGTGACGCAGGTTGTCACGGCTGTCTGAACGACCGAAACCGTCAGTACCTAACACTTTGTAATCGGTTGGCATGTATGCACGTAACTGCTCACCGTAGATCTTCATGTAGTCAGTCGCTGCGATTGCAGGCGCATCACTGGAGATCACTTGGCTGATATACGCTTGTTTTGGCGTTTCAGTTGGGTGCAGCATGTTCCAACGCTCAACCGCTTGACCATCGCGAGTCAGTTCGTTGAAGCTGGTTACGCTGAATACGTCGGCAGTGATACCGAAGTCTTTTGCCAGTGCTTGAGCCGCTTTGCGGGTTTGCTCAAGAATGGTGCCACAGCTCATTAACTGAACTTTGCCTTTACCCGAGCCGGCAACGGTTTCTAACTTGTAGATACCTTTAACGATGCCAACTTCTGCGCCTTCTGGCATGGCTGGCTGCTCGTAGTTTTCGTTCATTGTGGTCAGGTAGTAGAAGATATCTTCTTGATTCTCGCCGTACATACGACGAATACCATCTTGTACCACAACAGCAATTTCATAACCGTAAGTTGGATCGTAGGTAATACAGTTAGGAATGGTGTTAGCCAGTACGTGGCTGTGACCGTCCTGATGCTGCAGACCTTCACCGTTTAAGGTTGTACGGCCAGACGTACCACCGACTAAGAAGCCGCGTGCACGCATATCACCCGCGGCCCAAGCCATGTCGCCAATACGTTGGAAACCAAACATTGAGTAGTAGATGTAGAATGGGATCATTGGTACATCGTTCACTGAGTAGCTGGTCGCTGCCGATACCCAAGATGACATAGCACCTAATTCGTTAATACCTTCCTGCAGTACTTGGCCTGACTTATCTTCACGGTAGTAAGCCACTTGGTCAGAGTCTTGCGGAACGTATTTTTGGCCTTCGTGAGCATAAATACCCACTTGACGGAACAGACCTTCCATACCGAAGGTACGCGCTTCATCAGGAATAATTGGCACAATGTTTTTGCCAATCTTCTTGTCTTTTAACAGTGCTGTCAGTACGCGAACAAACGCCATCGTTGACGAAATTTCACGGCCGTTAGAACCCTGCAGAATCGAGTCGAAAATCTTCAGTGATGGAATTTCCAGCTCTTCGCTGAACTTCTCACGACGTTGTGGCACGCTGCCATGCAGCTCGGCACGACGGCTCATCATGTACTTCACTTCTTCCGAATCTGGACCTGGGTGGTAGAACGGCAGATCTTCTAATTGATCGTCTGGAATGGGGATATTGAAACGATCGCGGAAGTAACGGATAGACTCGATACCCATTTTCTTCACGTTGTGCGCGATGTTCTTACCTTCACCCGCATCACCTAGACCGTAACCTTTAACGGTTTTCGCTAGGATCACAGTTGGACGACCTTTAGTCTTACGCGCATGGTCTAATGCCGCGTACACTTTAACTGGGTCATGACCACCACGGTTTAAGCGCCAAATGTCATCATCTGACATGTTCGCCACCATTTCGGCGGTTTCTGGGTATTTGCCGAAGAAGTGTTCGCGAGTATAAGCGCCACCTTTGGCTTTACAGTTTTGGTATTCACCGTCAACGGTTTCTTCCATTAACTGCAGTAACTTACCGCTGGTATCGCGGGCCAATAATGGATCCCAGTAACGACCCCAAATCACTTTCACCACTTCCCAGCCTGCGCCGCGGAATTCGCCTTCCAGTTCTTGGATGATCTTACCGTTACCGCGTACTGGGCCGTCCAGACGTTGCAGGTTACAGTTGATAATGAAGACTAGGTTGTCTAATTCTTCACGGGCAGCTAAACCGATAGCACCTAAGGCTTCTGGCTCGTCACACTCACCGTCACCTAAGAAGCAGTAAACGGTTTGGTCAGAACAATCTTTCAGACCACGGTCAGTCAGGTATTTTAAGAAGCGAGCTTGGTAAATCGCTTGGATTGGACCTAAGCCCATAGAAACCGTTGGGAATTGCCAGTAGTCAGGCATCAACTTAGGGTGCGGATAAGAAGATAAACCTTTGCCATCCACTTCTTGACGGAAGTTAGCCAGTTGATCTTCAGTTAAACGACCTTCCAAGAATGAACGCGCGTAGATACCCGGAGCGATATGGCCTTGGAAATACACTAAGTCGCCGCCGTCTTTCTCGTTTGGCGCGCGGAAGAAGTGGTTGAAGCACACGTCATAAATGGTTGCGCTCGACGCGAAACTCGAAATATGGCCGCCTAACTCTAAATCTTTCTTAGAACCACGCAGAACCATAGCTAAGGCGTTCCAACGGATGATGGCGCGAATGCGACGTTCCATCTCTTGGTTGCCTGGCATGTGCGGCTCTTGACCCGCAGGAATGGTGTTCAAATAGGCCGTGGTCGCAGTGTAAGGCAAGTGCGTGCCATTGCGACGGGCTTTATCGATCAGTTTCTCTAATAAGAAATGGGCGCGTTCAGGGCCTTCCTGTTCTAATACAGCTTGCAGGGCGTCAACCCATTCCTGAGTCTCTAACGGATCTAAGTCTTGTAGCATATCTTCAGACATGACACTGTCCTTCTCTATATACATGATGATGAATGGTGTTTGCGGCATATTCCGCTTTAGCGAGTGCTAAAGTCGGGAACTTAAGCGCCACTCTTTAAACGGCGCAAACTTCGCTGCAACCGGCTATCTTCTTCCCGCACAGATAACATCACCTCTTCGATGTAACTTAAATGTTCATTCGAGGCTTCTCTGGCGGCTTCAGGATCACGACGAACGATAGCAGCGAGCAGAGCACGTCTGTGATCGTTGGCCATAGTGGAGGCTTCTTCGCGGCGGCTTAAAAGCTCCAGGTTTTGCGCCACATTCTTATGCAGCACAGGGGTTAAACTGAGTACGAGATGCAACATAGCCACATTGTGTGACGCTTCGGCGACGGCGCGATAGAAACGCACAATCGCGGCGGCTTGTTGTTCGATATTGGTGGCGGCTTCCACCTCAAGGATCATACGCTTGATATTCTGCATATCGGCGTCTGTGCCACGTAATGCGGCAAAATAGGCCATCATGCCTTCGGTCGCATGACGGAATTCCAGCAAGTCGTATTGGCTTTCTGGATCGGCAGTCATTAATTCAACGATAGGATCGGCAAGGCTCTGCCAGAGTTGTTCTTTGACATAAGTACCGCCGCCTTGACGGCGCATTAATAGCCCTTTCGCCTCAAGCTTTTGGATGGCTTCACGCAGTGAAGGGCGAGACACTTCAAACTGGATGGCCAGTTCGCGCTCCGGCGGTAATTTCTGACCCGGCTGTAAACTGCCTTCGAGGATCATCTGCTCGAGTTGCGCCATGATCACATCAGAAATTTTTGGCTGATTAATTTTACTATAGGCCATTAGGCGCTCAGCTCCGTTGTAAATTGGTCTTACCAATTTTTATGAGTGAGCGCACTTTATCAAATCACACTTTTGATGTCTAGATTGAAAATCGACCTTAAAAGGTGATCCCATTCAAAACCGCTCACGATGTGAGAGCATAGCCTAAAAATGTCACTATGGGGTCAGACCATTTGACATAAGTAAATGAATGCCAAATAAGCCTCTGAGTAAACGGCATTTTCACCGAAAATCATTCCAAAATACAGTGGCGAAATAGCATTCTGTGACGTAGCAAAAATGTCGGTTTAAACGCCCTAAAAACAAAAAAGGAATTGGCGAATCACCTTCACCCATTCCTTCTATAAAATGTCACGTGGCGACTACGGCTTAAGTCACTAAGCCAAAAATGGTCAACAGCGACAGTACAGCAACCATCAGCGTAAAGTTGCGTTTACTTAAGACTAATAATGCTAAGGTCGATTGTACACAAACTGGTGCACTCGACTCCTCTGGCAGCGGCTGAGAGGCTAACGCCGTTTCTGTCACCACTCGTCTCGCACTCGCATGGATATTTAAAGCATGATCACGCCACGCCGATAGCCCTTCACTAAACTGACCGCTGAGCGCATAGCCAAAGGAAAATACCCGGCTTGGGATCCAATCCAGCACAAACATAATATCTTCGATAAGCGGTAGGTTAAGGGATTTACGCACATTCTCTTCGGCATAAAAGCGCGCGGTGCAATATAAGACTGCGCCAACCGGGCCTAGGAAGATAAAGCATAATGCCACTGCGCCATAATAACGATAGTTAATCCAGGCAACACTCTGCCCGACCTTAGCGCCTAAGTCTTTTTCAGACACCGCATCTAAACACTCACTGCAATCTAATTCGGCGGCATAGTGGTAACAGGCTTGTACATCGGAGCGACACGCCGCCTGCATATACTTTTTAAAACAATCGCGCTGTTTTTGATGATTAAAGCAAATAATTGCCACCATCACCCACAGAGCAAGGGTTAGCAAGCCCCAGAACATGCCAGACGCAACCCAACCCAAAACATGCACTACCAAGGCTGGTAATACTAAGGCGAGCAACATACTGGTATTGGTTAACGAGGCTTTGTCACCAAAGAAAGTGGATTGATAGGATTGCAGTATGCGATCGCTCTGCCACGAAGCGGGAAGGAACTTTAATCGTTCCACAAGAATGGCGACCAGTAATGAAAATAATGCCATCGGTAATACTCCTTGTAAAAAAGCCGGAAACGCTCAGGGTGTTCAAAAAATATCCCCTTCGCTTGCTCCTCTTTGCTTCTAGCCTAACGCGGTTAAATACCTTTCCCAATCGAAGCTTGGGCCTGGATCCGTCTTGCGCATCGGTGCAATGTCACAATGCCCCACAATCCGCTGTGTTGTTAATGCGGAATACTGCGCTAATAAGGCCCGAGTCAACTCTGTGAGCTGCTGATATTGGGCCGCAGTATAGGGCTCAGTATCTGTGCCTTCAAGCTCGATACCGATAGAGAAATCATTACAATTTTCCCTTTCGCCATAACGAGATACGCCTGCGTGCCAGGCTCTATCTTCGCAACTGACATACTGCACACATTCACCATCGCGGCGAATTAAAAAATGTGCTGACACTTGTAGCCCCGCTAAATCGGCGAAACTTTCATCGGCTTTGGTATCTAAACACCCTTGAAATAATTGATCAATATAGGGAAGTCCAAAGCATCCCGCAGGCAGACTGATATTGTGGATCACCAACAGGCTAATTTCCCCAAATGGGCGACGGTTAAAATGCGGTGACTCACAGCGTCGAGCCGAGGAAAACCATCCGGCATCAAAGCGCATAAGCTCTTCCTATATTACAGGCATAATGCCACTACTCTAACAGCATTAAGTGACTGAATATATGCAATTCAATGACAAAGGTGAAATAACCAGCCACGCCCCAAACCATCATCAGTTAGCAGGATAATATCAATCGGCCCACTCCCTGTGACTTTTTATCACCCGCACTAGGTGGTAATCTTAGCCCTAAATGCAAGCAAGCAATTTCAAGCACGCCTCCTATGGCATGCAAGAATGCAAGGACCCAATCATGCTAGAGAACGATATTCGCCACGCCGTAAAAACCGCCCTCAATGAAGACCTTGGTGGAACCGAGATCAACGAGCACAGCAAAGCCATTGCCTACGGCGATATTACCGCCCAACTTATTCCTGCTGATAAATATGCCGAAGCGACCTTAATCACCCGCGAAGAAGGTGTTTTTTGCGGAAAGGCTTGGGCCGAACAAGTCTTCAACCAATTAGGTGGCGAAGTCGCACTGCACTGGCATGTTGATGATGGCGATCTCGTGCTACCAAACCAAGTATTATGTGAACTATCAGGCCCTGCCCGCACTATCCTTACGGGCGAGCGCACTGCGATGAACTTTATTCAGACCTTGTCAGGAGTCGCGACGCTGACAAAACATTATGTGGATAAGTTAGCGGGCACTCACACACGCTTACTCGATACTCGCAAAACCATCCCTGGGCTACGCACGGCTCAAAAATACGCAGTCACCTGTGGCGGCGGTAAAAACCATCGAATTGGTTTGTTTGATGCCTTCTTAATTAAAGAAAACCACATAATGGCCTGCGGTGGCATTCGCCAAGCGGTGGATGCTGCGCGCAGCTTGCATCCAAATAAACCCGTAGAAGTTGAAGTCGAATCCTTAGAAGAGCTCGCATTAGCGCTAGATTCAGGCACAGACATCATTATGCTAGATAACTTTGACATCACCATGATGGTTGAAGCTGTTGAGCTGAATAATCAATACAAAGCGAAAGGTAGCGGCGCCAAGCTGGAAGTCTCAGGTAATGTCACCTTAGATACCTTAGCTGAATTTGCCAAAACTGGGGTTGACTATATCTCTGTCGGCGCACTCACAAAGCACGTTCGCGCCCTCGATCTCTCACTCAGACTCAAGTCTTAGTCTTATTGGATCCAAGCTTGGGCTATCAATAGCACTTTAGCTCACTAGATATCCAACTTTGAGTAATCCAAAACCCAAAGCGGCTTAACACTAAGCCGCTTTTTTCAAACGGTAGTTAATTCATACCAAACTATTTGATTTACATCATCAGAATAGTATTAGTTGTAGCACTTTAGTTTTAATCGCATTTCGTAAATACAAAGTTTTACATCAATTCGAGTAAAATCAAACGACACGATGAACACTGCTGCAATACATATGATTATTAAAAGTTCGCTAAAAACTGTTATATCGCGTTTTAACTAAAATACCCAGGCAATTCGCCCCCCTTCACAAGTCTTTGACCACAAAGTAAATATACAAAAAACAATCGTAATCCACTGATTTAAAATGCTTTAAAAAAGCATCACGTATCATTCACCCTCTCGGATATAATTATCAATCTATTGATTTATTGAACTTTTATTTTAATCACTATATTTTGGCCTCGAATAGATAAAGAGTGTCGATGTTTTGACAATAAATCGAATAACGTCAACATAAGTAATAACGTCAAACTTTTGTTAGAACGCAATACGTATTAATGTCAAATTTTTAGACAAATTTATCATTTTATTAGTGTTTTCACCAAAAAGCAGTTCCCTTTTTTTTAACTTTGTACTAACTTTTATGGAAGTGGAAATAGCAACATGCTAGGCACACTAAAGACATGGAATTTTTGTATCTCACTCACTGTATAAAGGGATACAGAAAGACAGCAAAGGATTGGCGCAAGGGATATGTGAAGTGCTTATTCATGACACATAGCTTCTTGCCAAAAGAGTTAAGTATAGCGAGTTAGGTATAGCGTCTGTAACGGGTGACATTGTTTTGGGCAAATTGAACCCTTTATGCGCGAAACCAGAGTAAGAAACCAGTGCAATTTGATGTGGCTTGCGACCTCAATAGCATATTAGCCACATTTAAAGAGCACATTGATAGATGCAAAATGTTTGACGATACATCAAACGATGACCTATACAAGATGGTATGTTGGTAAATTGTTACAGTTTAAATCGATTTATCAGCCAACATAGTATAGGCTTATCGGTTGTAAGCACTGTCCACAGTGACTAGAGTTCAAAAGTAAAACAGATAAGTAAAAGTGATTGTAAAATAAACATTTTTACTTATCATTGGGTGACTACAAGTTAACTTGTTAATTAATACTGTGTAAGCTGGAGAAAGAAATGAAAGCATTAAATAAAGGTTTAAATAAAAAAGCTCAAGGTTTTACCTTGATCGAGTTAATGATTGTAGTTGCCATTATCGGTATTTTGGCTGCAATCGCACTACCTGCGTATCAAAATTACACCAACAAGGCTCGTTTTACTGCATTGACTAATGCAACTGGTGCAGCAAAAACTGCGGTAGAAGTCTGTTCACAAGTAAATACAGGTGTTTTAACTACATGCAATTCTGGTGCAGCTGGTATTCCAGCAACAATTGCTGCTGCAGCTGGTATTCCTGGAGTATCAGTAGCTGCAGGAGTGATCACGGTAACACCCCCAACTGATGCGCCTACTGCATTGGCAGGCTCAACATACGTATTAACTCCAACACCAAATACAACTACAGGGGCTGTCACATGGGCAGGTGTTTGCACCCCAGCAGACCTATGCTAAGTTGATATAAGGTTGAAAGACATAACGGGAACATTTGTTCCCGTTATCTAACTAAAGAAAAGAAGAATAATGCCAACTACAGGCCTTCATCTAGGTTTATCCACTCTTTTTATCCGTAAAGGCCTACTTAATGAAGAGCAGATGGCTAATGCCATCACTAAATCCCGTCAAACCAAACAGACTCTCGTTACTACCTTAGTCCAAACTCAACTGATTTCGGCCCGCTCTATTGCTGAGCTTTGCTATGAGGAATACGGCACTCCGCTGCTGGATTTAGCCGAGTTTGATATCAGTGCCATTCCCGAAGAATTTATTAATAAAAAGCTGATTGAAAAACATCGCTGCTTGCCCCTGTTTAAACGTGGTAATCGCCTCTATATAGCCACCTCAGATCCAACCAATATTGCCGCCCTCGAAGAGTTTCAATTTAGTGCAGGCCTACATGCCGAAGCCATCCTAGTTGAAGAAGATAAACTCGCTAAAGCTCTTGAAAAAATATTAGAAGAAGATATCACTGGCCTCGATTTAGGCGGCATGGACGAAGCAGCTTTAGCGGGTATTGAGATTACCGATACAGATAAGCGCCAAGAGGAAAACGCTGCAGACGGTAGTGATGACGCACCTATCGTCATTTATATCAATAAGATTCTTACAGATGCCATTCGTAAAGGGGCCTCAGACTTACATTTTGAGCCATATGAAAAACGCTACCGCATTCGTTTTCGTATCGACGGTATTTTACATGAAGTCTCCGAACCACCGATTAGCTTGGCGGGGCGCTTATCAGCTCGCTTAAAGGTGATGTCGAAACTCGATATTGCCGAGCGCCGCGTCCCTCAGGATGGGCGAATTAAAATGAAACTATCCCGCACTAAGTCAATCGACTTTCGGGTAAGTACATTACCGACCCTTTGGGGCGAAAAAATCGTAATGCGGATATTGGACTCCTCCTCCGCACAGCTCGGCATTGAAAAACTAGGATATGAGCCTGATCAAGAAAAGCTCTACCTTGAGATGCTGGCAAAACCCCAAGGAATGATTTTGGTAACAGGCCCAACAGGCTCAGGTAAAACCGTTTCACTCTATACGGGCTTAAATATCCTCAATACTGCAGAGCGTAATATCTCTACCGCCGAAGACCCAGTTGAAATTAACCTTGAAGGTGTAAACCAAGTTCATATTAATTTAAAAGCAGGTTTAACCTTTGCTTCAGCGCTACGTTCCTTTTTGCGTCAAGACCCTGATGTAGTCATGGTGGGTGAGATCCGCGATCTTGAGACCGCCGAAATTGCCATTAAAGCTGCACAAACTGGCCACTTAGTATTATCAACCTTACACACAAACTCGGCGGCGGAAACCTTAACCCGTTTAATAAATATGGGTGTACCAGGCTACAATATCGCCAGTTCGGTGAATCTTATTATTGCTCAGCGACTGGCACGACGGCTTTGCACTGAATGCAAGGAGGCAGAGCATATTCCCGAGCATGAATTACAGCGTCTAGGCTTTACCGAACAGCAAATAGCCCAAGGCTTTACCACTTACAAACCTGTAGGCTGTGAGCATTGTTCTGGCGGCTATAAAGGACGGGTGGGTATTTACGAAGTGATGAAAATGTCCGATGAAATTGCCCGCACCATTATGGAAGGTGGCAACTCATTACAAATTGCCGAGCAAGCCAAAACACAGGGGATGCGTGACCTTCGTCAATCTGGCCTACTCAAGGTTATCCAAGGGGTTACCAGTATTGCCGAAGTAAACCGAGTAACAAGTTTTTAAAACACATAGTTTTTAGGCTACGCTACATAGCTCGCTTAACGGTTTTATATAACCACTTTTTGTTTCGCTATATATACTAATCTAGTGACAATAAACTCATAGCTAATTAATGCCTAATAGGGACTATCTATGGCGACGGCAACGACAGTAAAAAAGCCTCGTGCCAAAAAGAACGAGCAAAAAAGCCAACCTAAGATCTATACCTTTGAATGGAAAGGCTTAAACCGCGACGGCAAAAAAACGAGTGGCGAGTTAAAGGGCGCCAGCGTGGCCGAGGTAAAAAGCCAGCTTAAACTTCAAGGGGTAAACCCTAAAGTTGTCCGCAAAAAGGCATCACCTCTTTTCGCTCGAAATCCCGATATCAAACCTATGGATATCGCCATGGTGACCCGCCAAATTGCAACTATGCTGGCAGCAGGTGTCCCCTTAGTTACCACTATAGAAATGCTCGGCCGTGGCCATGAAAAGCAAAAAATGCGCGAGCTACTCGGTACAATATTGGCAGAAGTGCAATCGGGTATTCCCCTCTCAGACTCACTACGCCCCCATAGACGCTATTTTGATGATCTCTATGTTGATTTGGTCGCGGCGGGTGAGCACTCAGGTTCCCTCGATGCCGTATTTGATCGCATTGCAACCTATAGAGAAAAGGCAGAAGCCTTAAAGTCCAAAATTAAAAAAGCAATGTTTTATCCTGCTGCTGTGGTAGTTGTTGCTGTTCTAGTAACAACTCTGCTATTGCTATTCGTGGTGCCACAATTTGAAGAAATTTTTAAAGGTTTTGGTGCAGAGCTCCCTGCTTTTACTCAATTAATTATTAATATATCTCGTTTCATGCAAAGCTCTTGGTATCTTTTCTTCGCTGCAATAGTTATAGGTATTTGGTCATTTGTCCGCGCCCACCGCAATTCGCAAATGTTTAGGGACCGAATAGACGAGCTTGTGCTTAAAATTCCCGTTATCGGCGAGATATTGCATAAAGCAGCGATGGCACGATTTTCCCGTACTTTAGCCACGACCTTTGCGGCAGGGGTGCCTTTAATTGATGGCATGGAATCAGCGGCTGGAGCCTCTGGCAACGCGGTTTATCGAGCTGCGTTATTAAAAGTACGCCAAGAAGTGATGGCGGGGATGCAGATGAACATCGCCATGCGCACCACAGGGCTTTTCCCCGATATGCTGATCCAAATGGTGATGATCGGTGAAGAATCTGGCTCACTCGATAATATGCTCAATAAAGTAGCTAATATTTATGAAATGCAGGTTGATGATGCCGTTGACGGCTTATCAAGCCTTATCGAACCCATTATGATGGTAGTCATTGGCACCTTGGTCGGCGGTTTAATTGTCGGTATGTATCTGCCGATTTTCCAAATGGGTAATGTCGTGGGTTAAGCTTGCATTGTGAACCCAACTAACTGATTTAATGAGTAAGAATAAGAACTACTAATGTCAGACTTTATTTCTCTTTTAAGCCACTCTCTAGCTCAGAGTCCTTGGCTGTTTATTACGTTAAGTTTTGTGTTTGCCGCCACTATTGGTAGCTTCTTAAATGTCATCATTCACCGCTTTCCGGTGATGATGAAGCGCGAATGGCAACAGGAATGTAATCAGTATCTACAGGAATATCATGCTGATATTGTAAAGCAGATTGGCATAGAAAAGCTCAACAAGCCGATAGATACTTACCCTGAAAAATACAATCTAGTGGTACCAGGCTCCGCCTGTCCTAAATGTAAGACCGCAATCAAACCTTGGCATAATTTGCCGATTGTGAGCTGGTTAATGCTCAGAGGAAAATGCGCCGCCTGCGATACTCCAATATCCTCACGCTATCCAATTATTGAGTTAGTAACAGGATTATTAGTTGCAACACTCGCTTGGCATTTTGGTCCTAGCTGGCAATTTGTGTTTGCTGCAGTATTAACCTTTGTATTGATTGCATTAACGGGTATCGATCTGGATGAGATGCTACTGCCAGACCGGATGACCCTTCCACTCCTATGGCTAGGATTACTCATTAACCTCAACCATACCTTTACTACTCCAACCGATGCCGTTATAGGTGCTGCAGCGGGTTATTTGAGTCTCTGGTCGGTATTTTGGCTGTTTAAGTTGCTCACAGGTAAAGAAGGCATGGGTTATGGCGACTTTAAACTGCTCGCCGTATTTGGTGCATGGCTAGGTTGGCAAATGCTCCCCCTAGTCATTTTACTGTCCTCTTTAGTTGGCGCCCTCGTTGGTATCACGCTCATCGTACTCAAACGCAATCAGCTAGCTAATCCAATCCCCTTTGGGCCTTATATTGCCGCTGCTGGTTGGATAGCTCTGATCTGGGGACAACCTATAGTCGATTGGTATCTAAGTACGCTATAAAAACACTGTCTGTATCTTTCTTCAGTGTTTAGCATTCAATATCGGTCAGGATAGTCCAAATCAATTAAGTGCCTTATCTAGATGGGAATCTTATGTCCAAGTTTGTTGTAGGTCTAACGGGTGGCATTGGTAGCGGAAAAACTACCGTTGCCAATTTATTTGCCGAAGAAGGTGTCGATTTAGTCGATGCTGATATAGTCGCTCGCGAAGTGGTAGCAAAAGGCTCAAAAGGACTTCAAGCCATTATCACTCACTTCGGCACTGAAATAGTAACCGAGGCTGGTGAGCTTGACCGGGCACAACTGCGGCAGCGGGTATTTAGCGATGAACAAGCGCGCCAATGGTTGAATCAGTTACTCCACCCTATGATCCGCCAAGAAATGCTTTCTCAAGTCGAAAATGCGACCTCTGACTATGTAATTATGGTTGTACCCTTGCTATTTGAGAACGGGTTAGATAGGTTAGTCAATCGGACTTTAGTGGTGGATATTTCGCCGGAGTTGCAAATCAGCCGTACCGTAAAACGGGACAATGTGGACGCCACTCAGGTAAATAACATCATTAATAGCCAATGTAGTCGCAGTGACAAGCTCGCCAGAGCCGACGACATTATTGATAATCAGGGAGAGATATCAAAACTAAAACAAGAGGTGCAAGCATTGCACCAGCGCTATTTACAATTATCCGGTAATCACAACGCCCATGACTGACTTAGTTTATGAACAGCCTTTAAATGAGAAAATCCGTAGCTACTTGCGGCTCGAATATCTCAATAAACAGCTCTGTAATAACCTAAATCAAGACCACCAGCATAGATGTTTCTACCCTCTTTTCTCCCTGTGCGAATTATCGGAGCGTTGCGACTATCGCAATGAAGTTCTTAAAGATATTGAGCGCAATCTGCTACAACTGAGTAAATGGCAAGAGCTCGACCATGTCGATAGCGAACAGATTGAGTTTTACATTCAAGCATTAATGCAAGCCAGAGAGCCACTACAGCGCCCCGATCGCTGCGGCAGTCAACTCAAACAAGACCGATTTTTATCGGCTCTGCGACAGCGTTTTGGTATGCCAGGCGCCTGCTGCAACTTCGATCTTCCCCAACTGCATTTTTGGCTCGCCAAACCTTGGGAAGAAAGACTGCAGGATTACCAAGCTTGGATCAGCCATTTTGATCCCCTTCTCACTCCCATCATGCTTTTGCTTCAGTTAACTCGCAGTACCGCCCATTTCGATAACGCCACCGCCCATGCCGGTTTTTACCAAGGTGATAGTACCCAAGCACTCTCGTTAGTACGAGTCAAAGTCGATGCCGCCCACGGCTGCTACCCCACCATCAGTGGTCATCGCAATCGCTACGCCATCCACTTTGTCCAATTCGACCAGCAGCGCCACTCAGACCGCAGCATCGAATTCCTACTAGCGACCTGTGCCTGAAGCCTTTACACTAACGACCTCTAAGCTGCTGCCGAGTTAAAGCCAATTTTGCCTACAGGGCATATTTGCGATTCTCAGCGATTCCCTTGTTATTTCAGTCGACTGCTAAGGAGAAGTCTATTATGCCGTTAACCGTCAACTGTCCCATTTGTAAAACCCCAGTAGAATGGGTTCCACAATCCGAATTCAAACCTTTTTGTAGCGAGCGCTGCAAGATGATTGACCTCGGCGATTGGGCCTCCGAAAAACATGCTATTCCGGTCAAATCTGAGTTTGACCTCGACGCATTAGAGGAACTCGGTTACGACGAAGAAAGCTTTTTCAAAGAGTAATACTCAATAATCAGCCCTTTATAAGCAGAATTTTATGACAAAACGCATTCATGTTGCCGTCGGCATTATCCTCAACCCTAACGGGCAAATCTTACTCGCTAAGCGCCCTGAGCATTTACATCAAGGCGGTAAGTGGGAATTTCCTGGAGGCAAAGTCGAACAGGGCGAAACCGTCACCCAAGCCTTGATTCGTGAGCTAAAAGAGGAAGTCGCGCTAATCGTCAGCGCAAGCGAGCCTTTTATGGCGCTAAGCTACGATTATCCCGATAAACAAGTGTTACTCGATATTCACACTGTGAGTGAATTTACGGGAGAAGCGCAAGGGCTTGAAGGGCAACAGATTGCTTGGGTCAATAAACATGAGCTAAGTAGTTACGACTTCCCCGACGCCAATAAACCGATCCTCAGTAAGTTATTGGCACAAACCGAGTAACAACACCACTATTTTGCAGGCAAGATTTAGGTTTTACATTAGCGTTACGTGATCTGGGTTGCAGCAAATTCATCCGCAACTTTTAGAAAGCGCAAATTAGTGTTTGAATGCAAACTCATTATTCTTCTTCGATTTCGAGGGCATATCATGCACAATAACGTCAAAGCACTACTCGCCACGACCGCGTTATTTTTTAGTTGCCAAGTACTAGCAAATGGCGGCTGTGGCTTTGAAGAGCAACAACAGGGCTTGATTGCCACCTGCAGCGAGGAGAAACAAGAAGTGATTTTAACTGGTGTAGTTGAAGCGCAACATTTAATAAAAGATCTCAATGAGTTTGCTGAGGGCTACAAGAGCTATCAGGTGGATACCGCATCCTTAGCCCCTCTTAAGAACATCGCTGAGCCAACCGAAATCGTCGTCATCATCGGCACTTGGTGCCCAGACTGCCATCGCGAAACTCCACGCTTTATTCGCATTATGGAAGAAGTGGCTAACCCCAATATCAAAGTGACTTATATTGGGGTTGATCGCAGCAAGCAAGATCCAGAAGGACTGGCGGCAAAATACGAATTCAAACGTATTCCAACCTTTATCGTGCTACAACAGGGTAAAGAAATTGGCCGTATCGTTGAGCGTCCAACCGTCTCGCTCGAAAAAGATTTAGTCGAAATCTTAAAGTAATCCAATCAGTTAAATAATAAAGGCCGCTAAGTGTACACTTGGCGGCCTTTATCTTTTTAAAATGGAGCTGAGGTTAAATCGCTTCTTCTAAAATTCGCTGCGCCAGCATCACTAACACCCCCTCACGTAGGGCGCCGCCCGATAGTGCCAACTGCTCAATGCCCAAGAATTCAAAGAGCGCGAGTAAAATCGCCACTCCAGCGGCAAATGTCGGTGCGCGCTCGGTACTTAGGCCGAGAATCCCCATAAGGCTGGCATGTTCTTCGGCAAGGATTTCCGCTTTAAGCTGATTCAACACAGCTAAAGTGATGATTTCAGACTGCTTACGGTGCATTAAGACTTCGACCACAGATTGCACCGCGCCAGAGGCCCCCACCACACAGTGCCACCCTAAATCTTTTAGTCTTTGCCTATGTTCACCTAAGACTTCCAACACTTCCTGCTTGGCATCGTCGAAATCGAGCTCTTGCAACGGGGCATTGTTAAAGAAGCGGCGGTTAAAGGTCACGCTGCCCATAGGTAAGCTAGTCTTAAACTGAACTTGGTGGCCATCACCGATAATAAACTCGGTACTCGCGCCACCAATATCGATCACTAAACGTCGACCTTGGCCGCAAGTGGTCGCCACCATGCCTTGATAAATCAGCTCTGCCTCACGCATGCCTGAGATAATCTCAATCGGATGACCCAAGAGCGGAATCGCCTTCTGATTAAACTCATCGGCATTATGGATACAACGCAGTGTCGCGGTGGCAATTACAGCGACATGATTAGGATGGATTTTATGCAGCGCTAACATTTGGGCAAACATTGCTAGACAATCTAGGCCACGCTGCATCACTTCTGCGGTTAGATGACCATCTTCGCCAATGCCTTCGGCTAACCTTACTTTACGTTTGTATTTAGCAATAATGTGTGGCTGACCGCCTTTTGTCTTAGCGATCAGCATATTAAAGCTATTAGAGCCTAAAGTAATGGCGGCATAAGCGGGTGTTGGCATTTAAGGCTGTCTACGCGTCCTGTCATGGCGAGGTGGACGTCCACCACTACGATGGGCACCTTGTGGTCGCCCTGCACCTGAGCGTTCACGTAAATTGCGTGCTCCCGCAGGGTGCTTGCGATGAATTTTGACCGGCGGCGGAATATCTTCCAGCAAGGCATCACGGTCATAATTGCTCACAGGAATAGAGTGATTGATGTAGGTTTCAATCGCAGGCAAATTCAGAGCGTATTCTTCACAGGCAAAACTGACCGATACACCTTTGTTACCCGCACGCCCAGTACGACCAATACGGTGGACGTAATCTTCACAATCATCAGGTAAATCATAATTGTAGACGTGGGAAACATCGGAAATATGCAGTCCGCGCGCGGCAACGTCAGTCGCGACCAGAATATCTAATTGGCCTTGGGTAAATTGCTCGAGAATGCGAATACGTTTCTTCTGCGGCACATCACCCGTCAGCAAACCAACGCGATGTCCATCCCCTTCAAGCCAAGACCATAGGTTTTCACAGCTGTGCTTAGTGTTTGAAAAAACAATGGCCTTCTCTGGCCAATCTTCTTCAATCAGCGTCAGCAGCAAACGCATTTTGTCTTCTTGGGAAGGATAGAAAATTTCTTCTTTGATATTCTTGGAGGTTTTTTCTTCGGGGGCGATTTCGACTTTCACAGGATCATTCATATGATCGTAGGCGAGCTCCTGCACTTTCATCGAAAGCGTCGCCGAAAACAGCATATTCAGACGCTGATCGGCACTGGGCATACGTCGGAATAGGAAACGAATATCCTTAATAAAACCAAGGTCGAACATACGATCGGCTTCGTCTAACACTACGGCTTGAATCGCATTTAAGCTAATAATACCCTGGCGCACATAGTCAATAATACGTCCAGTCGTCCCGATTAAGATATCAACACCTTGATCGAGTACTTTACGCTGAACATCATAACTCTCGCCACCGTAAACAATCCCCACCTTTAAGTGAGTGTGTTTGGCAAGTAGAATTGCGTCTTTCGCGATTTGAATCGCCAGTTCACGGGTTGGAGCCATAATGATGGCGCGCGGCTGATTTAACTGACGGTTTTCAGGAACAGGCGTCGACAATAAATGGTTAAATGTGGCAACCAAAAACGCCATTGTCTTACCCGTGCCCGTTTGGGCTTGGCCGGCGATATCTTTTGATTGAAGTAATACGGGTAATGATAACGCCTGAATCGGCGTACAAAATTCAAAGCCGTTTTCGGCAAGTGCCTGTTTAACCTCTGGATGCAGAGGAAGGTCGGCAAATTTTTGATTAGATAAATGTGTTTGGCTCATAGCGCAAGCATACCATTTGGGGTTGCAATAAGATACTCGATCGTTTGAAATAGCCACATTGTAAAAAGGTAACTTGAAAAGCTATTTTTCAGCCCCAATATACATGGTAAGCCATTAACAAACCAGCAATGGCAACCAAACTGGAGAACATCATGAGCGATAAAATTATATACCTGAGCGACGACAGCTTCGAAAACGACGTATTAAAGGCCGATTTACCAGTATTGGTAGACTTTTGGGCTGAATGGTGTGGTCCATGTAAAATGATCGCTCCAATCCTTGACGACGTTGCCGAAGAGTACGCAGGTCGTGTGACTATCGCTAAATTAAACGTTGACCAAAACAACGTTTCTCCAGCGAAATATGGCGTTCGTGGTATCCCAACTTTACTGTTATTCAAGAACGGTGAATTAGCGGCAACTAAAGTTGGCGCACTGTCAAAAACTCAATTAAAAGAGTTCATCGACGCACAAATCTAATTTGTTGTCGCTATGAGTGACCTCCGGCACAAGCTTTAATTAATTGTGCCGGAATACCCCTAAATTTCTGGACGCCCCGCTTTGTTAGTGCTACTTTAATAACCAGATTCTTTCTAACTAAACCACTTCTCGCTCGTCAATCACTATCCTGAATCACAAACTTTACTGATTGATCGCGGTAAGCTTTGTCGCGTAACACAAGATCCCCAACATGAACTTAACTGAATTAAAAGACACGCCGATATCCGACCTAGTCTCGCTAGCCGAAAATATGAAACTCGAAAATATGGCCCGCGCTCGCAAGCAGGACATTATTTTCTCTATTCTTAAAGCCCACGCCAAAAGCGGCGAAGACATTTTCGGTGGCGGTGTATTAGAGATACTCCAAGACGGATTCGGTTTCTTACGTAGTGCAGATGGATCTTACTTAGCTGGCCCGGATGATATTTATGTATCACCAAGCCAAATTCGCCGCTTTAACATGCGAACGGGCGACACGATTTTTGGCAAGATTCGCCCACCAAAAGAAGGTGAACGTTATTTTGCCCTGCTAAAAGTTAACGAAGTTAACTTCGATAAACCTGAAAACTCTCGCAACAAAATCCTCTTTGAAAACTTAACTCCACTCCACGCAGAAGAACGTATGCGCATGGAGCGTGGTAATGGCTCTACTGAAGACATCACTGCCCGTATTCTGGATTTATGCTCACCTATCGGTAAGGGTCAACGTGGTCTGATCGTCGCGCCACCAAAAGCGGGTAAAACCTTATTACTGCAAAACATTGCTCAGTCAATCACCTACAACAACCCAGAAGTGGTGTTGATGGTACTGCTGATAGATGAACGTCCTGAAGAAGTGACCGAGATGCAACGCCTAGTTCAAGGCGAAGTGATTGCATCGACCTTCGACGAACCAGCTAGCCGTCACGTACAAGTGGCTGAAATGGTCATTGAAAAAGCCAAACGTTTAGTTGAGCACAAGAAAGACGTTGTGATCTTACTCGACTCTATCACTCGTTTGGCTCGCGCCTACAACACTGTTATCCCATCATCGGGCAAAGTGTTAACCGGTGGTGTGGATGCCAACGCCCTGCACCGTCCTAAGCGCTTCTTCGGTGCGGCTCGTAACATCGAAAACGGCGGCAGCTTAACAATTATTGCCACCGCATTGGTTGATACCGGCTCGAAAATGGACGAAGTGATTTACGAAGAGTTCAAAGGTACTGGTAACCAAGAACTGCATCTGTCACGCAAGGCCGCTGAAAAACGCGTATTCCCTGCGATTGACTTCAACCGCAGTGGTACTCGTCGCGAAGAAAAGCTGACCGCACCTGATGAACTGCAAAAGATGTGGATCCTGCGTAAGATCTTAAATCCAATGGATGAAGTCAGCGCAATGGAATTCCTGATCGATAAACTGGCGATGACTAAGACTAACGAAGAATTCTTCACCGCGATGAAACGCGCTAAGTCTTAATCTAGGTTTAGGGTCAAATCTTTCAAAAAAGCCGCTTAATGCGGCTTTTTTATTGCACCGAGTTTGGCAGTACAAGATTAAATCACAGAGCGTTGAGCCCTCTTCAAAGAGGAAATCACGAAGGCAATCCACTTATGAACTCCCTTAGATTCCTGCATTCAATTGTTATTTAAACTGCGTTTCAGATTTGAGGTACGTCGCCAGGGCTCGACTTAAGGTTTGAGTCTGTTGCCTGAGCATTTCACGAAGTAACAGCACCACGGGCGTGACATGCTCACGCCCTGGACACACTAAGTATAAATTAACCGACTCACCGCGATATTCAGGTAGCAAGGGCACAAGGCGCCCAGCCATAATATCCTCCGCCAGATCTAAGCTCGACTTGAACACTAAACCCTTACCAGCTACGGCCCAACGACGCGCAATTTCTGCATCATTGGCGCTGCGATTGCCCGTCACGCGGATTTTAAATTCCTGGCCATCACGCTCAAATTGCCATTGATCATGGGTGCGGTCATCGAGTTTATAAAACAAGCAATTGTGCTGCGCTAGCTGTTCTAAGGTTTCGGGTTTGCCAAACTTGGCGAGATATTCAGGTGAAGCACATAGCAATCGGTCGGCGCAGCAAATCGGAAAAGCGACCTGATTGGAGTCCTGAGGTTTACCGTAACGCACCGCGACATCAATTTTATCGTGGTAAAAGCTGCTGATGTTATCGCCCAAATGCAGCCGTACCTGTAGCTGCGGAAAATCTAACAGGAAGTCATCGAGCCAAGGGACAAATAAGTTACGCCCAAAATCGGATGAAACCGACAGGCTCAAGGTGCCAGAGACTTTACCTTTATCGCTGGCAATCGCCTGCTCCCCGAGGGCGAGATCACTCAAAGCGCGTCGGCAATGAATAAGATAGCGCTCACCTTGAGCAGTTAATCTCAGGCTTCGGGTCGTACGTACAAATAGGCTAGTATCGAGTTGTTTTTCAAGCCGTTTAATCGCTGCGCTCGCCGATGCAGCCGAGAGTTCCATTTCAACCGCAGCAGCTGAAATACTGCCGCAATCGGCAACGCGAACAAATAGTGCGAGATCATTCAGCAGCATGATTTTCAAAAATCCTTTGAAAAAATTACAAAGTTTACCCCGTTTATCTAGGCTTTAATATTCCACACAATAGTTGCCATTGACAAGTACAGACACCAGCCGCAAGCGAGGAATCAAGATGAAAGCCATAGGTTATCAAACCGCGGGAGCCGTCGATGCACCCAATGCATTACAAAACATCAGCTTACCCGAACCTACACCGCAAGGTTTTGACCTGTTAGTTGAGGTAAAAGCCATATCCGTTAATCCCGTCGATACCAAAATCCGCGCATCAAGCTCAGCTCCAGCAGGGGAATATAAAATCCTCGGTTGGGATGCGGTCGGAGTCGTTAAAGCCGTGGGGGACAAGGTGAGCCTGTTTAAGGTGGGCGATGAAGTCTGGTATGCCGGCGATATTAGCCGCAGCGGCAGTTATGCCGAATATCAGTTAGTCGATGAGCGCATTGTGGGCCATAAACCGCAAACCTTAAACAATGCCCAGGCTGCCGCCCTGCCCCTAACCAGTATTACGGCTTGGGAGCTATTGTTTGATCGCTTAGGCTTACCTCAGGATGGCTCGGCCACGAATGCGCGAATTTTGATTATCGGTGCCGCTGGAGGTGTAGGATCTATCATCACCCAACTGGCGGTCAAGCTAACTGGCGCCGAGGTAATTGGCACAGCATCACGCCCCGAATCTGCCGCTTGGGTGAAAAAGTTAGGCGCGGATCAGGTTATCAATCACCAACAGCCACTCTCGCAGGAACTGGCGAAGTGGGATATTGCCGATGTCACCCATGTGATTAGCCTAACCCAAACCGATAAGCACTTTGACGAAATCGTAAAAGTCCTCAGACCCCAAGGTAAGCTGGCGCTCATTGACGATCCCGTCGGCCCACTGGACGTGATGAAGTTTAAACTTAAAAGCCTGTCACTACATTGGGAGCTCATGTTTACCCGCAGCCTCTTTCAAACCGAAGACATGATTGCCCAGCATCATCTGCTCAATCGTATCGCCGAGCTGATTGATACAGGCACAGTTCAAAGTACCTTTGGTGAGCACTATGGCGCCATTAATACGCAAAACTTACTTAAAGCGCATGCACAAATAGAGTCGGGTAAGGCCATAGGTAAAATCGTGCTCGAAGGATTTAGCCAATGAAAGTGACAGTTTTTGCACAAATTCAAGCTCGTTCTGGCCAAGGCAAAGCCTTGTCTCACGTCCTTAAGCAACTGGTTAAAGCAACCCTGACCGAGGTCGGTTGCTTAGAATATACGTTGCACCAATCCATAGAGGATGCCGATCAGTTTTGGATGTATGAGGTGTGGCAATCCCAAGCAGCCTTGGATGCGCATATGGCAAGCCCGCACTTTAACGACTTTGTGACTAGCTCAAACGCTATCATGGACAAGGCGAGCATTAACAAGGCCTATGCCTGCTAACCTCACCAAGTAAAAAGCGCCTAATCAGGCGCTTTGCTTTTTGAATCAAACAGCTAACAGAAATTAAACTAAGGTCATCGCCATTTTGCGGCGCAGATAGGCTATCTGCTGCATATGGGGCAAATCCTTCGGACAGTTGTCTTGGCAGCCGAGCAAGGTCATACAACCAAACACGCCATCCTGATTGCCAATCACATGGTAAAAATCTTCAGCCGTGCGCGCATCGCGGCTATCGAGTTCAAAACGGGCGATTTTCATCATGCCTACGGCCCCAACAAAGGTCTCACGCATTTGTTTAGTGGCACAGGCAGACACACAAACACCACACTCGACGCAGCGCTCTAATTCATAGAGCCGCGCCGCTTCCTCTGGCGCCATAGGCTCTTCGAGGCGATGGATACTGATATCATTCGCTTTGGGGTGTAACCACAGCTTCAAGCGCTCGGCGAGTTCACGCATAAACTTACCCGTGTTAACCGATAAATCACCAATCAATTCAAAGCCAGGTAATGGCATCAGGGTGATTTCTCCCTTGGGATATTTGGCGGTTAAGGTGCGGCAAGCTAAGGTTGGGAAACCATTGATCACCATGGCACAACTACCGCAAATCCCCGCCCGACAGACAAAGTCAAACTGCAACGACGTATCTTGCTCTTCTCTGAGCTTATTGAGAGCAATAAATACCGTCATGCCCGGCGTTTCGGTGAGCTGATAACGCACCATCTTCGGCTTATCGTTTGGCTCCTGCGGATCATAACGAAAAATATTAAAGGTTAACTGGCGACCTTGGCTCATTATGATTTTTCTCCTAGCACATTGGCTGATGGTCTTTGTAAGGTATCGCTTAAACGTTCATTTTTAGCTTGTAAGCTCGGCGGCAGCTCGAATGGCATCAGCGCCGCTTGGCGTTGATAACGATCGGCATCGTCACCCAGCCCTGCCAAAATCTCGGCAATTTGTTGCTCGCGTTTGGCTGTATCCGGGTGTGCGATGGCATTATCGATACCATAACCCCGGTATCCCGGCGGCAGCTCCATCTTCATCACATCCAACGGCTCGTAGCTTAAAACGGGGGCCAACGCCTCGGCATCGGGCCAACTGGCGAGAGTACGGTTGAGCCAGTCTCTGTCATTACGCTGCGGATAATCCTCACGGGCGTGGGCACCACGGCTCTCGGTACGTGCTGCAGCGCCGCAGGCCACAGTCAACGCCACCTTGAGCATCCGCTTCACCCTTAGCGCTTCTACCAGCTCTGGGTTAGCGTGGCGTTTCTTACACTTAACTCCGAGCTTACGTGACCGTTCAAGCAGCGCCTTTAGCTCAGTCACCGCTTTATCAAGCTCTGGGCCGTTACGGAAAATCCCCACGTAATCCATCATAATCTGCTGCATTTCGCGTTTAAGTTCAAAGGGACTTTCATGGCCTTCGCCATCGACTAAGGTGTCGATTTCAGTCTGCACCTGCCGCATAAATTTTTCGGCAAGCTGAGTGTCGATTTCAAGGCTATTATTCTCACAAAAATCAGCCACATATTTGCCGATAATCATGCCGCCCACCACAGTTTCTGCGAGCGAGTTACCGCCCAAGCGGTTAAAGCCATGCATATCCCAGCAGGCCGCTTCGCCGACGCTGAATAAGCCCTTAAGCTGCGGACTCTCGCCCGTTGCCTTAGTGCGGATCCCGCCCATGGAATAGTGCTGAGTTGGACGAACGGGGATCCAATCCTTCGCAGGGTCAATCCCGAGGAAATTCTCGCAAATCTCCTGCACTTCACGCAGGTTGGTTTCGATATGCTTGCGCCCAAGCAGGGTGATATCGAGCCATAAATGTGGGCCATAGGGACTATCGACGCCCTTCCCTTTACGCATATGTTCAGTCATACGGCGAGACACCACGTCCCGCGACGCCAGCTCCTTCTTCTCTGGCTCATAGTCAGGCATAAAACGATAACCGTCTTTATCCCGCAGCAAGCCACCATCACCACGGCAACCTTCTGTGGTTAAAATCCCCACGGGCACAATCGCCGTTGGGTGGAACTGTACTGCTTCCATGTTGCCAAGGGTCGCAACGCCCGTTTCGAGCGCCAGCGCCTGACCTATACCCTCGCAGATAATCGCGTTGGTTGAGACTTCATAAATGCGGCCATAGCCACCGGTGGCGATAGTGGTCGATTTCGCGACATAGGCACGCAACTCGCCCGTGATTAAACAGCGGGCAATTACCCCGTGGCAACGTTGACCGTCGTGGATAATCGCCAGCGCTTCGACGCGTTCGTGGACAGGAATATCCATCGAAATCGCTTTGTTATCCATGGCATAGAGTAAGGAGTGGCCGGTACCGTCGGCGGTGTAGCAGGTGCGCCACTTTTTGGTGCCACCAAAGTCACGGGCATTGATCAGACCGTGGGCTTCTTCGGCTTCCTGCAAGGTGACTTTTTGTGCGTTAACAATGACGTCCCTCGGGCCTGCGGTTACACGTGTCCAAGGCACACCCCAGTTTGCTAATTCACGCACCGCCTTAGGCGCACAATGGGCAAACATTCTGGCGACTTCTTGATCGCAGCCCCAGTCCGATCCTTTCACCGTATCTTGAAAGTGCACGTCTTCATCATCGCCCATGCCTTTGACTGCATTACCAAGGCTTGCCTGCATTCCGCCCTGCGCCGCCGCAGAGTGAGAACGTTTAGCGGGGATAAGTGATAGCACCAAGGTATCTAACCCGCGCTCTTTAGAGGCAATGGCCACCCTCAGGCCAGCCAATCCGGCACCAACCACTAATGAATCGGTATAAATCAGTTTCACGCCAGCTCCTTAACGGGTACTGCTGTTATTGTTTTAGGACAACACTCTTTTGTTATATTCGCTTAACTCGCGTGGGGTAAAAATGCCAATAAGGAGGCAATCCCTACAGTGACAAACGCGATACTCACAATGGTTTTAATCTTACGTAAACGGCTGCGACTATTGAGATCCCGCGCCGCGCCCCACTTCAGTGCTACGCGGTAAATTCCGATGGCTGCATGTAACTCCACCGTCAGCAATAGCGGCAGATACACCATCCACACGCCTTGGTTCCAAATCCGCTCTGCACTGCCCTGCGGGCCTATGGTTTCTGGCGCCGAGCCGATAAGCCACAGATGCACTGGCAGCAATAACAGGATCACCACACCCGTAATGGCCTGCCAACGCCAGAGGCGAGTATCACTGTGATTGATCACTTGCATCTGTTGTTTTAGCGCTCTTTGCTGGCGCAAACTCATGGGTAACTTTTGCAGTGCCACAATCACATGCACCAATGCTAGGGCGGCGATCCCCACAGCAATACAAGTCACCACCCAGGGATAGCCATGGCCGTCACTGGAGAGAAAACTCAGCTCCATAGTGCGAGCCACCCAGTTCATGGCATCGCCACCCAATAAAATGGATGACACCAGCACTAAGTGGGTCCACAAAAACACCGCCAGAATGACACCCGACAAACTCTGGCTTAAATCCAGCCACGCACTCCATTTTTTTATACTTAGTTTGATTGCCATTACTTTCGCCTCGCGCCGCAGGCTCCTAAGAGCCCTGCTTGATAAGTTGTCCTCGAAAATTAATATCGCTCACAAATCCATCAAAAAACCTGAGTTAGATCAACTAGGAGGCGAATAATTAATCGAATGCTTAAATATTAGCAGCGAAACAAAATCCTGCTGCGCCCAAATCCATCAGGGATAAACGCAGCAGAATTGGATTTCAATCAATGGGGCACGTAAGGCTGCACCGGCACACTTAGCTCACTACCGATAAACATATAGGAGACTAAGCTCGCGCAACCTAAGCACAACAAGTAGATAATCAATACCTTAGCAAGCTTACGTAAGCCGGAGCGCAGGGTCGTGATGCCCCACTTAACCGCCACTCGGTATAAACCAATCATGGCGTGGATGACGACTGCGGGCAGCAACAGGGCGTAGAGCAACCAAGCATTATCGTGATAGACACGCTCGGCCGATAAATGTGGACCAATTTCAGGATTTAAGATCATGGTAAAGAGGTGGACAGGCACTAGGAAAAACAAAATAAAACCCGTGATTAATTGCCAAAACCAAGCATGGGTATCGCGATGTTTAATGCCACCTAAATGTGATCGCAACGCTCGCCACTGCCCAAGCTGCGCCGGAAACCGCCTAAGAGCAACGGCTGCATGTAAAATCACCACCAGCAGCATAAACACTGAGAAGACTTTAGTGACAATCGGAAAGCCATGGCCCGTACTGCTAAACATACCGCCTTCGAGCAACTGCACCACATGGTAAAAGGCCTCTTTACCCAGCAGAATGCTCGACTCGAAATGCATATGTAACAACAGAAAGCAGCCCAGCATAATACCAGTCGCGCTCTGTAATCTATCGGCCTTAGCCGACCAAGGGTGACCTATCCCCTGTGTTTTCACGCTAGTGTGAACGCGCGTTACGCTTGTCATCTTGCTTTTACCCTTTAATGGTTTGTTGACGCCTCTTTGCAAACTACACCATAGCAGCAACAAAAAACGCGGCTGAGTGTCACAGATTTAAAGCGTGAGGCAACTCACGGGATAAGCGTCAACTCTTAGAAGAGGATCACAAAAAAGTCGTAAAAACAAAACAAAGGTAAAACCAATTAACCATTATATTTCATGGCTTTATATTAAAAATCGAAACGAGCGGTTCGATTTTACGTACAACCAACAGCTGACAAGCTAACTCCTTGTCAATGCTGAAATAAACCTCGTTTACTACCCAAAACACCCTAGATTCTTAGCACGAATCCCTCAATCCACCTCCTCACCATCACTAACGTTTAATTGCCATCGAATTCTGCAAATTAGCGCAGTTTGGGTATACAATAGCGCGATATTTTTTAAACCTAGCCACAGGATTTTACCCATGCCTTGGATCCAACTTCGCATTAACACTAACAGTGACGATGCTGAAACCATCAGCGACTTACTTATGGAAGAAGGCGCCGTTTCTATTACCTTTGAAGATGGTAAAGACACCCCAATTTTTGAGCCTAAACTGGGCGAAACCCCTCTGTGGCAAGATACCGTTGTGGTTGCCCTATTCGAGGCAGACACAGATCTCGCACCGACTATCGAGATGCTAAAAACCTTGCCGTTTTTAGGTGAGCATTTCAGCCACAAAATCGAGCAAATTGAAGATAAAGACTGGGTTCGTGAGTGGATGGATAACTACCACCCAATCCAATTCGGTAAACGCCTATGGATTTGCCCAAGCTGGCGTGAAGTCCCTGACCCGAGCGCAGTGAACGTGATCTTAGATCCGGGCCTGGCCTTCGGCACAGGCACTCACCCAACGACAGCACTGTGTTTAGAGTGGTTAGATAGCTTAGATCTCAGCAATGAAGAAGTGATCGACTTTGGCTGCGGCTCAGGCATTCTCGCCGTGGCGGCGCTGAAACTGGGCGCAAAAAAGGTCACAGGTATCGATATCGACTATCAAGCCATCGAAGCCTCTAAAGCCAATGCCGAGCGTAACGATGTTGCCGACCAATTGGCACTTTATCTGCCAGAAGATCAACCCGCCGATCTTAAGGCCAATGTGTTAGTTGCCAATATTCTCGCAGGCCCACTGCGTGAACTTGCCCCCCTTATCGCCGAGCGCGTCAAATCTGGCGGTAAATTAGCCCTCTCAGGACTGCTTAAAGAGCAAGCGCAAGAAATCTCTGACTTCTATAGCCAATGGTTCGACATGGACGAAGCGGCTCACAAAGAAGATTGGAGCCGCTTGACAGGTAAGCGCAAATAACGCTAAAGGGTGGCGCAACATGCGCCACCACTGGCTTAGGCTTATTTTGTCGATGACTTCTCAAGGCTAAAAAGTCAAGAAAAAAAATTGCTCCTAGGTCATTTATTGACCTTTTCACGGCCAATAAAAAGGGCTACTATAGCGCCCCTTTGAAGAGCTAAGGTGAAACAGTAAATGCAGATTGGACCCTATCAACTGAAGAATCAGCTGATCGTGGCACCAATGGCAGGTGTCACCGATCAAGCTTTCCGTAATCTCTGTCTTCGTTATGGTGCAGCCTTAGCGGTTTCCGAGATGCTTTCATCGAATCCTGAAGTTTGGGATACAGATAAGAGCCGCCAGCGTATGACGCATTCCGGCGAGGAAGGTATTCGCTCAGTGCAAATTGCAGGTGCAGATCCAGAGTTAATGGCGCAGGCCGCCCAGTTCAACGTTGAACAAGGTGCCCACATCATTGATATCAATATGGGATGCCCGGCAAAAAAAGTGAATAAAAAGCTGGCAGGTTCTGCCCTAATGCAAAATCCACCCTTAGTGAAAGAAATTTTACAAGCCGTGGTCGCTGCAGTAGAGGTGCCTGTCACGTTAAAGATTCGCACAGGCTGGGAGCCTGAACACAGGAACGGTGTTCAAATCGCCCAGATTGCTGAGGATTGTGGTATCGCCTCGCTCGCCGTTCACGGCCGCACGAGACAATGCATGTACAGAGGCGACGCCGAGTACGACACCATCAAAGCAATTAAACAGAATGTCTCGATTCCTGTTGTCGCGAATGGGGATATCGACAGTCCGGAGAAAGCCCGCTTCGTGCTGGACTATACCGGTGTCGATGCTCTGATGATAGGACGGGGTGCTCAAGGACGGCCTTGGATTTTCAGAGAAATCCAGCACTACTTGGATACGGGTAATAAGCTAGCGCCCATTGAGGTGGCTGAACAGCGTCAAGTGATGCTGGAACACCTCACCAAACTTTATGATTTGTATGGTGAATATAAGGGTATCCGCTTCGCCAGAAAGCATATTGGATGGTACCTAGACCAAGAGGATCAGCGCCAGTTCCGGGCTGACTTTAATCAGCTGGAAACCGCTGCAGAACAGTATTCCCTGGTGGAATATTATTTTGATGAATTAGTACAGAATTAATAAAGAGCAGAATAGAATGTTTGATCAGACAACTAACACAGAAGTTCACCAGCTTACCGTTGGCAAAATCGAAACCGCAAACGGCACTATCAAGCCCCAGTTATTACGTGACGCTGTTAAGCGTGCCGTAACTAACTTCTTCGCACAGTTGGACGGTCAGGAAGCACAAGAAGTGTATGAAATGGTGCTAAGTGAAGTTGAAGCACCTCTGCTTGACATCATCATGCAACACACTCGCGGCAACCAAACCCGCGCAGCAAACATGCTAGGTATCAACCGTGGTACTCTGCGTAAAAAATTAAAGAAATACGGCATGAACTAATCCGCAAGGATTAAGCTGTTGTATTAAAAAGGCGAGTCAGCAATGACTCGCCTTTTTGCTTTATTAGCGACAATTCCCCGCCACAGCAAAGTAATAGAACCGCGCTGACCTTAAGGCAACTTTGCTACTCCCTTAGAGATATTTCACTGCATGAAATGTGATATGCCCGACTAATTTAGTCAGGTTTTATTGCTCGAACATAAAGCTGCAAATATTATGCATGTAAAATTATTCTCGCTTTGGAGTGTTGCTATGTTATCTGCCCATCTCTCATCCGAAAACCCAGTTGAAGTACAGTCAGCCTCAATCACCCCATGGCTTGAACGCAAAGTGGGGGAATTGGTCGCAGAGGATTTTCGCCGCGCCCACGTATTTAGCCAATTTGGTATCGATTTCTGCTGCGGGGGTGGTCGAGCACTCGCCAATGCCTGCGAGCGAGCAGAGGCCAATCCTGAGCAAGTCGTCGCCGCATTGGAGGCCGTTTCCCACTCGGGAGCCAAAGAAGATGAACTCAATCAATTGCCACTCGACCAGTTGATCGATTATATCGAGCGCACACACCATCAATATGTTCGCGCTAAGGCGCCGTTATTGCTCGAATATTCAGAGAAAATGGTACGCGCCCATGGTGAGCATTATGCCGAGATCATTCCTTTCGCTGGCTGGGTGCGCGCCTTAATTGAAGACTTAATGCCGCATTTGATGAAGGAAGAGAATATCCTCTTCCCCGCGATCCGCGCCATGAGCCAAGGTGAACAAGTGCAAGGTTGCTTCGGCCATATAGGCAACCCCATCAATGCGATGCAATACGAGCACGAAGAAGCTGGGCAAATTTTGCAAAAGCTACACGAGTTAACCAATGACTTTACGCCGCCGGAATACGCCTGCACTACATGGCGCGTTTGTTACGCGACTCTGGTCGAGTTTGAGGCAGACTTGCACCGACACATCCATTTAGAGAACAACATTCTCTTCCCTAAGGCGCTACAACTCGCCTAGTACAGACTGCTGATTCACAACAAAGGCCAGCACAACTGCTGGCCTTTGTTATTTTGGCGTGTTACAAAAAGTGGTGTGCTACGCAAGGAGCCGCCGCCATGACATACCCAACATTCGCACTCGATGATATTGGTTCACTGCATGAGTCCGCCCAAGTGGAGTTCAAACTCGCGCGGGGACGCGATGGTCAAGGTCAGCTCCCCGAAGATATTTGGGCGACCTATAGCTCCTTCGCTAACACCTTAGGTGGCGAAATTATCCTCGGGGTACGTGAAGAACATGGGCATTTCACCATTGAAGGCATTCCGAATCCCCTGCCCGTGTTACAGGAGTTTTGGGAAATCCTCGATGATCCAAGCCGCACCAGCCATAATATCCTAGCGATTTCTGATGTGCAGCTAATTGAAATTATGAATAAAAAGCTGATAAGGATTCGCGTGCCACTCGCGCCAGAACACCTAAAGCCCGTGTTTATCGGCACAGATCCTTATACTGGGACTTATTTTCGCGTTGGGGATGCCGACATGCACGCCAGCCGAAGACAAGTCACGCAAATGCTGCGCCGCGCCCATCATTGCACTAAGCAACTCAAGGCGCGTTAAGCCATTAAAAGCCTGCGAGTAAATATCCACCCATAGCGGCAATCGCTACGCCCGATACCCGCATTAAGCTGCGCTGGCCCGTCACGCGCTGCATGCCTAATCCTAACATGACCCCACCAAGATGAATGACCGCAGTGCCAAACAAGAAACCGAAAGCATAGAGTATGGGACTGGCGAGTTCGGGCATTTCCATCCCATGGGCATGGCCGTGGAAAATCGCAAACACGCCCACAAAGGCCATGGCAAATAACAGCGGAAGTTGGCGGTCAAAAGCTATCGCCAGCCCAAGCAATAAGACAGATAGCGCAATGCCAATTTCGACAAAGGGCACCGGAATCGCATACAGGCCTAAAATGCCACCGACCAACATAAAGCACACAAAGGCTAAGGGCACAGTCCAAATGGCGCGGCCGCCCAATTGCGTACTGAGCATGCCCACACTCAACATGGCAAGGAGATGGTCAAAGCCTAAAACGGGATGATTAAAGCCCGCCATAAAACCACCACCGGAGTGGATTTCGTGCGCCGACGCAGGGGCAATAAACGATAGACTCAAGAGGAGCAACAGACTTAAACGCACCATAGCAGTTCCTTGACAGTGATGGCGTAACAACCGAGTGAAAGATATCGAACACTCTACGGCAAAGCCGTGAAGCAATCTTTGATCCTTATCACCTTAAGCTATCGCTTAATTCAGCGGATAACTTAGCTCAACTTTCCTTAAACCAAATTAAGGCAGCAAGATCTCCAGCAGAGCATCGAGGGTCGCAATTTCCATATGGGGTAATAGGGCTGCTATCGGCAGCGACGCCACGCGACCAAAACTCGGGTTGAGCCAGACCGACTGGCAGCCCGCTAAGCGCGCACCGCGAACATCGGCATTCATACTATCGCCAACGTGCAGCAGTTCGTCTAAACCGATATCCAGCCTTTCACAGGCCTGTGAAAACATATCTTTAGCTGGTTTCATCCGCACACCACTACCAGGATGCAGCACAAACTCGAACACCTCACTCAAGCCAATACGCTGTGCGTCCACATTGCCATTGGTGATACCAATCAACCGAAAATGGGCCGATAAGCGCGTGAGCAGCGCCAAGACTTCGTCTGAAACCTGAAAATGGCTGCGATGGAAATAAAAACAATCCAAACCTTCCTGCGCGCCCCGTTCTGCCTCCGACTCGCTATAACCGAGCAGCGAAAGACCTTTATACAGAGTCGCAATTCGCGCCGCCGAGGTGTCATGGGCTAGGGCGGGATTTTGCTGCAGCAACTGTAACTTGAGCAGTCGCCATTGCTGCGGCTGCCAAGCCTGAGTCAGCGGAAAAGCCTGATGCAAAAACTGTGTTAGCTCGGCTTCAGCATTCAGAATGTGAGGCTCGTTATCGTATAAGGTATCGTCGAGATCGAAGCTGATCGCACGAATATTCTGGGGTCTAAGATAACAACGCATTATTTATCCTGTTGTTTTTTCGCTCTAGGATGGGCGTTATCATACACCTTAGCTAAGTGTTGGAAATCTAAACTGGTATAAATTTGCGTGGTCGACAGGTTTTCGTGACCCAATAATTCCTGCACCGCCCGCAAATCGGCACTGGATTCCAGCATGTGCGTCGCAAAGGAATGGCGTAACTTATGGGGATGCACCCGCATAGAAAGCGCCTGCTCCTGACCCCATTTGCTCATGCGCGCCTGAATACTGCGATGGGACAAACGCTTGCCCTTCTCCGTGACAAACAATGCATTATCTTCACAGGAAATTTGTTTGCGGCACTTAAGCCAAGCACTGATGGCCTCTATTGCATAACGCCCAACGGGGACGATGCGCTCTTTGTTGCCTTTGCCCAAAACGCGCACTTCATGCTGGTCGTATTGCACACTGGATAAATCCAGCGCCGCCAGTTCAGCCAAGCGCAATCCACTGGAATAGAACAGCTCCATAATGGCTTTATCGCGCAGGGTCAGCGGATCATTGCCCTCAATCGCAAGCAGATGCGAGATAGAATCAACGTCGATATTCTTCGGTAACGGTTTGGCTTGTTTGGGCGCGCTCAGCCCCTTGGCTGGATTAAGTTCAATCACGCCTGAGCGTAATAAAAACTCTCCCCACTGTTTGATGGCCGACAACCACAATGATAGCGAGCGCGGGCTCAAGCCCTTGCGATGCAGCTTAGCAAGCACCTGTTGCCAATGCTCACGACCCACATTGAGCAGATCAACGCCCTCGGGCAGTAACTCGCTTCCCCGCTGCAATTCATACATATAATTGCGAACCGTATGCGCCGACAACTGGCGCTCAGACTGCATATAGGTTTCAAACTGCTGCAAATAGGACTGACACTGCGGGGTCATCTCCATCTCCTCATCATTACGCAATTGAGGTAAGGCGAACCATGCACCTTAAAGTTTGGCCAGCATATGTGCGAGTAATCGGCGCAATTGTTCGAGCAACATATTGTCCATATCGGGATGGAAATGCGCCGCATCTTGGCTAGCAACGGCAAAAATCATCGGGATCTCATCGGCTAACTTTACTAACGCGACAGAACCCACTTCGCTACCAAACAGGCGTTTCGCTTCCTGCTGGGTTAACCGACCAAAGTAGTAATCCTTGCGCAGACGCTGAGCCCAAATCGCTTGCATCTCCACATCGGCATCTAACACGCTGATCAGACGCACATGGGTAAAATTAAACTGCGTCTTTAAACTATCGGCCAGCACTTCTTTAAGGGCTTCTAAATTAACGCAATTAAGTAACTTAAAAGACAGCTCGGTATTAAAGAGGAATATCTTTTCATTGCGCGCCGCCATCGCCAGCAGACTGGTGATTTCTTCTTCGAGTTGCCCAACCCGTTGGCGCAGTAACTCTTGACGACGCTCGACCAAGGAAATCGCGCCGCGCTCCGAATGGGGTAAACGCATCGCAAGTAACAGCTCGGGATAACGATTAAAAAAGCCCGGGTTATCGAGTAGGTACTCGCGAATAATCAACTCATCGAAGGGAAGATCGGTCTGCGGCATCAAAGGCTCGGTCATAACTGAATTTGTCCATCGTAAACGTGCTGCGCTGGCCCCGTCATCCATAGGGGTTTGCCTTCACCTTCCCAATTGATGGTTAAGGTGCCTCCCGGCAAGTCGACACGTACCTGTTGATCGAGCTTGCCTTGGATTTGTCCTACCACCACAGCAGCACAAGCCCCAGTACCACAGGCTAAAGTCTCGGCCGCACCACGCTCGTAAACTCTAAGCTTGATATGGCCCGAGTTCACCACCTGCATAAAGCCGACGTTTACTCCGCGCGGAAAACGCTCATGCTTAGTGAGCAGTGCACCAACCTCGGCGACATTCGCGTTAGCAACATCTTCCACATCGAGCACACAGTGGGGATTGCCCATGGACGCCGCACCACATAAAAAGGTTTGTTGCGACGTTTGCAGCAGATAGGTTTTTTCGGCCTTCTTGGCTTTGAAAGGAATTTGGCTAGGGTCGAGCACAGGCACGCCCATATTCACAGTGACAGTACCGTCACGTTCGAGGCGTAGAGTCATCTTACCCGCAGAGGTACTTACACGAATTTTATTCTTATTCGTCAGCCCTTTATTACGAACAAAGCGCGCAAAACAACGGGCGCCATTGCCGCAGTTTTCGACCTCACCACCGTCGGCATTAAAGATACGATAGTGAAAATCCAAATCGGGATCATAGGGCGGCTCAACCAGTAAAAGTTGATCGAAACCGACACCAAAGTTACGGTCGGCTAAACGGCGGATCTGCTCAGGCGAAAAGAACACGTTCTGCGTGACACCATCGACCACCATAAAATCGTTGCCCAGTCCGTGCATCTTAGTGAATTGGATCAAGATACTTATCCTTTAAGCCTAGGCGCCGCCATTAACTAGCCAAGCGCCTGAATCAATATAATTTTCTAGTTTACGGCAGGAGTTGCTCACCTTGCCAGAGCTGCGCTAATTTTTCTCGCTCACGCACCAGATAAGCCTTGTCACCATCGACCATCACCTCGGCCGCACGGGGACGAGTGTTATAGTTAGAGGCCATGGCAAAACCGTAGGCACCGCTTGAGCGCACAACCAGTAAATCACCTGCCGCAATCGCAAGTTGTCTGTCTTTACCTAAAAAGTCACCGGTTTCGCACACTGGCCCTACGATATCAAATACTTGCGCTTGTTCATCTCTTGGATTTACCGGAATGATATTTTGCCAAGCGCTATAGAGTGCGGGGCGAATTAAGTCGTTCATCGCGCCGTCGACAATCGCAAAACGCTTATCGCTGTTTTCTTTAAGGTACAGCACCTGAGTGACGAAAATGCCCGCGTTAGCGGCAATGGCACGACCCGGCTCGAAAATTAACTTGAGCTTGCGATCGCCTAAACGTGCGAGCAGCGCGGCGGCGTAAACATCAGGGTGCGGCGGAGTTTCATCATCATAGGTCACCCCTAGACCACCACCCACATCGAAGTGTTCAATCACAATGCCTTGATCCGCCAGACGGTCGATAAGGGCTAACATTCTGTCCATCGCATCGAGGAAAGGTTGGATCTCGGTCAGTTGTGAACCAATGTGGCAATCGACCCCTTTTACCTGCAAATGTGGCAGCGCATGGGCACGGGCGAATACGACTTCGGCCTCATCCATGGCGATACCAAATTTGTTCTCTTTAAGACCCGTCGAAATATATGGATGCGTACCAGCATCGACATCGGGATTCACCCGCAGTGACACGGGGGCAACTTTACCCAAGCGGCCTGCAACCTGATTTAACTGTTCAAGCTCGGCGCTCGATTCGACATTAAAGCAATAAATACCGAGGTTAAGTGCCTGCTCCATTTCGGCAACGGTTTTACCCACGCCCGAAAACACCACTTTGGCCGGGTCGCCACCGGCTTCAATCACCCGCGCTAACTCACCGCCCGAGACAATATCAAAACCACTGCCTAAACGAGCCAAGACGTTTAGCACGGCTAAGTTCGAGTTGGCTTTCACCGCGTAACACACTAAATGTGGATGGTCGGCCACCGCATTGTTAAACGCATGCCAGTGACGTTCGAGCGTCGCACGGGAATAGATATACAGTGGCGTGCCATACTGCTGGGCTAAATCATTGACCCGACAGCCTTCGGCGTACAGGGTATTGTCTTGGTAGAGAAAGTGATCCAATGTCCGGTTCCTTACTGCGCTTTGTTGTAATTATGCTGATTATTATTGTGTTTTTTCAGTTTCAGCTTGAGGCTCCGCCGGGTCGGCAGGGGGTGCTTCACTCTTCGGCGCCTTAATTTCTGTAGGCTGACTCACCTCTGCGGGAGAGGATTTATACAGGGGGCCTTTTTGACCGCATGCTGTAATGAATAGGCTACCAAGCAATAACAATAAAAACAGTCTCATTTTTCTCAACATCTGTGCATCTGGTGACTAATAGCCTTATAATCGCACCCATCTTGACGAAAGCAAAGGACAGAAATGCATGGCCATGACAGATACAGAATTTCACCAGCTCGCCGATGACATGTTCCAAGCGATAGAGACCGCTATCGAAACCGCAATTGATGAACAAGACGCCGATGTCGATATTGATGCCAGCGGTAACGTGTTACAGCTGGAATTTGTCGATGGTTCGAAAATTGTCATCAACAAACAAGAGCCTTTGCATGAGATTTGGGTTGCGACCCGTTTCGGTGGCTATCACTTTGGTTTTGTTGATGGTAAATGGATTGATGGCCGTAATGGTGGCGAGTTTATGCCCTTTGTACAGGACTCAATCCTTCGCCAGAGCGGTATCGCACTGAGCTTCTAATAAGCGCGTGCAGCTTTAACAAGCGGGAGCGATTCCCGCTTAAAACTCCACGTTTGCGTTATTGATATCGACCCCAAAGGGCATGACAGTCAACTCGCCCGCGACCCGCACTAGATGGAAAAACTGCGGAATATTAAACCTCGCCTTCGAAGCATAATACTCATCAAACACATAGTGATGACTCACTTTGTTCACCAATTCCATCATATTCGAGCCCGGCTGCACATAATGGCTGAGCTGATTATCTTCATCGAGAATAAACACATCCAAACTTTCGGGCCGCTGGCGCAGGAAATATTGAATCGCTCCCTTAGCCGCAAAGTTCTGAATAATTTTCGGCATACTCGAAAAGGGATCATCGCCCAACTCGGGCCGAGGCAATTGCACCAAATGACTGCGTGACAACTGCTGATAGAAGGATTTGGCATCGCTCAAGTCCTGATACGCCATCCCCAATGGGTTAAAGAATATCCCATAACGGGTATGACTGATTTGCAGCGGCTGCACTAAAGTGCTCGATTGTTGCACCTGCTGACATAGGCGCACGGTTTGTTTCAGCAGGTTTTTCACCGCTAACTTAAGCTGAGGCCTGAGTTTTTGTGAGCAGCTAATCACATCCATATCCACCGGATGGGTCGCTCGCCTTAATCCCGGCGTGACAAACGATAGCGCCTGCAATACTGCGGTTTCGCCCTCAAAACGGTGGCATTGCCACTCTCCCCAACTATTGAGGCAGATGGCATCGAGAGCGCCGAGCATATTTTCCTTCTTACGGCCTAATGAAAACACGTTGGCATTCATCACATCGACCATCATCTCTTGCCCATTCCAGTGGACGGTAGGGTCGCAGTCGAGATTAAGAACAAAAATCAGCTTTCTAAAATGCCAGGGCTGGCATAGGTCGAGTTTCGACACCCGCCAGTCGTGGTCGATAAAGTTCAATAGCCGCCGCGCCGCCTCGGTTAGGCGCCGAGACTTAACCTTACTCTGGCCAAACTCATACCATTTGGTTTCTGGCGTCGACACGCCGTTCAAGCAGGCCCAGATCATCAATGCCGAGGGAGTTTTCCCCTTACATATCGCCGATTCGCCCAACAGATTTTGCGGTTTTGGCCCCTGGCGATAAAGGTAATATTGGTTTTCCTTAGTGCTAGACACCATGGTCACTTCAGATTCGGCGACCGAGCGACTCCAAAGCAGATTTAACTTAGCAATTTGATCTTCATCTTGGCTGAAGTAAGTGTGCAGCTTGCGGGTGAGCATCCCTAACTCTTCAATCCTGAGTCCCTCATTCAACTCATGGGTCGAGGCGAAGCGCAGCAGCGTTTGGTAACTCGCCAGCAGTAACTCGTTAAGCTGTTCATTGAACCAGTTCAATTGTCCGCTGTGCCAATGCTCACAGTCATCTAAGGTCGAAATCAAGCTGTCGGGCCACTGCCATTCTTGCACGAGTTTTTGCATTTTGGCGTAGCGCCAGTCTTTGCCTTGGTCCGCGACGCTCAAATACACACCACATTTGAGATAAAAACAGCGGCGCACAATCTCGAGTCGACGATTATCATTCTGCTTTAATAGATAGGCTTCGATGACCTCATAAATTGCGTAATAAGCATCGTTAGAGGTGGAAAAATCCCCCGCTAAGGTCTTTTGCCACAACCTGTCGCACAACAGCTGCGAATGGGGATATTCACTCGCATAGGCTTCCAGTAGCAGTACTTTTATCAACGCCTTATGGGGTTTATTGAGGCCTTTATAGAGCTGCCACAGCGACGCCCCAAAGTACTCACTCGCCGGTAGCTCGTGCACATTACCTAGGTACAACAGCTCAGGATTAAGCTTGGCATCGGGCCACCATGCGATGGTTTTACCCGCTAACCGAATTTGGCTGCGGTAAAACTCCTCAAGCAATAACCAATGTTGCGTACTGCCGCTGTGCTCATGGGCCATCGACGATTGGCAACCGGAACGCTGCGATTTATCGCCAGAAAATTGCAACGGGTGAACTAAGTAAAAATTCACCTCAAATTGATATTCGGCAAACCAAGCGGTTAAACGCTCGGCTTTTAATTTGATTAAGGCTAAGTCCTCATCACACAGCTGTGCATGGTGCACTAGCCATACATCCACATCACTCTTGGCATTCTGGCCAAAACTGGCCGTGCTGCCCATGGCATAAACGCCTTCAAAGACTGGATTTTCAACCTCATTGGCAATAAAGGGGAGCTTAAATACATCACAGGCCTGCGCCTCAAGTGAATCAGGACGATAACCTTGGATCCCACACGGCGTGTCGGCATCGACAAAGCCGGGATACTGGACGCTATTCTGCTGAATAAGAAAGGGGATCAAACGGAACAAATGCTTTTGAAGCGGCGACAACAAGGCTAAAGCTCGTGCGATACGAACTTGATTAAGTCTTTCTGCAATATCAGGAAATTGACCTTGCTGATCCATCCAAGAACACGACACTTAAGCACGAGTAAGAAGTGTGCTCATGTTAACACTTTTGCAAAGTTGAGCAACCAAATGAGAAGTTCGTCACACTTTTAGCCAATTTAGAACGCCGCCGACTTCAAAGAATCGATATGCCTTCCTTACATTCACGAATAGCCAATGTTAGCATTGGCGCAACTAAGATCTCGGATGGAAACTAGGCATGTCTGAAAACCGCATACGTATCGCTACCCGCAAGAGTCCGCTGGCCATGTGGCAAGCAGAATTTGTTAAAGCAGAATTAGAACGCGTTCACCCAGGTATCGTGGTGGAGCTATTGCCAATGAGCACTAAGGGCGATGTTATCTTAGACACCCCATTAGCTAAGGTTGGTGGTAAGGGCCTATTCGTAAAAGAACTCGAAGTCGCCATGTTGGAAGACCAAGCCGATATCGCTGTGCACTCGATGAAAGACGTGCCAGTGGATTTCCCCGAAGGCTTAGGACTGGAAGTGATTTGTGAGCGCGAAGATCCGCGCGACGCCTTTGTGTCTAACCTTTATAAGTCAATCAGTGAGTTGCCACTTGGCGCCACAGTCGGCACCTCAAGCCTACGTCGTCAGTGTCAGCTGCGCGCCTCACGTCCAGATCTGATTATCAAAGATCTGCGTGGCAACGTCGGTACTCGCCTCGCGAAACTCGATAACGGCGAATACGATGCGATTATTCTTGCTGCTGCTGGTTTAATCCGCCTGAAATTGTCTGAGCGTATCGCCAGCTTTATCTCTGCGGAAGAATCCTTACCCGCCAACGGTCAAGGTGCTGTCGGTATCGAGTGCCGCACTAACGATGAACGCGTAAAAGCACTCTTAGCACCTTTAGAGCACTTAGAGACTCGCTACCGCGTGATCGCCGAGCGCGCCATGAATACTCGCCTCGAAGGCGGCTGCCAAGTACCTATTGGTGCCTTTGCCGAAATCCACGGTGATGAAATGACGCTGCGCGGCCTCGTTGGTAACCCCGATGGTAGCGAAATCATCGAAGGTGTGATCACAGGTCCAAAGACCGAAGCGACGCAGCTCGGTGTGGCCCTGGCTGAAGAACTACTCAGCAAAGGCGCCAAAAGCATCCTCGACGCTGTTTACGCAAAAGCCTAAGACGATGAAAGTCTTACTGACGCGCCCCGAGGGGCGCAATCAGTCCATGGTCGATGCCTTAACTGAAAAGGGTATCGACCACTGCGTTACCCCGCTCCTCTGTGTTGAGGCAACGCCTCCGCGGCCACCTGACACTTCACATCCCCTAGCCGATGTCGATATGGTTATCTGTATCAGCGCCAATGCGGTGAGCTTTGCTGATGCTGCGTTAAAAGTCGATACTGCCCAAGTTAAAGACTGGCCAAGCGTGCCTTATTTCGCCGTGGGTCATGCGACTTGGGAAGCGCTGCAAGAAAAGGGAATTGAGGCTCTCGAAGCACCGGACGATTGCCAGCAAACGGAAGGCTTGCTGACCCTGCCAGCACTGCAACATATCCAAGGTAAACATATCACTATCATTCGTGGCGTCGGTGGCCGTGAAGCCCTCGCCGAGCAACTGAGTGCTAGAGGCGCGAAGGTGCGCTATTGGGAAGTCTATCAACGCGCTTGCCCGCCGCTCGATGGTGCCGCGGTTAGCCAACAATGGCGAGACTTTGGGATAGATACTATCGTCATAACGAGTGGTGAAGTACTGGATAATCTGATTAATCTAGTGCCAAAAGAGTTATTTGCATGGCTGCGCTCATGTCATATCATAGTCCCCAGTAACCGAGTAGAAGCTCAAGCTCATGCCTTTGGTATAACCCAAGTCACCAATGCCAATGCCGCCAACAGCAAAGCCGTGCTAAACGCCCTTAAACTCTAAGCGCTATTTAGCCCGATTTTACTCGAATTTCGGCAGTAGCATGATTTTAAGGACTGTTAAATGGATAACAACAAGCACGACGCCCAAAGCCCAGAGTCACAGGCTACCCCAGTTCTCGCTCCATCGGTCAAGACCGATGACGCTGCTGCAAAAACCGAAGCGTCTGAACCGCAGGTCAATCAGCTCGAAGATAAAGCCGTCAAACCTGCCGACACTAAGCCGCAAGCCAGCAAACCCGAATCGACCCAAGCGACTCGCCAAGTGGTGCAAGTGAATCGCAGCTCCTGGGCCATTCGTTTCGGTGTACTATTAGCATTAGGTTTAACTGCATGCACCCTCGGTGGTGGCTACTTGCTGTATCAACAAATGCAGCAACAGCTTCAAACGCAAATCCAAGTGCAAACCAACAAAAATCAGGCCTTGCAGGATCAATTACAACAAGCCTTACTCGCCCCGAATCAGCGCATTGCGCAGCTTGAGCAACAACAACTGTCAAATACCAAAACCTTCCAAGAGCTCGCCAAACTCGCCTCGGACCAAAATCAGTTGCAAGACAGGTTAAATAAGCTGGCCCAACGTAGCCCAACCCACTGGATGGCCTCGGAAGCCGAATACTTAGTGAATATGGCGGGGCGTAAGCTTTGGCTCGAAAAAGATCCACGCACGGCAACCGACTTACTAAAGTCAGCCGACGAAACCATTGCCGCAATGAATAACCCTGCTTTACTGCCAATCCGTAAGGCGCTGGCCAAGGATATTGCCGCGACCACCAACATTAAGAGTGCGGATATTGAAGGCAGCGTATTAGCTCTCGATGCCTTAATCGACCAACTCGACAAGTTGCCCCTCAGCCGCGCGGATGCTGACGCAAGCGCCCCTGAAGATACTACCATTTCTGGCGATCTGAATGATTGGCAAAGTAACCTAAGTAAAACTTGGAAAGCGTTAACCCAAGATTTTGTTACCATTCGCCACAGAACCGCCGATGCGCCTGCCCTGCTCGCACCGGAGCAACAATGGTATTTGGTCGAGAATATTCGCCATAAGCTGCTGCAATCGCAACTAGCACTCTATCGCTATGATAGAGCGGCTTATCATCAATCACTGATGATGGCGCGCCAGTGGATCCAAACCTATTTTGATGTTCAAGCCCACCCAACCAGCGAAGCCATTGCCGAGATAGACAAACTGGCGACATTGGAGCTTGACCCTATTACGCTGAAATCCTTTGCCGCTAAACCGCTGTTATTACAGTTAACCAGCTATGGTGAACTCACCTCTTCAGAGGAACCACAGCTATGATTAAGGCATTGATATTTCTTGGGATCATATTAATAGGCCTGTGTATCAGCCCTTGGATTGTCGGCAATACTGGCTATGTGTATATTGCCGCGGGTGATTACCAGCTTGAAACCAGTTTAGTCTTTGGGATCATCATGTTAATCGTGTTCTATGCCCTGTTCCAAGTGTTGGAATGGCTAGTGATCACTCTGATTAATTTGCTGCTTCGCAGCCGTTTTATCCCGCAGCATTGGCGTCGCCGCTCCGCCAAGAAACACACCCTAATCGGCGCACTCGCCATTGCCGAAGAGGATTGGCCTGCGGCAGAACGCGCCATGATTAAAGGGGCTGACAACGGTGAACTGCCAGCATTAAATTTGTTTGCCGCAGCACGTGCTGCGCAACATCAAAATAAAATCACCGAGCGAGATCAATATCTTGCCCGCGCTGAAGCACAGCCTATGACGGCCAATGCGGTAGCGACTACTCGTACACGTTACTTGCTCAAGCAAGGGGAACTCGCCTTAGCCAGAGCGGAACTCGATAAGTTAGCCCCAACCAGCAAGAGTAAAACCCCTGTGCTGAAACTCGCCCTAGAGTTGTACCGGGCGCAGGAAGATTGGGAGGCGCTTAAGCTGTTGCTCCCAATACTGAAGAAACGGCAGATCTTAGAGGATGCCAAGCTAAATGCACTCAGCGTTGAAACCCATTGCGCCCTGTTAAAAGCAGCGAGTCTTAAAGGGGAAAATGCCCTAGAGCAATGCTGGCAATGGCTTTCACGTGATGAACGTAACCAGTCTGAGTTTTTAGCGATTTACGCCATGGGCTTATGCCGCTTCAATCGTAAAGACCAAGCGCTTAAATTACTCTCGAAAAAACTACGTAGCTCGCCTGAGTCGGCACTGTTAGAAGTGATACCACAAATAGTCACCGCCCATGACGAAGAGATCCGCAAGCAATTACTCAAGCATGAAATCACCCATGAGAATAATGCTGATTACCAAAAGTGCTTAGCGCTGTTATATCAACAAACCCGCGATATGAAAGAAGCTAAAACCTGCTGGCAGAATGTGTGTCGTCTCGCCCCAAGCCAAGCGTCTTGGTTATCGCTTGCCCGTATTCAAGAACAACTCGGCGAACAAGGTAACGCAAATCAAAGTTATCGCCAGGCGGTTAACCTGTAATTTGCTATAGCCGCAGCTCCCCTATCGGAGTTGCGGCCCCTCAAATCTAACCAATCACTTCCGTTTTAGCTTGCCTGCACGCCGTTTTAGCAGAATTCATAAAATTTTAATCTCTATACACAGATCAATTTGTTATAAATATGTTTCTATATATAAAACAAAGGTACTAGATGCAGCGTCTATTCTGCTTTAAGATACCACATCTAGTTAAGGCAGATTTAAACGCCAATTTTTCGCACCACTCTCCGTAAAACCCAGTCATAGCAAGTTATCGCGTCGCGTCAAAAAATTGACTTCTTATTAGTACCAAGCTAAAATTTCATCACTTGTATCACTATCCAACACATTTGTTGGATTTGTGCATCTTTGGATTAACACAATCAGGTGTTGGGAGCTTATTATGGGATCGATCATTACAACAAAGAAAGGTTTGCTCAAACTGGTCAAAGGGCAGATCGAAGTCGAGGTTAATGGTTCAAATCAACCCGCTAAGGATGGCGAGCAACTCCCCAAAGGTGCTGTGCTTCATATCGGTGAAAATGCGACCTACGAAATCACCTTTGATGATGGTACTAAGTTATCCAATGAGGTTGAGCCTAGCATTGCTGCCACCCCCAACGCCGGCGGCCAAGCAACCCAAGACGAAATCCAAGCATTACAAGATCTCATTGCATCGGGTGAGGATCCAACCCAAAACTTACCAGAAACCGCCGCTGGTAATGCGCCAGCTGGCCGTGACGGTAACTCAGGCTATGTCACCTTAGCCCGTGATGGCACAGAAGCCTTAGCGACATCTGGTTATTCAACCTCAGGACAAACGTTCACCGCAGCCACAACTGCCGCACCAGAGCAAACCGTAGCAACCGACTCCCCTTCGGTATTAGTTAACGACAGTATTACGGTCGATGAGGATACTGTTGCTTCTGGCAATGTGCTCGATAACGACAGCGATGCCGACAATGTGTTAAGTGTGGTTGGATTTAATATCAACGGAACCGACTTTGCGGCGGGCACAGTTGTTGCGCTCGAAGGTGGCAGCTTTATACTCAATGCCGATGGCTCTTACACCTTTACCCCGAATGAAAACTGGAACGGCCAAGTTCCAGTAATTACCTACACCACCAATACCGGTTCAACTGCAACCTTAACCATTAATGTCACCCCAGTTGATGACCCATCGGTATTAGCCAACGACACTAATACCGTTGCTGAAGATACCGTCGCCACAGGCAATGTGCTCGACAACGACACCGATGTCGATTCCAGCTTAAGTGTGGTGAGCTTTACAGTATCGGGCAGCACCTTTGCTGCAGGCACAACTGTCGCTCTCGAAGGTGGCAGCTTAGTACTCAATGCCGATGGCTCATACAGCTTTACCCCTAATGCAGATTGGAACGGCCAAGTTCCTGTTATTACCTACACCACCAATACCGGTTCAACTGCAACCTTAACCATTAATGTCACCCCAGTTGATGACCCTTCTGCATTAGCTAACGATAGCAATACCGTGCCAGAAGATACCGTGGCTGCTGGCAATGTGCTCGATAACGACAGCGATATTGACAACACACTGTCGGTTGTAAGCTACTCGGTTAACGGACAAACCATTGCAGCAGGCACCGCCGTGACGCTCGAAGGCGGTTCATTACTGATTAATGCCGATGGTTCTTACTCCTTCACGCCCAATGCAAACTGGAACGGCCAAGTTCCTGTTATTACCTACACCACCAATACCGGTTCAACTGCAACCTTAACCATTAATGTCACCCCAGTTGATGACCCTTCTGCATTAGCTAACGATAGCAATACCGTGCCAGAAGATACCGTGGCTGCTGGCAATGTGCTCGATAACGACAGCGATATTGACAACACACTGTCGGTTGTAAGCTACTCGGTTAACGGACAAACCATTGCAGCAGGCACCGCCGTGACGCTCGAAGGCGGTTCATTACTGATTAATGCCGATGGTTCTTACACCTTCACGCCCAATGCAAACTGGAACGGTCAAGTTCCTGTTATTACCTACACCACCAACACTGGCTCAACCGCAACTTTAACGATTGAAGTCACCCCTGTTGATGACCCTTCTGTATTAGCTAACGATAGCAATACCGTGCCAGAAGATACCGTGGCTGCTGGCAATGTGCTTGATAACGATAGCGATATTGACAACACACTGTCGGTTGTAAGCTACTCGGTTAACGGACAAACCATTGCAGCAGGCACCGCCGTGACGCTCGAAGGCGGTTCATTACTGATTAATGCCGATGGTTCTTACACCTTCACGCCCAATGCAAACTGGAACGGTCAAGTTCCTGTTATTACCTACACCACCAACACTGGCTCAACCGCAACTTTAACGATTGAAGTCACCCCTGTTGATGACCCTTCTGTATTAGCTAACGATAGCAATACCGTGCCAGAAGATACCGTGGCTGCTGGCAATGTGCTTGATAACGATAGCGATATTGACAACACACTGTCGGTTGTAAGCTACTCGGTTAACGGACAAACCATTGCAGCAGGCACCGCCGTGACGCTCGAAGGCGGTTCATTACTGATTAATGCCGATGGTTCTTACACCTTCACGCCCAATGCAAACTGGAACGGCCAAGTTCCTGTTATTACCTACACCACCAACACTGGCTCAACCGCAACTTTAACGATTGAAGTCACGCCAGTTAACGATGCGCCTGTAGCGCAAGACAACAATTACACCGCCACCGAAGACACTCTGCTGACAGGGAACATCATCACTGACAATGACGCCACCCACGGTGTCGACAGTGATGTCGACAGCCCAACGCTGACCATCGCCACCATCAATGGCGCCGCTTTCAGTGCCAACGGTACTGACCCTGACCACTTGGGTAGCGATGGCTGGATGCAGATCACTCTGACCAACGGCACCTTATTCATTAAGGCTGATGGCACCACGGACTATCTGCCAAATGCGAACAGCACCGCGGGCGATAGCTTCACGTACACCATCACCGACGGCAGTGCCTCCTCCAACACCGCCACCGTCACTATCGGGGTGAACGCGGTTAACGATGCGCCTGTAGCGCAAGACAACAATTACACCGCCACCGAAGACACTCTGCTGACAGGGAACATCATCACTGACAATGACGCCACCCACGGTGTCGACAGTGATGTCGACAGCCCAACGCTGACCATCGCCACCATCAATGGCGCCGCTTTCAGTGCCAACGGTACTGACCCTGACCACTTGGGTAGCGATGGCTGGATGCAGATCACTCTGACCAACGGCACCTTATTCATTAAGGCTGATGGCACCACGGACTATCTGCCAAATGCGAACAGCACCGCGGGCGATAGCTTCACGTACACCATCACCGACGGCAGTGCCTCCTCCAACACCGCCACCGTCACTATCGGGGT